>JANPFJ010000304.1:0-1051 GCA_031423355.1 Gemmatimonadaceae bacterium | reverse complement strand
CGCTACGCTGCGCTTTTCTCCACAATAACACTTTGCCCGCCCACCCCCCGCCGCTAAACCCGCAACCCTGTCGTGCTGGACCGTGCCCACGGTCCTGCACGAACCCGACGTCGTGATATGCTGCGAGTATTGCAGTATAGCGACCCAATGCCACGAGAGGTGCTTAACACCCTCATCGAGTGCGACGCGCCGCGGCCGCCGAACTCGGCACCCATGCGCGTGCCTACGTTCCACACTCCGAGCGACCTCGTCGCGCGGACAACGGCAACAACCACCCCCGCCACACAACGCCTCACAACAGACCGCGCCCGCCCTACTTCCTTACCAACGGCTTGTACTTAATCCGATGCGGCTGGTCCGCATCCGACCCCTTCCGCCGCTTCAGATCCTCAATGTACGCCCCGTAGTTCCCCTCAAACCACACCGTCTCCGACTCACCTTCAAACGCCAAGATGTGCGTCGCAATGCGATCCAAGAACCAACGATCGTGAGAGATAACCACCGCGCAGCCGGCGAAATCCAACAACGCCACTTCCAACGCGCGCAACGTATCTACATCCAAGTCGTTCGTCGGTTCGTCCAGCAGCAATACGTTCGCACCGGCCATCAATGTCTTCGCCAAGTGCAGTCGGTTGCGCTCACCGCCCGACAAATCGCCCACCTTCTTCTGCTGATCTGTTCCGCGGAAATTGAATGAGCTGAGATAGGCGCGCGAATTGAGCTCGCGCTTGCCCACCATGATCTGCTCCACACCGCCTGAGATTTCCTGCCATGCGGTTTTCGTCGGGTCCAGCGTGCGCGATTGATCGACGTATCCCAGATGCACAGTCTCACCAGTCTTCAATGACCCGGCATCAGGCGCCTCGGTGCCAATGATCATGCGGAACAACGTGGTCTTACCAGCACCGTTGGGGCCGATCACACCCACAATGCCACCGCGCGGCAACGAGAAACTCAACGTGTCGTACAACAACTTGTCGCCGTACGCCTTGGTCACGTTCTTCGCGATCACCACGTCGTTGCCCAACCGCGGCGGCACGGGAATCACGAT
>JANPFJ010000303.1:0-29486 GCA_031423355.1 Gemmatimonadaceae bacterium | reverse complement strand
GGACGACATTTCCGTCGCGGATATCTCCCGGACGCTGAGGATCGACCAGAAGCCGCTGTATCGAAGGATCGAGGCAATTGAACTGAAACTTCGCGCGCTGCTCACGGAGCGTGGTGTCGACCGGGAACGGGCGCGCGACTTGCTGTCCAGTGAGGTGGCGTGGTGATCACGATCATCCGAGACCAAACGCATGACCTTCGCACGGGAGCCGACCGATGAGCGCCCCGCAGATTGAACCTGAGTTGCTCGCAGCCTTCCTCGACGGCGCGGCCTCACCTGCCGAACGCGAGTCCGTGCTCCGTACGATTGCCGCGTCGAAAGACGCGTACGCCGAGTTCTTGGAGGCATCGGCGATCCGACGCGAGCTTGAAGCGGGAGAGGCCCACACAGCGCAGGAACCGCCCGGTGCTGAGCCGCCGACGGACATCGCCACACGTCGAGGGCGGCCTCGCTACCTGGCACCGCTGGCGATGCTGGCCGCCGCGTCGGCGGTCTTTGTCGTGTTCCGGAATACACCCGCAAGCGACGCGGGCGTACTCACGATTGCGCAGTCGACGAGAATCGCAGGTGCAACGGGATCCGGGTCGCTGTCGCGGGTGCTTGGTGCACAATGGGATGAGCCTGGCTGGTCGGTCACGCGAGGCGCTGCGCCCACGAGAGAGAGTTCCGCTCGTGCCTTCCGGTCGGGCGTCCGGTTTGCTCAGCTCGAAGTAGCGGTCAATGCGAGCGACTCATCGGCGGTCACGAGTGCCGTCGGACAGTTGCAGGAGTTGCTCAATGACGTCCTCGGTTCTGCTCCATTGTCGGCTCGCCTCGACGTTCTCGGCAAGACGGGGGCGTTCGGCACCCCTTCGGATCGCTCCGAGATCGCGCAGCAGCTGAAGCTGATGCTCGACGATGAAGCCTGGTTCGACCTCGGTGTCTGGGCAGGCTCTGCACAACTTGCGGCGAAGAGCGGGCAGGATCTGTTCTTCGCCGCCGATGGCGTTGCGATGACTCAACTGACACAACTGTCAACCAGAAAGTTCGAACCCGCAGAGCTGTGGAGTTCTGTCTCGGAACCCGTTCGGGCGCTCGCTGCAGGTGAATGGCGTGCGAGTGGCGATCGCGAGGCACTTTTGGAAGCGATCCGGCAAATCCTGAACGCTGCCGCCGGCTGACCGCTGAGCTGTGAGGCTCAGCGTTTCCGGAAACTCAGCGTCTCCAGATCGCCATCGTCGAATGTGACGACGAGCTGCAGCCGCCTCGTGAGCGTCGCATTGACTGACCACGGCTCCTCCGACGGTTCACCGTTGTCCGACATGACGGTGAGGCGCAGGCCCGCTGGTGTTGGTGACACGCGGCCCGTCAGCTCGACCGGCGCGTCTTCAACCTGGCCGGTGCTTCGCATCGTCGTCCTCGTCGTGTACCGCAGCTTGAACTGCGAATTCTGATGGATCTCGATCGTGCCGCCGACGAGCAGCTCGGTCGACACGCTATCATCGTGCACGAGGGCTGGCAGCGGATCGGATTTGTGCTGCGTCAGAACGTAGCTTCCGACGAGTCGGCGGACGGGGATGCTTCGTGCGTGCGCATCCGCGCCGCGGGCCGCCGGTGTGGCGAATGCGACCTGCGCAACGCTGGCCACGGAGTTGTGCAACGCCGACTGTGGGATTGCAAGCGGCATCAGGCCGAACAGTAGACCGCGAGTGTTGCAGAAGGCGAGGCGGCGCATTTTGGCTTCCGTGGAATGACGGTGACGAGTTACAGGTACTCGTCAGACGGCACCGCCATTCGGAATTCCCGCTGCGCGCCTAGCTTCGCACCGTCGCCAACCCGGTGCCCGTGCGGATGGCAGCATCCCAGTCGGCCACGAACCACCACCAGTTCGTCATCACCCCACTCCCGCGCGGGATCGTGTTTCCCAACCCCGGCATGTTCTGCATCCAGTACACATACCACTGCGCCTCGACGCGCTGCCCGAACTCCGCAGCGCCCGGCCACGGGTAAGAGAGCTGCCCCCAGGTGTCGCGGCTCACGTTTTTCTTCACCCCAGTGCCGTCCGGACGCCAATCCTCGATGTCCGACATCGTCGGCGTCACATTCAGATAGTCGTAGTTCGTGATCGTGTTCGGCGGCATGTGTGTCCACCCGGACCGGCCCCTGATGAAGTTCCGGGAATTGTCCTGACCAACGAACGATCTCCAGAACAGGTCCGTATTGCCTTCGAACGCCTGATTCGCGTGCGCGAACTGCGCCTCGAGCTGGTGGCCGACATTGTGAATCGCCTCGGCTTGCGATCGCCGGAAGTTGATCCCATAGACGACGTAGGTGTGCCCGAGCACCGGCAGATCACCCGCGAAACGATCGCTGTTGGAAACGTCGCCGGTCGTCGGGCTCGACATGTTGGATTCCCAGAGATACCGCGCGTCTGCCAGGTTGTGAATCGCCGGATCGTACGAGGGATAGCCGGCGTCGAAGCTGCCGGTTGCGACCCACACCTGTTTCACGCCGCGGTTCCGGATCAGCGTGTCGAGTCCAAGCTCGGCGAAGACCCTGAACCAGTCCGGCAGCCGCGTGTTCGCCACCACGCCCGGGCGCGTGCTCGGCGGCAGCAATTCGTAGACGTTGATGTGCTCGACGACGCGGAACCCGAGCGATGGCACGGCTGCTGGGTTGGCGTAGCCTCGGAAACGACTCCCCTGCTCGAGCGCCATCTTCTTGCGCCGGTAGATGTCGAGGATGTTGTTCTCGATCGCAGTCAGCGAGAGGCGGTTCAGCGTGTAGAAGTCCGGACTCTTCGCGACATCGAGGTTGATGCCATCGGCAGTAGGAATGTACGACACAAGGACAACGGGGACCTCCCACCGCGCTCCGGCAATCGGCGTCGCGAGAAAGGAATCGATCGGGACCCTGATCCGTGTCGCGACTTCGAAAGGCGCCGAGGCGGTGATCGAGCCCGACGCCGCGAGGACGGTGGCGCGCCCCGATTTGCGGGTCCGCATTGCACCGCTCTGATCGATCGACGCGACCGCAGTATCCGAGGTTGTCCACGCGATCGGTGCGCTGGGGACCGAAAACCCGTTCCGGTCCTTCGCCGAGGCCGTCGCGAAGACCGTCACGCCGATCGCCTTGATCAGCGTCGGAACGGCGCCTGAGGCGATCGTGACCGAGGCCACCTCCTGCTGCACACGCAGCACGACGCTACTCGACACGGAACCCAGATTGACCGTGATCGTCGCTTCGCCGTTACCTCTGGCTGAAACGAGGCCTTCTGCAGAGACGGTCAATACCGCCGCGTTCGACGACCTCCAGATTGCGGTCGGAAGCGCACTCCTCGCTCCGCTTGCGTCGATCGCGACACCCGTCACTCTCATCGTATCATTGATCGCCGTCAGCAAAGTGACCGGTGCCGTGAGTTCGATGGAGCGGTACTCGATGGGCTTGATACCCGTTGGCTTGCTGTCGTCGCCACCACAGGAGGCGGCACTGAGGATGATGATCAGTGCGGCGACGATTCTGGTGCATCGCATCAGAAGCATTGATGAAGGGTGGGAGTCTGGCTCGATTCGTGATTCACTCGCGCGAGTCGCGCACCGGTCGTGCGGGATGACTGGTGTCTGACCGGTCTGAGACGTGACGCTGTCGCTCGTACGGACGGCCGGCGCTCCCCGATTTCTGGTTCCGATGTTGGGTCTGGCCGGCTCGCTGAGCCCGCGCGCCTCTGCCCTTGGGCGCGTTCGCGCGTCGCTGTCACCGGACTCGTCGAAGGGTCGCGGTGGTGGTCCCCACCCGGCGCCCGCGTGCCTGCCCTGCGGACTGGCGGTCTCGTCGCCGTACCGGAGCTTCAACTACAGTTGAGGTGCATCCCCGCGACTTCTCGTCTCTGAACTCCGAATCACGATGCTGCGCGGAACGCCCCAGACTCCCCGACCCAGAACCCGCCGCCGAGTCCTGCACTGCATTGCGCTCCTGGCCGTCGCGCCGAGCCTGTCGATCGCACAACCAACGCCTGCGCGCACGCTCACCCTCCCCGCCCCCCTCCCCACCTGGGACTCCGCCCTCCCCCTCGGCAACGGCCTCCTCGGTGGCCTCCTCTGGGGCGCCGACCACACCATCAACCTCTCCCTCGACCGCGCCGACCTCTGGGATCTCCGCCCCGCCGCGCCATTCGGCCAACCGGGCCACCGCTACGCCGACATCATCCGACTCGTCCGCGAAGCAAAAGCCGACTCCCTCCGCATCCGGTTCGACGATCCCTACGACAACGTCGCCCATCCGACCAAACTCCCCGGCGGCCGGATCGTCTTCGAGCTGGCGGCAAACGGCAACGCGAAACAGTTTGCGCTGAACCTGCGCACCGCTGAAGCGACCGTGACCACCACCTCCGGCCAGCTGCAAGGCTTCTTCAGCGCCACCGACACCGCCGCGCTCTTCCGTGTCCCGAACCTCGATCGCGTCACCATCGTACGCCCCACCTCGCTCACGACACTCGGCTACGACGACGCAACGTGGGGCGACGACAGCAGCAAGACGACGGGAAACAGAGAGCAGTGGATGATACAGCGCGCCGCCGGTGCGTTCACCTACGTCGTCGCCATCGGCACGCGTCGTGAACCTGCCGCAACACTCGTTGCCATCACGATCGCCACGTCGGCCGACGGTACCGATCCGCTGCGCATTGCACGAACGCGGCTCCGCCACGCGATGCAGCAAGGCTACGCACCCACGCTGCAGCGCCATCGCGCCTGGTGGCAGCACTACTGGGCGTCGACGTCGTCGGTGACGGTCCCTGACACGGCGATGCAGTCGCACCTCGACTTCGTGCAGTACCTCTACGCCGCCGGGGCGCGCAACGGTGCACCACCGATTCCGCTGCAGGGCGTCTGGACCGCCGACGGTGGAACGCTGCCGCCGTGGAAGGGCGATCTGCACAATGATCTCAACACGCAGATGACCTATCTCGCCGCGCACGCGGCCGGCGCCGATGATGCGATGCGTGGATGGCTGGAGTACAACTGGAAGTTGCTCCCGTCATACCGTCGCTTCGCGCGTGACTTCTTCGGCACACCAGGCGCCGCGATCCCCGGCGTGATGGCGCTCGACGGATCACCACTCGGCGGATGGGGACAGTATTCGCTGTCACCGACGATGGGACTCTGGGTGGCGCAGTCGTTCCACCTGCACTGGCGCTACACGCGCGACGCGCGTTTCCTGCGCGCGCGCGCGTATCCATTCGTCGCAGAACTCGGTCGCGCGACGCAGGCGCTGCTCGTCCGGGGTGCCGATGGGCGACTGCGTCTGCCACTCTCCACCAGCCCGGAGATCTTCGACAACTCGATGCGCGCATGGTTGCCGAGCATGTCGAACTTCGATCTGGCACTCCTGCATTGGGCCTTTGCGGCGTTGGACGAGATGGCCAAAGCACTCGGCGACAGTACCGCCGCCGCGTCATGGCGGGCGACGCGTGCGGCGTTGCAGCCTCTGGTGATCGACGCCAGCACGAACACCCTGCCGTTCGCCTTGGGTTTGGCATACGCCGAATCACACCGCCACTTCTCGCACGCCATGGCGGTCCATCCACTGTCGCTGCTCACGATCGACGATCCGCGCGACAGCGTCGTGGTGCAACGCTCGCTCGATGAACTGCAACGGTTCGGCAGCGACTGGTGGACTGGCTACAGCTTCGCCTGGTGCAGCGCGATGCTCGCGCGTGCGGGTCGCGGAGACGAGGCGCTGCAGAACCTCGAGACCTATCGCTGCGCGTTCATTCTCCCGAACGGCTTTCACGCCAACGGTGATCAGACGAAATCGGGACTCTCGAAGTACACGTACCGACCCGTGACGCTGGAGGGCAACTTTCTTGCGCTGCATGCGGCGCACGAGATGCTGCTGCAGAGCTGGGGCGGGGTGGTGCGTGTCTTTCCGGCAGTGAGTGCGCGATGGCGCGATGTGTCATTCCGGGAGTTGCGCGCTGAGGGCGGATTTCGCGTGAGCGCCACGCGTGTGGCAGGGCGGACTACGGCCGTGCGTGTGACCAGCATTGCGACGGGAGTCCTGAAGCTGCGGGATCCGTTTGATGGGGCGACAGTGCAGTGGAATCGACGCGATGTGCGCCGGGAGGGGCGAGACTACGTCGTTCGTCTGGCACCTGGACAGGTGCTGGCCGGGGGTCGCTGAGCGGAAAGAAGCGACAGGCGGTGCCGCGCCGATCAGCAGACGGTCATATCGACGCAAAGTCCGCGATCAACGGCGGGTTGACGTCGACTTCTTCATCGCCCGGTCTCCTCTCACCTCGCGGGGGCTCGACTGCGAACACACCGGTTGTGTTCCCTGATTTCGACCTGCCAACCCTGAGAGCAGGGGAGTCGCTGATCACCGCCTCGTATGTACAGACGCCGGCGCTATGTGCGTATGACCGAATTCGCGAGATCTACACCCGACGGACGCGCCGTCACACCGGAACACGCGTGCCCATTTAGGGAACAGTATGCCCCTACGGTGCCGTGATGAGTACTTCCGCGCTCTGCGCCAGATAGCTCACCGCCGCCCCCGACACCAAATGCCGCACGCGGAGCACCGCGGTCCGCCCGGCGCCACCCGCCACCGCACGCAGCAGCGCCTGGTCGGCCACCACCGACAACGACATGCTGCCCCCTGGCACCGCCACCAGCAGCTGCCTGGTGCACCCCTGATCCGCCGGCGACACGTTGCGCCATGCGCCACCGTTCATGGCGCGAGCATCTGACGCGAGCGTGCAGGCGCCGCTCGACACGGATTCGGGTAACCGGTTTGTGACGAGCAACCGCGTGAACAGAAGGCCGCCCTGGGCCGAAACCGGTAGCTCCAGCCGCGTATCGAGTCGTGACTCGACGGCAACAGCTCCCTGAATCTCGATGGGTGGCGACAGATCACCGGCACCGGGTGCGGTGGTCGTCGAGCAGGCCGCGCAAAGTGCGGCAACCGGGACGAGCAGGCAGCGTGACAGGGACATTGGAACGGTCCTGCAGGAAGAGGGAAGCAATAGCGAACGACGCGGGCGGAGCTGGAGATCTGTGCGAGGCATTCCACCATCATCACGTCGTGAAATGCTCGTCGGCACCGTCGACACATTTGCCGCCCCATCGCGAGCAGCTCGGCCTCAGACTCTGGACTCAAAGGGGAGTACCCGCCGCTGGCTCCGGCAGTCACTGCTAATTTCTGCCGACGGACGGCCCGGTGGATCGCCTTCCGAACCGGGCGAGTGGTCCCGCGCCAGCAACCGCTCGCAGGCTCACCGCAGCACGTCAGCCCGATGCCGCGGCCCGACCGAAACACTCCGCCACATTGCCCGTACGTCCCCACCATTCGCCCCGCCCGAATCACGCTCCTCCCCGTTCATGTCTTCACGCCGATTTACCCGACTCCGGCGCGCGCTGCTGCTGCTTGGGGTCGTCCTGGCGGCCTCGTTTCTGCTCTGGATATCACGAAGTACCGTCGTACAGACATCGGGCGGCGTGTATGACAGCATTCTGATTCCCGTGGGCCGTGGTGCCGTCCGATGGCGCGCCGATCTTGCCAGAGTGGCGGACGCACCTCACCTGTTGCAACTGCACGGACCGGTAATCACGACGACCAGCACAGGTGCCACCGCGCAGTGGTTCTGCCGCGACTCGGTGGCGCGGGCGCCGCTGCAGCAGAACCAGGTCGATATCGAGTGCCTGGGCCGCCGTTCGCAGGTGGCGCTTCGCACCGGTGCCGAAACCGTTGTTCCGAACGTACTTCCTGCCACGGAGCGGATCGCGGTCGTCAGCGATCTCGAAGGTGACGTGGAATACCTGCGCGGGTGGCTTCGCGCTGTTGGCGTGACCGATTCCACTGCGGCATGGACCTATGGCAACGGTCGGCTGGTGGTGCTTGGTGATTTCATTGACCGCGGACGCAGTGTCTACGACCTGCTCTGGTTCCTCTACGCCCTCGAAGGGAAGGCGAGGGCCGCTGGCGGCGACGTGCACCTCGTCCTCGGCAACCATGAGCAGTACGGATTCGCCGGCAACATCAAGGGTGTCGAAGCCGAGCATCTGTTCGCCATCGAACAGATGCTGCCGTACGGATCGGCGCTCAGCGACACAACGGTTCTCGGGCGCTGGCTTCGGAGCAAGCCGATCGTGCTCAGGATCGGGGATGTGCTCTTTGCGCATGGCGGCATCAGCAGCGCGACGCTCGATGCTGGGCAGGATCTCGACGCCATCAATCAGGCACATCGCGAGCTGCTTGCAGGCCGGATCAGTGAAGACTCGGTCCGGAGCCGACTGACGGGGAAGATGGCTCCGACGCAATATCGCGGCTATCGCATGGCGACCGATGCGTATCCGCTGGCGCCGCAGGCGCTGATCGATCGCGTGCGTGCACAGTACGGCGTTCGGTATATCGTCGTCGGTCACACCGAGCAAGATTCCCTGTTCGCGTCGCATGGTGGCGCGGTGTTCGATGTGAATACCACGCTCGCCAGTCGGCAGGCGCTCACCTTCGTCGGGCAACGACCGGTCATCGTGGACGCGGTGCCCGCAAGGGTGGCGTTCGCTGACGCGGCGCCTCTGACGCGGCCCTTCTCGGTGTTTCGGGCATCCGACTGGGCGGCGTTCTTCCGTGTCTTTGCGGTCGCGTTCTGACGCCGGCGGCAGAGGGCGCAACGCGCCGCCGACCATCGAGCCCTCGCGGGATAGCTGCGGATCATCCAGGCAGAGTGCATTCTCTGGTGCCGTCAGATTCTGCACGGCCGCGCTGCCGGTGTGCGCATTGTGGATGGTATCGCTGCAGGGGCTCCGGCAGGAATACGCTGAGTGTCCTTAGTCTGCCGGCAGGGGCGTTTGGCGAGGCGACGGCACCGTAAGCGACGCTTGTGGGTATGGAGTCACGCACTCGCTGGGCGCCGCTCGGCACCGCATTTGCACACATGACGCTCCTGAGGAGTATTGCACACCGCGGCCTGTCGGAGCTGCTGACCTTGGAGATGTTCAATTGGGTCGTGAGTTATGGACTAATCCCGGCACTGATGTTTCGCTGAATCAGGCTTCCGGTGGCGGAACGAGTGATCGGCGCGCCTTCGTTCCGGTTGCCTGTCCGACGCAACATGCGTCAGTATCGCGCGTCGTACGAGCAATGTGTGATTGTGGAAGCACTTCCGCCCGCCACGTGACGAACAACCACGGAGCCAGATTGCGAATGCACACGACACGCGCGAAGCCACTCATTGAACTGCTGGCTGCACTCCTGACTGCCTGCAATGGTTCTTCCGGCCCGACCGTCCCGTCGCCCGGCACCGAGCCACTGCCGCCGGCCTTCGTCCCAAGCGCCGTCGCGCTGCCGAACATTCCCGCGCGCGAGTTCGTCGCCACCAGCTTCGGCGCCATACCCAACGATGGGCGCGATGACACCGCGGCGCTGCAGGCGGCGCTCGACGCGGTCAATGTCGCCGGTGGCGGAACTCTCGTCGTACCGGCGGGACGTTTCGACATCTCGATCAACCCGGCCACCGGGCGCGCACTCACGATCTATCCCCGACTGCGACTGGCGGGTCGGCCCGCAGGACAAGCCACGCTCCGCGTCGCGGATGCGCAGATGGTCTACGAAAGTGTGATGGCACCGGCCACCTACCCAACCCGTCTCGACGATTTCGAACTGGTCGGCATCACCATCGATGGCAACGGTCGGAACAACCCCGTGCGCAATGCAGATGAGACCAATGGCGATCTGCTCGACGACACGCGAACCCTTCGTATCGCGCTCCGCAGCTTTCGCGGCAGCCGCGCACGCGTCGCGGACTGCACCTTCACCGACTTCGACAACGGAAACACGATCTCGTTCAACGGGGCCGAGGTGACTGATGTCGTGATCGAGCGCAACCGGTTTCTGAATGCAGGTGGTGTGCTGATCGATCACGATCACTCGTCGATTTACACTGATGGCATTCGTGTGCGTATCGCCGACAACCAGTTTCGCTCCCGCAATGGCGTGGGCACACTGGGCGCGCGCACGGCGATCGAGTCGCACGGTGATGAACACGAGGTTCGCGGCAACGATATCGCCGGCTTTCTGCAGGGGGCGAACTTGGTCGGGATCGTCGGTGCACCGGCGCGACAGCGCTACGCACGCAACACAATTGCCGGCGCCGCCATCGGGCTCAATATCTGGCCGCTGGCAGGCATGGCGCCAGCCAACGCTCCTCCGGCGTTCATCACACTAGCGCTGGACAGCAACGAGATACGGCTGGACCCCGATGGCTGGTGGCCGTCGCCGGCGATGGTTGCGGATGCGCCATCGGGCATCCGATTTGAGCCCGGCGTAGCGAACGGCCGCCTCCTCCGACTGGAAATGCGGAGTAATCAGATCACGTTTGCGACATTCGGCGGCCGGGCGGCGGATGTCGACCGATTGTCGGTTGGTATCAGCCTGCGCGGCGTCGAACCTCGGCTGGCGATCGAGTATCTGGACATTTCCGACAACACGATTCGCGACGCGATCGGCCCGGGCATTCTGAGCGTTGCCATCGTCGGTGGCACGGTTGCCTCGCGCATCGTCGGGAATACACTCACCGACGTCGGTCGCGGTCGCACTCTTATCGGCGTGGGCGATGTGTTGCGCGTCGGAATGGCGATCGGCGGCGCGACGAAGAATCTCACCATCAGCGGCAACACCGTGACGGCGGGTATGTCGCCCATAACCACACTGACAGGTTTCCTCCTCGCTTCGACCTGCTCGGTCACCTGTGCGGTCGGGCCGAACACTACGACAGGAGTTGAACGAGCTGTGAACATCACTGGTCAGGGCTGGACGGTGGTGCCGCAATGATCGTCGTGCATGGAACGTCATTATTCGGGCCACCGACGTAGCGTTGAACACCAGCTGATACTCGCGCGGCGATCGATATGAGCATTCTGGCCTCCAACGCACAACGAGCGAACAGCAACTGCGTGACGCAGAGTCGCAAAGTCGCAGAGCCGCAGAGATAGAGCGTGCCCAAAAAAGACCTGAGCAGATGTGCCCCGAACGCAACAGACCCCTTTGCGCCTCCGAGTCTCTGCGCCTCTGCGTCAAGCAGTCTGTTTCCGGACCGCCGTCAAACACAGATCGCTGTGAATTGCGAAGGGGTCTCGGCGACACTCGACAGCCGCTTTCCTATCTTGCAAACAAGCGCCGCCGCGTGGCCCACTGGCATTCTCACTCTCGCAGCTGGACGGGCCACTGCGGTCGATCAGAGCCGATCCCACGCCTTCCACAGCCCAAGCGCGTGTGTCACCCCGAACACCAGACAGATCGCTGAACTCCACCAGAGAAACGCCGTATTTTGCCCGGGCATCCAGATCACAACCGGCACCACCGCCAGTCCACGGACCAGATAGACCGCCGTGATCACACACAGGCCCACGCGCAGCAACGGCAGCCGCCCGATCACCTGCGCCCCTGAGAGCGCATAGAGCGCCCAGATCAACAGCACCACCGTGATGCCCGACGTGATGATCGTCGGCCTCCAGCTCCCCGCTTCGACCATTCGAGCCATCTCTTCGCCGGCGCCGAAGAACCGGTACCATGGCGCGCCGAACACGATGCAGCCCACGTGCAGCAGGGCCGCGAGTGTGCTCAGAACTGCTCCGAGGATCAGCATGGTGCGCCGGCCGAGCAAGTCACGATTCCCGCCCGCGCTGCTCACCCTTGATCAGTGCGAGATACCGATCGTACGGCTCAGCCGTCCAGCCGTTGATTCCGTGCTTCGGCAGCCACCACCCGTGAACGACCGCTGCCGCCGCCCCAAAAAGGCCCCGCAGACCGAACATCCACGACCGACCTCCGAATCTGTCGACCATCACGAACGCAGCCAGCACCAGCGCCTGCTTCAGCACGCGGCGCGAGCGCGGTTTGTGCTGCTCGAAGCGGCCGAAAATCACGCCGCCGACGGCGAAGATCGTCATCACCAACGCTACGGTGAACCACGGCGTGTCGAGTCGCCACATCAGGGACTCCTGCGGGTCGAAGAAGGGTGTCGTCAGGACAGCGTAACAGCCTCTCGCACTCCGCGACAGGGATCGTGCCACGCCGTTGCGCGCATCGGCGGAGTTTGCGGCGGCGCGATAGCACTGTGACAGCGAGCAGCCTTTGTTCTCGCAGCCATCCGAGTACACTTCCAAGATAGCATTGCTCACCCCGCCGGGAACGCTGCCTCCTTTCGCAGGTCGCCTGCAGTGCGACGCGCTGACGCCGACCCTTACCGCCGCGAGCTTCGAGTCATGTCTTCCGCCGCCCTGCTCGAGCAGTACCGCCCCGCGCTCACCGGCCACTGCTACCGCATGCTCGGCTCCGTGCTGGACGCGGAAGACGCGGTGCAGGAATCGATGCTGCGCGCCTGGAAGGGACTGGACCGCTTCAACGAGCAGTCGTCGATGAAGACGTGGCTCTACCGGATCGCGACCAACGTCTGTCTCGACACCCTCTCGTCGTCCGAGCGCCGGCGCATGCGACCCCTGGATACGACCCCGTCGCCGGTGGAAGTGCGGAGCGACATGACGCTGCCCCAACGGGAGGGCGAGCATTGGGTCGAGCCCATTCCCGATCTGATGGCACTTCCGGCCGACAGCGACAGCGATCCGGTCGAGCGCACACTGCTGCGCGAGAGTATCCGGCTCGCGTTCGTCGCCGCCCTGCAGTACCTGCCGCCGAAGCAGCGGGCCGTGCTGCTCCTGACGCAGGTGTTGAACTGGTCGGCGGCCGAAACGGCCGAGTGTCTCGACACGTCGGTAGCGTCGGTGAACAGTGCACTGCAGCGCGCCCGAGCAACGATGGATGCGAGGAATCCGGCGGTGATGCCGAGTGCACTGTCGGCCCAGCAGGCCGCACTCGTGGCGCGGTACGTCGCTGCTTTCGAAGCCTACGATGTGCAAGCGTTGGTGGCACTCCTGCACGAGGAAGGCACGATGTCGATGCCGCCCTACGACATGTGGCTCAGGGGGCGCGAAAGTATCGCGACATGGCTGTCCGGTTTCGGGATCGGCTGCAAGGGCTCACTGCTTATCCCGGTGCACGCCTCCGGTGGCACGCCGGCCTTTGCGCAGTACCGCGACGGCGGCGCGACGCCGTGGGCGATCGTGCTGCTCGAGCTGGATGGCGTGCAGATCACGGAGACGACGTTCTATCTCGATGTGGCGACGCTGTTTCCGCGGTTCGGCCTGCCGATGCAGTGGCCCGCCTGAGGGCCGCGTGGGCTCTCAGGGACTTTAACGGGCACCGAGCCCGGGGCACCGATGAGTTTTGCTCCGAGAGCCAGTCTATCAGGCATCACGTAAATCGGAGACACCCATGAACGCCACACAGCGGCAGTCTGCATCACCGTCCGATGCCTCGGCACGCCCACCACGCTCGGTGATCGCCGGGCGCGTCATCACGGGCCTTGCTCTCGCATTCCTGGCCATGGACGCGACCATGAAACTCGCACGCGTCAAGCAAGCGGTCGAGAGCACTGTGGAACTCGGGTTCTCCCCAGGCGTCGTCTTGCCACTGGGCCTGATCCAGCTCGCCTGCCTCATTCTCTACATGGTTCCGCGCACCGCGCCGCTCGGAGCGACGCTGCTCACCGCATACCTCGGTGGTGCCGTTGCGATCCATGTGCAGCGCGGCAATCCGGTGTTCACGCACATGCTGTTTCCCGTCTACATCGCAGTTCTCGTCTGGGGCGGGCTGTACCTGCGCGACGCGAGAGTGCGCGCGTTGTTCGCTCCCACCGACTGACACGATCTCCCCACCTCTCCCGATCCACCAGGCATTGAACAGGAGCGTCCCAATGGAGACCGCGCAACCCTCCGCCCCGATCATCACCAACGCGGGCACGGCGCCACGGCAGGCGCGAAAACTGTTCGTCAACATCCCCGTGTGGGACCTGCAGCGATCCATCGTGTTCTTCGAATCGCTCGGCTTTGTCTTCAACACACAGTTCACCGATTCGAGCGCGACCTGCATGCTGGTGGGCGCGGATGCGTACTTCATGCTCTTGGCAACCGACCGGTTTGCCGGATTCACTTCCAGACCGACGGCTGACGCGCAGACCACCACCGGGGCAATGTTCGCGATCTCGACCGAGTGCCGGGCGGAAGTGGATGCACTCCTCGCCGCAGCGCTGGCGGCGGGCGGAACGCCGGCCGGCGCTCCGCAGGATCACGGCTTCATGTATGCGCAGGACTTCTACGATCTCGACGGTCATCACTGGGAAGTGTTCTGGATGGATCCGTCGGCAATCAACGGCTGATCACTCGCGAGGAATCCTGATGAACAAATTGCTCTGGGTCCTGCAGGTCTTGCTCGCATTGGCGTTCGTGGCGCACGGCGTGATGTTCCTCAACCCGCCGCCGGACATTGCGGTGCTGATGAATGCGTCGCTGCCGAGATGGTTTCAGCTCTTTCTTGGCGTGGCCGAAGTACTGGCCGGCATCGGGCTGACGGTGCCAGGTGCGACGCGTGTCCAGCCCGGACTGGTACCGGCGGCGGCAGCTGGTGTCATGATCGTGGCCGTGTCGGCAACGATCTGGCATCTGGTCCGCGGTGAGTACAGCTCGGCGGCGACCACCGCGTTGCTGTTGGCCATCTCCTCGTTCGTGGCGTTCATGAGATGGCGTCGCTTGCCGATTGTGCCACGCCTCTCACAGGCGTGAGTGTGCTACACCGACGCAACGCACGAGGTGAAGCATCGCGATCGGTATGGCGTGAACTCCTGCCGATGGCACGCCGCAAGGCAGCAATCGATTCTTCCCAACCCTGCCACACCGAAGGAGTTGTATGACGAAGATCGTCGTCGAAACCCTCGTCAATGCGCCGGTTGATGCCGTCTGGCGTGCATACACCACGCCGAGTGACATCACGCAGTGGAACACGGCGTCGCCGGACTGGCACACGACTCGTGCTACGGTCGATCTGCGCGTCGACGGTGAATTCTCATCGCGCATGGAGGCGAAGGACGGCAGCTTCGGCTTTGACTTCGCGGGGACGTACACGAAAGTCGTGCCGAATCAGCTCCTCGAGTACACGATGGGTGATCGCTCCGCGGCGGTCGAGTTCCTTCCCGGCGCAGCAGGTGTGACGGTTCGTGTCACGTTCGACGCCGAGGGGGAGAACTCGGTTGAGATGCAGCGCGGCGGATGGCAGGCGATTCTGGACAACTTCAGAGGGTACGTCGAAGCGGGGCGGTAAAGGCTCCGGCCGCCGCACGAGCGGCAGCCCTGCCGCTCGCGATGAGCTTGGGAAGGAGACTGTATTCCCGATCTGGTGTCAGGCATCCCCTCCTCGGCCATCGCACGCTCAACTGCGGGGTCGAGCCTGGCGCACTCGTCAACGAGGCGCAGCCGCTCGAGCCGATCAAGTTGTTCAGTGACTGCCGCCTCGATCGCCTGACTGCGATTCGGGAACCGTGCGTCGCGTACCAGCCGGTCTACGCGCCGGAGCGTCCGCGTATCGAGCGTCAGGGCAACCCTGGATTTCGGCATTGGATCCTCCAGTGGTAGGATGATACGTCATACCAGAGCTCTCCACCATGCGGGCCCCCTCAGCTCGCGCTCGCGTACGTACGAACCCGCTCCTCCACCATCCCATACCGTCGTCGGCTCACCGGAACCGTCAAACCGCCGGTCAGTTCGACGGTCCGCCACTCCGCGTCGGTGCTGATCAGCCGTACGACATGCCGAAGGTTCACAAGGTGCGACCGGTGAACCCGCACAAGGTCGGTGCCGCACTGCCCCTCGAGTTCATCGAGTGTGGCGTCGTACAACACGCGGCGACCGTCTGTCAGGTGCAACTCGACATAGTCATCCGCGCCTGACGCGCACAACACGCGCTCCAGCGGCACCAGTTCGACCCTCCCACGTTGGCGCACCACTAACGGAGCAGGGGCTTCATCAGCCGGTTCACGTCGAACACGCCCAAGCGCCTGGGCAAGCCGTGACGCAGAGACGGGTTTGCGCACGAAGTCGACCACCGCGTGCTCGAACGCTTCGATCGCGCGCTGCGGATAGGCCGACACGACGATGATCTGCGTTGGGTTTGCCGAGGGGAATCGACCGACCAGATCGAAGCCGTCGCGTCCAGACAGATCGAGGTCGAGCAGCACGAGGTCCCACGTTGCGCCCTCCAGCAGGCGCTGGGCGTCCCGGAACGATTCCGCCACTTCGATCTGCGCCTGTTCGTATCCTGGCGTGGCCTCGATCAACCGACGCAATCGCCGATGCGCCGGCGCTTCATCCTCCACGATCAGCACACGCATCATGCCTTCGCCCCCAACACCAGCCGTGTGAGCCAGCCTCCAGAGGCGGCGGGGCCATCGACCAGGCGCCCGCGGTCGCCGTAGGCCTGCCGCAGCTGCGCACGTACATACTCCAGCCCCTCGCCGGTATGCTGTGCTGTCGTCACGCGCGCACCGTCTTCCGGCGCTGGTGTCGTGAGTTCGAGCTGTGAGCCCGCGGCGTGTGGCACCTGCCGCAGCACGAACGTCGCCCCGGTGGCGTACCGCCCATGACTGAATGCGTTTTCGATCAGCGTCTGTACGATACCCGGAGGTGTCTGCAACTCCTCGTCCACATCAACGCACTCGAGATGAAAGGCCTTGTCCACGCGGAGCGACATCACGGCAAGGTGCGTCCGGCAGAGCGCGAGTTCATCGCGTAGCGGAACCAACGCCTTGCCGGACATGCCCGCCACCAGGTGAAACTCTTCGCCGAGCGCCTCGATCAGCCTGACGGCCGTCGGCGGGTCCGACTCGACCCAGTCGGTGAGTGCGTTCAGGGTGTTCAGCAACCAGTGCGGTGCGAAACGGCGGCGAAGCAATTGTACCTCGAGCTGCTCGACCCGCCGCCGGGCATCCAGTTCGCGCGCCCGTGCTGCCTGGCCAACGCGCCACTGGTCGCGCAACAGAACCAGCGCGAGCACAGCGGCGCCGAGGTAGAACCCGCGGTCCACGAATCCCCAGGTATCCACAGCAACCAGCAGCAGAAAGAAGGCGAATGCCCCGGCCATCCCTCGCGCATCATCGTCTGCGCGGCGGGCAGCCGGCAGCACGAGGAACAGCGCCAGAGTGATCGGCAGCGCGAGCGTCAGCAGCGTCCACAGGTCATAACCCGGCACGCGTGATGTCAGCAACGGCACCAACAGCGTCCCCACCACCGCAGCTGCCCGCCAGCGTGGCGCAAACCGACCGGCAACGTACGCGACCAGGGCGAGCGAGAATCCGGCCGCCAGCACCTCGATTGCGAGCAACCGCCACGCGTGCCAGTGATAGGGCAATGCGAAGAGCCCTCGCCAGAGCTCCGCGGCCAGCTGCCCCAGCGCACTGGCGGCCATCAGCATCACCAGCAATGCCTGCGTGTCGCGTCTGCCGAACAGCCAGACGCCACCGAAGTACACCAGCGCGACCAGCAGCGCTCCGGTCATCATGATCGACGGCAGATAGTACGGCGTGACGCGGCGCTGAGCCGCTCCGTACTCCGCAACCGTGACATAGTGCACCGGCGTGGTGAGGCGCAGTTGATTGTGGAAGCCGGACATCTGGAGCAAGAGTGTGTTGTGCCCCGGCCTGACGGACGCCGATGGCAGGTACAGCATCGCGTCAAACACCCCGGGTTGTTCCGTCGCCTCTGACAATCCCGGAACACCATTGCTGCCTATGTGTGCTCCGTTCCAGTAGACGCTGCTGGACGCCGCCGCGCCGATCGCCAACCCCAGTGGCACACGGGTCAGATCGGCCGTGCTGTCAATCACGACATCAGCCAGGAACCACACCGCGCGCCCCTGCGGGTCAAGGTCGGAGAGTGCTGTCAGCCGGCAACCCGATGCGGAAAGACGTACGCTGTCGGTGACAGCTGGCCGCGCAGGGCACGCCCATCCCTGCGTCACCCACTGCGCTGCCGGCGGCGAGTCGGATGACGATTGCGCGAGGAGCGCGAGGATCAGCATTGAGTGCAGCATTCTTCACAATACCAGCGTGTGAGGCGTAAGCAGAACCGCTTGCCGGTCACAGCCAGCCGCTCACCGATTGAGACTGGAGCACCGGCCGCCGTCGGTGCTATCGTCGGGCCATGACACACGCTCTCACCATGCGCGCACTGCTGGTCGTTGCGCTCGCCGCCACAGGGTGCCGGGCAGGCACACCGCTCACGCCGGCGCCTGCCACCGTCGCCTTCGAGCCGTTTCTCTTCAAGAGCAGCACCGGCGTCGAAGTGCCGGCCGAACTTGGCACGCTGCGTGTGCCCGAGCAGCGCAGCAATCCTGCCAGCCGCACGATCGCACTGCGCTTCGTGCGCTTCCGCGCCACAACGCCCAATCCCGGGCCGCCGATCATCTATCTGGCTGGTGGACCCGGTGGTTCCGGCATCGGCACCGCCGCCGGTGCGCGCTTCCCGATCTTTCAGGCGCTGCGTGAGGTGGCGGATGTGATCGCCCTCGACCAGCGTGGAACCGGCCGTTCAAATGAGATCACGCCTTGCGTGCCCCCCGTCGTGGCAGGCGCCGCGTTCATCGCCACTCGCGACACGATCATCACACAGTTCCGGCGCGAGCTGCTCTACTGTTTTGACCGATGGACCGCCGACGGAGTCTCGATCGACGGCTACACCACCCGCGAAAACGCGGACGACATCGAAGCCCTGCGCGCCGCCCTCGGTGTCGAGAAGGTGAGTCTCTGGGGCATCAGCTATGGGTCGCACCTCGGACTTACCACGCTCAAGTATCATGGTGCGAAGATTCATCGCGCCGTCTTCGCCGGCATCGAAGGACTGGACCAGACGGTGAAGCGACCGGCGGTATTCGACAGCCTGGTGGGTCGTGTGCAGCAGCTGATCGATCGCGACCCATCGGCCCGGCAGGCCTATCCCGATCTCGCCGCGACCATGCGGCGCGTGCACGCACAGCTCAATGCGTCGCCAGCGCGGGTGACGATTCCGGGCAGCGGTGGACGTCCCGAGTCAGTGCTCGTGTTCGACGCGTTTCCGTTGCAGATCATGGTCGGTGGCATGATGGCTGATCCGTCTGGCGCGGCGCAGGTGCCGCTGCTCTATCGCGAACTCGCGCTGGGGCGCTATGAGCGAGCGACCGCGCTCCTGTGCCGGGAGTTCTGCTCGCCCGGAAGCTCGTATCGCGGGATGCCCGATGCGATGGACATCGCGTCAGGAATCACGGCACCACGCCTGGCGCTCATCCGCCGTGAGGCCGCGACGGCGATCCTCGGCGATGCGATCAACTTCGCGATGCCACACGCCCTGGGACTCCGCCTATCGCTTGACCTCGGTGATGAGTTCCGCGCTCCGCTGCGCTCGGCGGTACCAACACTCTTTATCTCGGGCACGCTGGACGGCCGCACGTCACCCACCGAGGCGCGTGAGGAAATCCGCGGGTTGCGCAACGGGAAACACCTGATCGTCGAGAACGGCGGTCACAACATTTTTGAGGCTGACCAGCGTGTCGCCGATGCGGTTCTGGCGTTCTTCCGTGGAGCCGACGTTCCGTCGCTCATCCGGCTGGAGCCTCCGAAGTTTCGCATGCCGTGAGGATTGGCAGGGCCCGCGTGCGCGCACTGGGGGCGACGGTCTTCCATTCGACTGCCGTTCACGCCCTGTGGCGCGACTGCCAGCGCCGAGGCTCAGCGGCTCGATTCATCGGGAACATCGCGCGCGGGAGCCAGCGCTTCGTCCAGCGCATCGAACGACCCCGACCACCCCTGCGTCATCCCGCCACGCTCGGCCACGAACGCCGCCAGTTCTTCCGACGACACCACACCGTCTACGTCGAACCTGACGGTCACTCGCGTTACATCCGGCGCTTCCTCGGCGAACACCACCGTACTGCGCGTCGTCACCGGCCAGCTCGGCGCGCCCGGCTGTCGCGACGCGTTCCCCTGTTCGTCGAGGAAGGTCTGCGTGTACACCAGTCGATCAGGTCGTGATACATCGAGATACTGATGGCGGAGGAACATGGTGAAATCACCGTTCGTCATCGAGAACGTGGCGTCGCCACCGGTGCGGATGTCCGCGTGCTGAAACACCATCGTGAAGCCGGCCGGCGGCAACCATGCTGGCAGATGTGCGGGCGATGACCACATGTCGAACACCGTCGCAATCGGCGCATCGAAGCTGCGATTGATGACGAAGATCTCCGTCGCCGTCGTCGCCTGCTCGAGATACTCGGCCAGCCGATCCCATGTGCCGTTGCCACCGGCGGCCTTGACGAACCCGCGCACTTGCTGCGCCGCTTCGGGCGTGGGCAGTGTCATCGTCAGGTCGAGCTCCGTCCTGCCGCCCAGATCGCGGAACAGGGCGGTGACGCGAAACATCGGTGCTGCGTCGGCCGATGTTGCACCATGATCGTACACCATCCGCGCGTGCGGCTCGACCTCGAGGTAGCGCGCGAAATTCGGATAGTCGGTGCCATCGGGGCCGTGCATCGTGTAGTCCCAGCTGCCGCCGACGCGGAAGTCCTTGGCTCGCGCAGTGATCGTGAAGCCACGCGGCCCCCACCACTGCGCGGCCTGAATTGGATCGGCGAACGCATCCCAGACCATCGCGACTGGCGCATCGTAGATGCGGATGATGCGGATCGCGTTGGCGTCAGACGGTGTCGGCATCGGTGGTGTCCGGTGTGATGGTGGTGGTACGTTCGACGGGGATGTCAGCGTTCATACTGATCTGCGTCGGCGAGTTGCTGTTCGCGCGCGTGAGCATCGACAGATAGTCCCCCAGCCGATCGAGACTCGCTTCCATGTGCACGCGGTACTCCTCCATCCAGGCAGCGGCGTCCTTGAGGGGCTCGACGTTCAGGGTGCATGGACGCCATTGCGCGTCGCGGGTCTTGGTGACCATGCCGGCGGTCTCGAGCACCTTCAGGTGCTTCGTCACGCCGGGGAGGGTCATCTGCCCCAGGAACGGCTCGGCCAGCTGCGTCACGGTTGCTTCGCCGGCACGGAGCCGGGCAAGCAGTGCCCGACGGGTGGGGTCGGCCAAGGCGGAGAAGGTTCGACTGAGGGTGTCCGGCATGATTAACTAAAGGGTTAATTAGCTTGTCGGTATATTACGTATCCTTCGCCTGAACTGTCAATGGCAGGATTCGAGACCGCTCCTCTCTTCCCGCACCGTCGTGCACCACTCACCGCACGTGGCATGATGCGACACGCCCCCGGCTGATGGCAGCCGCCTGCCTCCACTGCCACACTGCGCTCCCGGCGAACGCTTCCATCGAGTCGCTCCCGGCCGGACGCCGCCTTGCCTTCGACGCCGAGAAAGGCCGGCTCTGGATCGTCTGTACGTCCTGCCACCGCTGGAACCTCACGCCATTCGAGTCCCGGTGGGAAGCGCTCGAAGAGTGTGAGCGCGCCTACCGCGCTACCCGTGTACGACAAAGCACCGACAACATCGGCCTCGCGCGACTGACCGAGGGCACGGAGCTTGTGCGAATCGGCAGACCGCTGCGCCCGGAATTCGCCGCCTGGCGTTACGGTGATCAGTTCGGCCTCCGGCGGACACGCATGATTCGCGGTGCGATCGGTGGCACGGCGCTCGCCGCGGCCGGCGGACTGGCGCTGACTGGGATGGTGTCTGCCGGGATCACGCTGGCGGTGCCGCCCTCCCTCGGACTCCTGATGTCGATGGCCTCGCTCTGGGAGATGAATCGACGCGCCAGTCGCACGATAGCGCTCGCCGACGGACGTCAGGTCGCGCCAGCGTTCGCACGACTGATCGACATGGAAAACGTCGAAGAAGGCTGGGGACTCGAAGCGGGATGTCTGCCGAGTGTTGCGTCGTCTGAAGGAATCGTCCAGGTGCGGGTTCGCGGCGCTGACTGCATGCCCATCCTGCGGCGGCTGTTGCCTCGCATCAACAAGAGCGGCGCTACAGGCGAGCTGGTTTCCGACGGCGTGCAGATGATCGAAACGTCCGGCGGTCCGGAGCATTTCGGGCGCTGGGCTGCGTCACAACGCCGCATCTGGGGTGCGAGGCAATCACTTGGCGATACCGGTGATCTCTCACAGATCCCGATCGCGGCGCGGTTGGCGTTCGAGATGGCGATCAATGAAGATGCGGAGCGACGTGCGCTCAACGGCGAATTGGCATCTCTCGAAGCCGCGTGGCGAGAGGCGGAAGAGGTCGCGGCAGTTGCGGACGGGCTGCTTGTTCCGGCAAAGATTCAGGCTCATTTCGAAACGTTACGCAAACAATTCGGTCCCCGAGTGGACTGACGGCCCCCTGCGCCGACTGCGCGCTATCAGTGCCCATCGCGAAAATGCACATGTCGCGGCTGCGCGACGCCAACATTGGTGGCGTTCCACTCGGCCGCGCCATTGCGCAGGACACCTTCTCGTCAGGACTGGTGCAAGCCAATCCGCAGGCTGTGCCACCGGTGCGGGATCGTGCACGCTCGGCATTGAGGCCGGGGCGTGCCGAGAGCTCCGGTCGCGGTGTGGTTCACGAAAGCACCACCTCCACCGCACGCTCGGCCGCCAACACCGCACCTTCCAGATAGCCAGGGTGCTCCCGCGCTGCTTCAGCGCCGGCCAGCACGAGGTGCCCACCCCAGTGCGCGGCCTTCAGCAACGCGCCGCCAGGTCCATGCGGCAGCGTTGTCGGCTCCAAATCGGCGGGGGTGGTCGTATCAGCATCTATCGCCCAATCCTTGAAATACACCTCGAGTGGCGATCCCGCGCGCGCACCGAACAGTCGCACCAGCTGTGCGATCACGCGTTCGCGCAACGCCGCTTCACCGATCGCGGTGCGTGCCCCCGATCCGATCCCGAAGAATCCGAACAGCGCTCCCGGCCCCGTCTCCGGTGACGCATCGTGAATCTCGCCCAGCGGCCCGACGAAGCTGCTGACCATGCCGGAGTATCCATCGGTGCGCCAGAACGGTGTCGGATAGACCGCCAGCATCTTGGCATGCGGCGCCATCCAGGTGGGCGTTTCGCGCATGAGCTGCAGCAATGCATCTGGCAACGGTGGATCGAACGCGATGCCGCTGGCGATCAGTCGCGGCGGCAGCGCCAATATCACAGCGCATGCGTCCTGTGTTCGCCCGTCGGCAAACGACAGCGACACACCGCCGTCTGCACGCTGCGCAACGCGCACCACGCGCGATGACAGCTGCACTGTGCCGGTCGGCAGTGTTGCGCCAAGTGCTGACACCAGTGACTGCACGCCATCTCGAAACCGCATCGCGTCCGGCACCATACCGTCATCCGGTACGAACGATTGCGGCGCCTCGAGCCGGAATCGTTCGACGCGCATCGCGCCCGTGGCGTACTGCGGAAAGACCGCCAGGCCCAGCGCGCGTGCCAGTCGCGCGATGTTCGGCTGCGCATCGGGCCAGTACCAGGCGGGGCCGAGGTCGAAGTGGGCGGCGGGTGCTGTCCCATCGGCGCCGCGGAACGCGGAGAGCGCTCGGCCCCCCGGTCGGTCGCGGCTGTCGAAGACCACGCACTGTTGTCCGCGTGATTGGAGCAGGGAAGCGGCGTAGAGACCGCTGACGCCGGCACCAACGATTGCGATCGGATCTGGCGACATGATGGTGCGGAGGTGCAGGGGACAGGCATCAAGTTCAGTTCCTTCACAAAAAACACGCCCGAATCATTCCCCGGCGCAACGAATCATATCTCCGCGGTTGGGGATTGCCGCTGATTTGCGCGCGGCGTAGCGTAGGAGAGAACCTCAGCCGCAGCGATGGCGGTCGAGCAGCCGATTGCTCGGCTGGTTATCCTTCACCCATGCCCAATAGTCAAGGCAAACCGATGTCGATCCAACTCACGGCCGTTTTCTGCCCGGACCCGACGGGCGGCTACACCGCGTTCGTCGAAGAGATCCCCGGTGCAAACACACAGGGTGACACACTCGATGAAGCGCGCGAGAACCTTCGCGAAGCGGTCCTTCTCGTCCTCGACGCCAATCGAGCGCTGGCAGAACGATCGGTTGGCGAGACCCTCGTGATTCGCGAAACACTCACGGCGTAGTACGCGCAAGTCGTGAAACGGGTCGATCTGGTCCGGCATCTCGAAGCGCACGGTTGTTTCCTGATGCGCGAGGGTGGAAATCACTCGGTATTCGCGAACCGATCGGCCGCGAACACATCGACAGTGCCGCGCCACCGTGAGATCAAAGACTTGCTGGCGCGAAAGATCTGTAAGGATCTGAAGATCCCGACCCCTACGTGAGCCAAGCCGCAACGGTAGCTGCACGACCGCGGCCCGGTCGAAGCACTCCCGATTGCCGCCTCAGCAGGGCACTTCGCACCACCGCCGCCGCCCTCACGGGATACAGCCACCCCCAGAAGCGGTCGTCTGTCGTGCGCTCCGGCCCTTTCTGCGCATCGTCAGAGGGGCATCGTCCCTCCGCGGCAACCGCTGGTCGATCTGCTGCCGCTCGCTGCGCCGCTGCCGCCAGACGCGTTCACCTTGGACTGCAGGTGCTGTCACAGTTCGCCGTGACGCTCGATCAGCGGGTGGTCCGCATACGCTTCGCACCGGAGGACCGCGTCGTTCCGGCACCGCCACAGGTGTACGCCGTCGGGCTCAGTGCCATCGTGCGTCCCGATGGATTGCGATTCGTACTGGCCATCGCTGACAACTCGGCCGCTGCCGAGACAGGCATCAAGTCCGGCGAAGTGATTCTCCGCCCTGACGGTCGCGCCGTGACGATGGTGAGCGATACCAAGTGACACGACGCGACGAGCGGGAGCGGGAGCGGGAGCGCGACACTGCGACTGCGGGTGTCGAATGGCGTTGAGGAGCGCGCTCTGAAACTGACACCACGGCATCCGGGATTCTGAGCGACGTTGATGCCGTACAGACGTACGCGACCTGATGGCTAGGCCCTGGCCTTCTCCTTCCCACCCGCTGCACCGAACACACCTTTCACTCCCTTCGCCACCACCAGCGCCAGCCCACCCGCCACGATTCCCACCAGCGCATCGAGCGCAGTCTTCACGATCACCCCCAGTATGCTGCTCACCGCTGCCGCGCGCGCATCGAGGCCGTTCACGAAATGTTCGATCATCGGAATACCGTGCGCAATGATGCTGCCGCCTACCATGAACATCGCCGCCGTACCGAGGATCGAGAGGCCTTTCATCATCACTGGCGCTGCCGCCAGAATCCAGCCGCCGAGGGCGCGCTTGAAGGAGTCATTGCCCGCCGCGTTCGTGGTGCCATTGCGGCGGAGTCGCAGGCCAAGATCATCCAGCTTCACGATACCGGCCACGATGCCGTAGACGAGCGCGGTAACGGCAATGGCTACGATGCTGAGGGCCACGATCTGACGCTGAATCGTTTCCGTCGCCATCGTGCCGAGCGCAATCACCACGATCTCGGCAGAGAGAATGAAGTCGGTTCGTACCGCACCCTTGATCTTTTCCTTCTCGAACGCAACCAGATCGACCGACGGATCGGCCACCGCGTGCACACGCGCCGCGCGCTCGGATGCATCGTCGTGCTTCGAGTGCGTCAGCTTGTGCCACACCTTCTCGCAACCCTCATAGCAGAGAAACAAGCCGCCGATCATCAGCAGCGGCTTGATCGCGACCGGGAGGAAGGCGCTGATCACCAGCGCCGCCGGTACCAGAATCGCCTTGTTGATCAGCGATCCTTTGGCAACGGCCCACACCACCGGCAATTCGCGGTCAGTGGTGACTCCTGCCACCTGCTGGGCGTTCAAGGCCAGGTCGTCACCCATCACGCCGGCGGTCTTTTTCGCCGCGACGCCGCTCAGAGTCGCCACGTCATCCAGCAGCGAGGCGATGTCGTCGATCAGAGCAAGCAGGCTGGACGCGGCCATCGTGGATCGGGTTGGGGCGGGGCAGCCAGGGGCGGGCTTGGGAGGGACTGGGCAGCGACATCTCAGCGCGCAGGCTCGGCCGCGCGACTGCCCTAATGTCGGATGCACGGGCGGTCAGCACCACTGGCAGCCGCAATATCATTCCCTGACTCGGCTGACGGCGCTCCGTCAGCTCCCGTCGCCGTCCGGATCGATCCCGGCGTTGCTCCGGGCAGGCTTCACCCGTTCCTCAGCCCATGCCTTTCGCTGCCCAGCCCGCACTGATTGCCGGCGTTCCCGTGCTGATCGCCGAACCGGAGCCGTCTGATGGTCCACTCCCGGTGGTGTTCTGGGTGCATGGCTTCACGGCCGACGCCCTCGCGCACGCCGGCGAGTTGGAGCGCTGCGCGGCGGCCGGGTTTCTCGCGATCGGGCTCGACGCGGTGGGGCATGGAGCGCGCGTCGACCACGGGATGCGCGCACGTATCGATGCGTCCCCAGCCGGTGCGCTCCCGGTGATGCTCGACATCGTCGAAGCGACCATTGCGGAACTGCCGGCGCTGATCAGCGGCGTTGCGGAGACGGTTGCGATTGACCCTGCGAGAGTCTCGATGGTCGGCATCTCGATGGGTGCGTTTCTCGCGTATCGCGCCATCGTCGTCGGCCCGCCGCTGCGGAGCGTGGTTGCATTGCTCGGCTCACCGGTCTGGCCACGCACATCCAGTCCGCACCAGTGGCAGCATCGGTTCCAGACCGTTGCGCTGCTCAGCGTCACGGCAGAATTCGATGTCAGTGTGCCCCCTGACCCGGTGCGCCGCTTTCATCAATCACTGCGCACCGTCTTTCCAACGTCGGCCCGACATCAGCATCACGAACTGCGTGGCGCGGGGCACCTGACGTCGGCCGCCGAGTGGGCCGAGGCCATGGATGCGACACTCTACTGGCTGCAGTGTTACGGCTGACGGGACTGGGGAAGAGCAACCATGACGGCGACGGCGGTAACGGTAACGGCGGCGACTACAACCTCATCAGCCACTGCAACAACAACTGCAAAACCAACTGCAAAACCAACTGCTTGAATTAGAGACGCAGAGACACAGAGTCGCAGAGAGATTCAGTTTGGTTTCACGCACGCTGAACAGGATGCGAGGAAACACATTGCCTCCTCTGCGTCTCTGCGTCTCTGCGCCTCTTCATCCAGCAGTTGGTTTTCTCCGCTCTGTCGAGCAACACTTCGCGCGTCTCAGCCGCGCCCGCGATCTCACCTTCGTGGTG
This sequence comes from Gemmatimonadaceae bacterium, assembly GCA_031423355.1. GTDB lineage: Bacteria > Gemmatimonadota > Gemmatimonadetes > Gemmatimonadales > Gemmatimonadaceae > JACMLX01. Next base: position 2,442 of record JANPFJ010000303.1, on the reverse strand, counting down.
CCCAGAGACAAAGCGTGACGGCCGCTCGGCGAGGCTACGCCTTCGGCGTGAAATGCCCGAGGAACACTCGTTCCTGCGACGTCAGACTGCCTTCGCCCGCAGCGGTGATCTTGTCGAGGATGCGCGTCACCTCGTCGCGGTTGTACTCGTTCACGGCAGCCGGGTCGACACTGCGCCAGTCGCCGATGCTGATCGCGCTTGGCGTCGGACCGGCCAGCTTCTTCTCCCATTGCTTCGACGGCAGCCGGCTTTCAGCAAACTTGAGGTAGAACCATGCGCCGACGTATCCGCCCAGATGTGCGAAGTGCGCCGTGTTGCCGCCACCGGAGAACCCGCCGAAGATCGACAGTGCCGTCATGATCACCACCAGCACGCGTGCCTCGACCGGGACCACACCCCAGATGAAGATCTTCTCGCGCGGGAAGAATTTGGCGAACGCGAGTTGCACGCCGAACAGCGCCCCCGATGCACCAACGATCGAGACATATGGCGTGAAGAGCAGCGACAACAGTCCGCCACTCAGTCCGGCGATCACGTACAGCCGGATGAAGGTGGCACCGCCGAGCCGCATCTCGACCCGCGGGCCGAAGATGTAGAGCGCCAGCATGTTGAACAGGATGTGCGAGAGCCCGCCGCGACTGTGCGCGAACATGTAGGTGAACAGCGTCCACGGCCGTTCCAGCAGATAGGCGGGAACCAGCGCCAGCCACCCGGTCATCGGGGGCAGCGAGATCTGCAGGAAGTAGACGATGATGTTGGCGATCAGCAGCCGGGTGACCCAAGGTGTCATGCTGAACTGTAATCCTGTAGGGGCGTCGGGTGGACTGGACCTGACGTTCGGGTTGCACCGGCGGGACCGCGGCGCCTGCCGGGCAAGGCGAACTCCGTTGCAGTCCGGCTTCTGCGCCACGACTTCGAAAGTCGGTTGGCGGGATGATGTGATGAAGGACTGCACCCCGGATCGCCTGCGACATCCAGTCGTGCGCGCGGCCCTGCCTGCACTTCCATACCCAGCGCATCTGCATACTGATCGTGCGCCGCCGGACGTCGTGGTGGCGGCGACCGGTGAGTGATTAACAATCGGCCCAGCCGACGTTCTGTATGGTATGCCTCCGATCGCCCGCCCCCCGATCGCCCGTCCCCCGTTGCCGCTCCGCTCCTCCGTGCTGATCCCGGCCGCCGCCCTGACTCTGGTCATGCTCGGCTGGGTGAGGCGCGCCGAGCAGCTCAGCGCCGGCCCCTGGCCCACAGCACGAGTTGGCGACGTCGCACTTCAGTTCCCGTTTGCTGATCGGGGCCGCACCGCGACACTCGTCGTTCCCGACGGGGCGCCCCCCGCATCCGGCTGGCCCGTCGTCCTGCTGCTGCATGGCGCGGGCGGGAGTGCAGACCAGATGTTGCGCACCACCGGTTGGCGTGATGTCGCACGTCGTGAACGGTTCGTGCTCGTGGCCGCGGATGGTACACCAGCCGATGAATCCCGTCGTGCACGATTCATCGGCAACATGCGCACCTGGAACTCCGGTGCGGGGGCTGGTCTCTCGAGCGGCGAGAACACGGCGTTTGCCAGACGCATCGACGATGTCGGATTTCTGATCGCGCTGCTCGATACCGTGTCCGCGCGCACTCGCGTCGATCCGAAGCGCGTGTTCGTGGCTGGACACTCGAACGGTGCAGGCATGTCGTATCGCATCGCGGCCGAACATCCTGAGCGTTTTGCGGCCGTCGGGGTGATGGCGGGGCACCTCTTCACGGACGCGCCGCGCACGCTGCTGGCGCCTGTACCTCTGGTGCAGATCGTGGGCGATCGCGATCCGCTGGTGCCGATGAACGGGGGCCCGGTGCGCATGGGTCGTGGTGCCGCCGTCACGCTGCGGCCTGCGCTCGACTCGCCGGCCCGGTGGGCGGTGATGAACGCGCTGCCCGGCGCCGCGACGATCATCCGGGATGACTCCGTGACCGTCCACCAGTGGGGAGCGGCCACGGACCGGGTGATCGTGCGAAGCTACGTGGTCAAGGGCCACGGCCATTCCTGGCTTTGGCCCAACAGCGGCGAGCGGCTTCCGGAGCGCCTGGTCGGGCCAACACGACACGCGCTCAATGCCACCGAGACGATCTGGTCGTTCTTTGCCGGTCGGCGATAGGCGAAGTCGTCAAACCTGCCGATCGCGCGGCGCCCGACCCCTGACCCGCATCCACCGCGCGGGTAGATTCGTCGAAAGGTTGAGCACGTTGACTCCCGTCAGGCCGGAACGACATGGACACAGCACTCGCGGCCCTGATTCGAGAAGCGGATACCGGCGACCCGGCGGCCGCCGAACGGCTCTTTGCCACCCTCTACGATGAGCTCCATCGCCTGGCCGAGCGTCAACTCGCCCGGAACGGCGGCGACCTCACCCTCGGCGCGACCACGCTGCTGCACGAAGCGTATCTGAACATCGC
>JANPFJ010000302.1:0-1108 GCA_031423355.1 Gemmatimonadaceae bacterium | reverse complement strand
CAGCAGGATCGCCGGATCGCCGGCCACGGCACGCGCCACCGCCACCCGCTGCTGCTGCCCACCGGACAACTGCGCCGGAAAGTGCCCCGACCGATGCGACATCCCCACCCGTTCCAGCGCCGCCTCGACGCGACCCTTGCGTTCACTCGCTGACATCTCCCGGTACGTCAACGGCAGTTCGACGTTCTCGAACACCGTCAGATCGCCGATCAGGTTGAACGCCTGGAAGATGAAACCAATCTGCCGGTTCCGCACACGCGCGCGATCCACCGGCGACAGCCGCGAGACGTTCTGGCCGGCCAGCATGTAGTCGCCACTGCTCGGCGTATCGAGCAATCCGAGGATCGACAACAGCGTCGTCTTGCCACAGCCCGAGGGGCCGCTGATCGCAACGTACTCGCCCTTCTGAATGGCGAAGTGGACATCCATCAGCGCATGGGTCTCCACTTCATCGGTGAGAAACACCTTGCCGATGCCGGTCAGGTCAATGATCGCGCTGTGTTCGGTCTTCTCTGACATCGTCAATACTCCGGGATTCAATGGTTACTTGATGCGTACGCGGGCCACGTTGGCGTACGTCGACATATCCGATACGATGATCTTGTCACCCACCTCGAGCCCGCGAACGATCTCGATCACATTCACTGAGCTGCGGCCCAGCTCCACCGGCACGCGATCCGCATACTTCCCGCCATCGACCAACCGGAAGAGCGAGACGGCGCCCGACCCGGCGCTGAACGCGGGACGTCCGGTATAGCGAACGTTGCTCAGCGTCTCAATCACGATCGTGCCATCCACGCTCAGATCCGGCACGGCGCCGCTCGGCAACGGACCATCGATCGTGACGTCCACCGTGACGCTGCCGCCAAGCGCCGAGGGGTCCTTCCGGCTCACATGACCCGCAACCAGCCCGTTGCGCGTATCAATGCTCGCCTTCTGGCCGACGCTCACGTCCTTGGCCTGACTTTCGGGAATACGCAGCACGGCCTTCAGGCTGCCCGGTTGCACCACTTTCGCCAGTGTCGTGCCCTCCGGTACCCACTGCCCAAGTTGCAGTGTCAGCTCCTGCAGCACGCCGGCATCCGGTGCGCGCACCTGCAGCGCCTGC
>JANPFJ010000301.1:0-1491 GCA_031423355.1 Gemmatimonadaceae bacterium | reverse complement strand
GAAACCGACGCGCTGCGGCTGCTCGAGCGGCTCGTCAACCTGAACAGCGGCACCCAGAACCACGCCGGTGTGCGTGACGTCGGCCGCCTGCTCCGCGCGGAGTACGACGCCCTCGGATTTCAGACTCGCTGGGAGGATGGTGCAGCCTTCGGTCGTGCCGGACATCTGGTCGCCGAACGCACCGGCGTTGGTCCGCGTGTGCTGCTCATCGGCCACCTCGACACCGTGTTTGAAGCGGATAGCCCGTTTCAACGCTGGGAGAAGCTGAGCGATACCACCGCGCGCGGCCCCGGCTCCACCGACATGAAGGGTGGGGATGTGATCATGCTGTTTGCGCTCAAGGCGCTCAAGGCGGCGGGGCAGCTCGATCGCATGAGCGTGACCGTGGTGCTCACCGGCGATGAGGAAGATCCCGGCGAGCCGATCGCCGCGGCACGCAAGGTCCTCGTCGATGCCGGCGCACGATCGCAGATCGCGATTGGTTTCGAGGACGGTGACGGTGATCCGCGCACGGCGGTTGCGGCCCGTCGCGGGTTCACCGGATGGACGCTAAGGGTGAAGGGCACGCCAGCCCATTCCTCGCAGATCTTTCGCGACGACATCGGCCCGGGCGCGATCTACGAAGCAGCCCGCATCCTGAACGAATTCCGCAGCCGGCTGGGCGGTGATCCGCTGCGCACCTTCAACGCCGGCGTCGCACTCGGTGGCACGACCGTGACGCTCGACAGCACCGGTACGCGCGGCACCGCCTACGGCAAGAGCAACATCGTGCCGGAGCAGTTCGTGGTCTCGGGAGACCTGCGTGTGATCTCACCTGAAGCCGTGGCTGCGACCAAGTCGCAGATGCAGTCGATCGTCGCGGCAGCGTCGCCTCGCACGTCCGCCACGCTCATCTTCGACGACGGCTACCCGCCGATGGCACCGACGCCGGGCAACACGGCGCTGCTCGGCGCGCTCGATCGTGCGAGCCGCAACCTTGGCTTCGGCCCGGTTGGGATGGACAATCCCGCCCGCGCTGGCGCCGCCGATGTCTCCTTCATCGCCGCGACGGTACCGCAAGTCATTGATGGCCTGGGCCCGGGCGGCACCGGGGGCCATACGGTCAACGAAACACTCGACGTGCGCACCGTCGCGATGCAGATCGCCCGCACCGCGGTGCTCCTCAACCGGATCACGCAGCCGGTGGCGGTCCCGTGACCAGCGAATGGAAGCCACACCGTTCGCTGGTCACCTCGACTACTTGATGATGTAGTCCTTCGGCGGATCCGCATCCAGCAGCCAGCGGACGAAGTAGTCCCACCGGCGCCGCATCATGTAGTTCGACGCGCTGCCGAAACCGTGGCCGGCATTCGGGATCATCAACAGATCGAAATCCTTGTTGGCGCGGATCAGCGCGTCGACCACCAGCAGGGTATTGTCCGGCGGCACATTGTTGTCCATGGTGCCGTGCGCCAGCAGCAGCTTCCCCTTGAGATTCTTCGCCAACGACTG
>JANPFJ010000300.1:0-2021 GCA_031423355.1 Gemmatimonadaceae bacterium | reverse complement strand
GTGGCGCGCGAGAGTTGCCGCACCTTGACGTTCAACATCTGCGGATCACTCTCGAATCCGATCCCCTCGAGTCGTCGCTCGCCGTCGATCAGGACGAACGGGCTGTCCGAGACGATCATGTTGCGGTACTGCTCGAATCGGACCATCGGTGACGAGAGCCGCTTCCCGTCGGTGCTCGTGATGACGACGTTGTCCCGTGCCTCCATCACATTGGCCCGGAGATTGTACGTGCCCCGCTTCGACGTGAGGGTTCCGTCCCGTTCGCCCTGCCGGTTGAAGAAGACCGTCGACACAACGCGGAGTTCATAGCGCGTATTCTCGTCGAATACATAGCTGGTGTCCGCGGTCAGTTCGGCACGCTGCACACCGCGATCTGTCAGCACCGTGATCGGCTTGAACATCACCTGGTCCGCCGAGTCCGCCGTGGTGACCACCTTGGCCACGGTTGTCGCGTCGTTCTTCCGGCACGCGGACACGACGACAATCGAACCGAAGGCGAGGGTGAGAGCGGTGCGCATCAGACGACCCCCGCGCGCAGCAAGTCGTGCAGATGCACGATTCCGACGAGCCGATCGTCGGTGTCGAGCACGGGCATCGCCATGACGCCGAAGCGTTCCATCCGATACACCGCAGCGCTGGCCAATTCCTCCGCGCGCGCCGTCCGCGGCGTGCGGCTCATCACATCGGCGGCCTGCACCGCGAACGGATCGGCACTGTGCTCGAGGAGGCGCGCGAGGTCGCCCGCCGTCACCACCCCGGTGACGGCTCCGTCGCCGCCACTCAGCACCACGAGGCCGCGGCGCTTGGCCAGGTACATGATCGCATCTCTCATGCTTGCTGTTACCGGCAACACCGGGAGATGTTCGTGTTCCATCACCTCGGCCACGGTGGTCAGCAACTTCTTCCCCAGTGCTCCGCCGGGATGGAGGCGTGCGAAATCCTCGCGCCGGAAGCCCTTGTGTTCGAGCAACGCCACTGCCAGCGCGTCGCCCAGCGCCAGCGCCGCGGTCGTACTGGTTGTCGGAGCCAGGTCATGCGGGCACGCCTCTTCGGTGACGCCCGCGTCGAGTGTCGCATCAGCGGCGCGTCCCAATGTGGACTTCGGCGCTCCCGTAATCGCGATGACGCCGACACCAAGCCGCTTGAGTTCCTGCAGCAGCGGCAGCAGTTCACCGGTTTCGCCACTCTTGGAGAGCAGAATGGCCACGTCGTCGGGGCCGACGATCCCCAGGTCACCGTGCACGCTCTCGACCGGATGGAGGAACGTTGCCGCGGTACCGGTCGAGGTCAGTGTCGCGGCGATCTTTCGACCGATGAGTCCGGACTTTCCGACCCCTGCGACGATCACCCGACCGCGCGAAGTGGCGATCAGGAGCACTGCGCGCGCGAAACTCTCACCGAGCCGCTCTTCGACGGATGCGATCGCCTCGCGTTCCAGGCGAAGCACGCGGAGCCCACGGGTGACGAGTTCCGAGGCGTTCACGACGCGTGTGCCTCGACTTGTGCGCTTTCGGCGACGTACTCCGCCACCAACGCGTCCCACTGCCCTCGTGCCGTCAGGAGCATTTCGATGAATTCGCGTGCCGCGCCACGTCCACCGGAGCGCGACAGCTGGACCGTCGCCACCGCCTTGACTTCCCGCACCGCATTGGCCGGCGCCGCACTGATTCCCACCAGCTGCATGACGGCGATGTCTGCCAGATCGTCCCCGACGAACGCGATCGCGTCGAAGGGGATGCCGAGTTCCTCGCTCAGGGCGCGCAGCGCCGGCACCTTTCTGAGACCGCGGCCCTGCCGCAGATGCGTGATGCCAAGCTCGTTCGCGCGCAGCGTGGTCGCGGACGAATCGCGCGCCGAGATGAAGGCGATTGCGATACCCGCGCGGCGCAGCATCACGATGCCCAACCCATCGTGGATATCGAATCGCTTCAGCTCCAGTGGCTCGGCGCCGCGGCCACTCTTCGAGTCGCCGATGTACACACCGTTGTCCGTCAGCGTCCCATCGACGTCGAAGGCCACCA
>JANPFJ010000299.1:0-3720 GCA_031423355.1 Gemmatimonadaceae bacterium | reverse complement strand
TTCAACCGGGAGAAGATCCTCGACAACGGGGACAACCCGTACTTCAGCGGCACGGTGCAGAATCGCTACCGACTCTGGCAGTTTCTGGAAGATGAGGTCAAGTACACCGGCTTTGGCACGGCAGTCTTCACGCACAAGTTCGCTCAGCCGGGGCACACGCTCGCGTTCACCACGAACTACTCGTTCCACCGCGAGGACGAGCAGTACTTCTTCACCAACACCCTGCCGGCCTTCGTGGGATCCGACGCCTTCAAGCTGTTGTCCGACGAGCATGTGGTGGACCTGAACGCCGACTACATCAAGCCGCTCCGGCAGGGGCGCGTTGAGCTCGGGTTCAAGGGCCGGTATCGGTCGATTCCGGTCAACATGCGGTTCTTCCCGGGCATCAACTCTCCGATCGATTCCGGAGCGGGCGGCTGGGCGAACTATCGCGAAACGATTCCGGCGCTGTACGGAAATTATGTGTTCGAGAGTCAGCATCTCGAACTCGAAGGTGGCATGCGATTCGAAAGTGTGCTGGTGGACTACGAGGTCAATCCCGACCACAACACTTACAAGAGCGACGGATACCGGTATTTCCAGCCGTTTCCGAACGTACGGGCCGCCTGGAAGTTCGACGAGGCGAACAAGCTCTCGCTCTTCTTCAACCGGCGCGTCGATCGCCCGAACGAAGTCGATATCCGCATCTTTCCCAAGTACGACGAACCGGAACTGATCAAGGTCGGCAACCCGGCGCTGCAGCCGCAGTTCGCCACCTCCATCGAGCTGGGATACAAGACCAGCTGGTCGAACGGCAGTGTCTACGCGGCCACCTATCACCGGATCGTGGACGGCACCATCACACGCATCGCCACGCAGGTGCCGGGCAGCGTCCTGCTGTACAACGTCTTCCAGAACGGTGGTCGCAGCTGGAGCACGGGCGCGGAGGTCGTCTGGCAGCAGACCATCTCCCCGAAGCTGTCGCTCAATGCGAATGCGAACGCGTTCCGTCGCACGGTGGATGCGTTCTCAGTGGTCAATCAGTATCCCGTGCCGGTGCGCTATTCCGCTGCGCGCGAACAACTCACCTCCGGCAACGTCAAGCTGAACGCGGTCATGACGTTGCCGCACGGGTGGCAGACGCAGGTATCGAATGTGTTCCTGGCCCCTGACCTGCTGCCGCAGGGGCGGATCGGCAGCCGGTTTTCGCTCGACATCGGCCTCAAAAAGAGTGTGCAGAACGGCAAGGGAGAGCTGGTGGTGAACGCCACCGATCTGCTGAACACGAATCAGGCGCAGCGCACGATCCGCGGCACCGATTTCACGGTCGTCAGCACCGATTTTCTCGAGACACAGGTGGTGCGGGTGGGGTACAGCTGGAAGTTCTAGGTGTCGTGTCGCACCGGATACACCGGCACCAGCCACGGCCGATACCGCTCCGACTTCCCCGCCACCACATCGAAGAACAGCGTGCGCAGCCGCCCTGTGACGTCACCCATCACCCCGCCGCCGATGACACGATGTTCGATGCGTGTGATGGCGGAAATCTGGACTCCGGTGCCGCACATGAAGCACTCGTCGGCGATGTAGACCTCGCTGCGGTCGATGTTGCGTTCGACGACTTCGACGCCCAGTTCGTCCCGCAGCAGCTGGATCAGGGACCGTCGCACGATGCCCTCGAGCACATTCGACTGCACGGGTGGCGTAATCGCCACCCCGTCGCGCACGATGAAGAAGTTGGCCGAGCTCATTTCTGAGACGTGACCATCTTCATTCAGGACGATCGCCTCATCGTATCCGGCCAGGCGCACATCGGTACTGCTCATCGCCGAGTTCACGTAGGCGCCGACAATCTTGCCGCGCGCGGGGATGGCATTGTCATCCACGCGGCGCCACGCGGAGAAGGCTACGTGTGCGCCTTCCTCGTTGGAAATGTACTGGCCGAATGGCAGGCTGAAGATCGTGACGGCAGACTCGATGTCGTGCAGTTTCAGATTGATCGTCGGTGAGGACAGGTACGCCAGCGGCCGAACGTAGCAGTTCTCCCGATACCCTTCGGTACGCAGCAGCTCCGTGACGATCGCAGTCAGCGCAGGCGCGGTGTACGGGAGTTTCATCCGCAGCAATTCTGCCGATTGCAGGAACCGCCGAAAATGATCCAGCGGGCGGAAGAGGAACAGTTGCTCTTCCTCGGCATTCCAGTAGCCGCGTAACCCGGCGAACACACCCGTGCCGTAGTTGAAGGCGTGCGTCATGACGCTGACCTTGGCGTCCTCGATGGGCACGATCCGGTTTTCAAAGAACGCAAAGCGCGTGGCGGGAGGGGTCATGGCACGGGTCGGAATTCGGTGGAGGCGGGCACTGATGCACCGGAAAAGAAACCTACATGGCCGAAGCGAACGCTGATCGAGCCCCACTATTATGGTAGGGGCGAGACGGTTGCTTCCTCGATCGCCATGGGAGACACGCAATGAACAACACGGAGCGTTCGGCGCTGCTCAGCACCCTCCGCGATCGTTTCGCCGGCAACGCGCGTCGTCACGCCGGCATCGAGTGGAATGCCGTCGAGGCCCGAATCACGGCACTCCCCGGCAAACTCGCGACACTCCGTGCCATGGAGGCGTCTGGCGGCGAGCCGGATGTGATCGGCCTCGATGCGCAGACGGGCGAGTTGGTGTTTTGCGATTGCGCCGCCGAGAGTCCCATCGGCCGACGCAGTTGTTGTTTCGACCGCAAGGCGCTCGATGCCAGGAAAGAGAACAAGCCCGCGGGCAGTGCGATGGACATGGCCTCCGCGATCGGCAGCGAGATGCTCACCGAGGCGGAGTATCGTGCGTTACAGACGCTGGGTGAGTTCGACCGGAAGACGTCGAGCTGGGTGCAGACGCCCGAACACATCAGAGCCCTCGGCGGCGCGCTCTTCTGTGATCGTCGCTATGATCACGTCTTCGTCTACCACAATGGCGCCGAGTCGTACTATGCAGCGCGTGGCTTCCGTGGGCGACTCCGGGTATAGTGGACGTGCGCCTGGCGCATCGGGAGGCGCCGATGGCTTGTCGGTATTATTGCGCCTCGCGGTCGCGACGGTCCCGCCCGTAGCGTGTTTTCGTCCCGCTGTCTGCATGACTCCTTACTTCTGCCATCGACCACGATGACCCTCCTCCGCGCCGTCGCCCTCATGGGCATGCTCGGTGCATGCGCACCGCGTCCAGACGCCCCTGTACCCGCGCGCGACTACCTCTATCTGTGGACCGCGTCCGCCGACAGCACGCAGCCAGACTTTCTGGCCGTGCTCGATGTCACGGACGACAGCGCACGGTACGGGCGACTGGTGACGACCGTGCCGGTACCCGGCTTGGCGAACTATCCGCACCACACCGAACACGAACTGCCCGCCGATCGACAGCTCTTCGCCAACGGGTTCGGCTCCGGACAGTCATTCGTCTTCGACCTCGCCAAACCCGAGGCTCCCCGCATCGCATCACAGTTCGGCGACGTGGACGGCTTTTCGCACCCGCACTCGTTCCTGCGACTGGCCAGCGGGAATGTGCTGGCGACGTTTCAGATGACACACGCGAACGGCCACATGCGCGCCGGCGGGCTGGTGGAGCTCACACCGGCCGGCACCCGCGTCCGTTCGTCGTCGGCCGATACCCCGGGTGCCGATTCCGGACTGCGCGTCTACAGTGCCGGCATCGTGCCATCGCTCGACCGGATCGTGACCACGTCCACCGACATGGA
>JANPFJ010000298.1:0-11781 GCA_031423355.1 Gemmatimonadaceae bacterium | reverse complement strand
GACCTCTGCGAGGATGTACCCCGGGATGAACGGTGTTTTTCGCACGGTATCGATGTAGGCCGCGACGAATCGTTCAATCAGCTGTTCGAGCGTCAGCGACGGGTCGAGGACGACGCGCATCGCCTGCATCATCCCGGCCGCAGCCTCGAAGAAGACGCGCTCAGCAAGCGCTTCCTTGGACCCGAAGTAGTAGTGCACCAGCGCCTGATTGACCCGCGCCTCGGCCGCGATGTCCTGGACGCGCGCCCCTGACGTACCGAGACGGGTGAAGACGCGGCGGGCGGCCTCGAGGATTTTGGTCTCGGTGTCGAGGTCTCGCGCTTTCGGGGGCGTGGCGGTTCGGGGCATGGCAGGACGACGGTATTAGTACTTTGATTTAATTGTTTGACTATTTGATTAATACAATCAGCGCCCCTCACGTGCAAGGCCCCCGCCCCCTCCAAAGAGCGGAGGCGGCGGGGGCCGACCGATCGAATCACCCTACCGCCGCAGCACGCCAGCGTAAGTGATCGCTGCGGTCGGCGGCGTCGCACCGAAATTCGCGCTGCCACTCAGCGTCCCGGACCCGGTCGCATACCCGCCCGTCGCCGAAGACACCGTCCACGTGCCAGCCAGCGTCGCGTCCGTCTGGCTGGTGAACGTCAGCGTTGCGCTCCCCGTGATCACCATCGTGCCGTTCCTGCCAGTGAGCGTCCGCCGGAACGTCAGCGGCACCGGAGACTGCGTCAGCGGGCCGCCGAAGGTCAGCTCCTCGGTGGTCTGGCCGCTGTCGGCCAGCGCGCCGGAAATCGCGAACGTACCAGCCGAGGTGGTCTGCCCGGTGAGGGCCTGCTGGATGGCGATGCGAACATCGCCGCCATTCGACTCGGTGGTGGAGTCGCAGCCCGCTGTCATCAGGGCAACCAGCGGGAGCGAAGCGAGCAGCGTGCGTGTGGTCATGGGAGGCACCGGAGAAGAGAAGGAAGTGACGTGCCCCTCATCCTCGCGCCGCTCGCGGGTGGATCGCACCACCCGTATCGGGTGGACTTTTCGGGTGGGAGGGGTGACCCGGCGAGCCGGTGCTCCGGCGATTCGGTGATTCGGGGTCAGCCGGACAGCTGCCAGACGGTCATCGCCGGCGCACCCTCATCCCCCGAGTCGATCGCTCGGGCAACCAGGCTCACTGGTGAACCGGCGAGGATGTCGCGCAACGTGGCGGTGACGAGCACCTCCCCCGGTGCAGCCGTCGCCGCCAACCGACGCGCCACCGCCGGCGCCGTGCCGGAGAGTGCACCATCCGAGAGGCGCGAGGCGCCGACGTGCAGCGCCATGCCACCGGCACGCCCCTCGCCCAGGGCGGCCAGCATCTGCGAACACCGGATCGCGCGATTCGGCGCATCGAACAGTGCGGTCCAGCCATCCGGCGATGTGGTCACATGACGAGCCTCGGACGCGCGCAGCAGACTGCGCTTCTGCTCGTCGAGCAACGCCCCGGGACCGTGTGCGTGAAGGATGATCGCGACCCAGGTGTCGACCTGCGCGCTCACATCCGGTGCGGCGAGGAACCGCGTCATCTCCCTGACGACGGGTGCCGGATCGACGAAATAGAGATGATCAGCCCCCGGCAGTTCCACCAGCGTCGCGGTGGGCATCTCCTGGGCCATGAATCGTGCGGCACCGATGTCGACGATCGCGTCATTCGTGCGATGCAGGATGAGCGTGGGCGTGTGCACATGCCGCAGCAATGCACGCACGTCCACCTGCTTCGCCCGCTCCATGATGAGGCCCGCAGTGGCCGGGCTGGCCGCACTGCGCAGCGCTTTCGACCACCAGGCAGCGAACTCCGCATCGCCGGCGCGCGATGGCGCAAAGCGCTCCAGTGCCCACGGCTCGCCCCAGCGCTGCTGAATCAATGCAACCCGCTGGTCGAACACCGCGGTCGGCACCGCCCATGAGGGGTCGTCGCCCTGGCGCGCTGGCATGGCGGTGGTGCCGATGAGCACCAATCCTCGCACCATGGCAGGAAACATCGACGCCAGCAGAATGGCGGCGGCGCCACTCTCCGACGTTCCGCTGACGAAGAGTCGCGTCGAACCCACCGCGCGCAGCACACACTGCGCATCGCTGATCGTATCCTCGATGGTCGCCACGCCGCGATGCCGATCCGACAGCCCGACGCCGCGCTTGTCGAACACGATCACGCGGGCCGCGCGACCGAGGCCCTCGAAGAAGGCCGTACAGTCCCGCTGCTCCCAGGACATCTCGAGGTGCGAGACGAACCCCGTCATGAACAGCAGGTCGACGGGCCCGCTGCCGATCACCTGATACGCGATCGAGACGCCATCGTTCGACACATATCGGATCGGCGAGCGCGTGACGGGTGGCATCGCCATCGCCGAATCCGGCACCCCGATCAAGCCGAGCGCCACCGCGCGGTCCACCGCCGCCTGGCGAGAGCTGACGCCCAGCTTCGTGAAGCACTGCTTGTTGTACCAGCGCACGGTCTGCTCTGACAGGTTGAGGCGCGACGCGATCGTACGATTCGTCGCGCCGCGGGCCATCAGCAGCAGAATCTCGCGCTCGCGATCCTTCAGGGTGACCGGCGAGACCATGCGGGGCGTCCGTGTGCTGTGAATGCGAACCGCAGGCGAGCAGCGGCTGCGATGCCGCCGCTCGCGTCAAGCCCTACGCCACGAACGGCAACGTTCGCGTCGGCTTGCCCGTCAGCGCCAGCAGCGCATTCGCCACCGCTGGCCCGATCGGCGGTGTGCCCGGTTCTCCGACGCCACTCGGCGCTTCCCCCGAGGGCACGATGTGCACATCAACCTGCGGCATCTCGTTCACGCGCAGCACACGGTATCGATCAAAGTTGGTCGATACCACGCGTCCCTTGTCGATATCGATCTTGCCATGGAGCGCCGCGCTCAGTCCATACGCAATCGCGCCTTCCATCTGCGAACGGACGACATCCGGATTGACGACGATGCCACAATCGACCGCACAGGTCACGCGGTGCACACGCGGCGCACCGTTGACGAGTGAGACTTCTGCAACTTCCGCCACATACGTGCCGAACGACTGATGGACCGCGATGCCGCGCGCGTGTCCCGCCGGCAGCGGCGTGCCCCATCCGGCCTTCTCCGCCGCCAGATTCAGCACACCGAGCCGCCGTGCATCCTTGGTCAGCAACGCGCGGCGGAACTCGAGCGGATCCTTGCCAGCCGCTTTCGCCATCTCGTCGATGAACATCTCGACCGCGAATGCCGTGTGCGTGTGCCCGACCGATCGCCACCACTGCACCGGCACACCGATCGCCGGATGGGCTGCGTCGAAGAAGACGTTGGGAATCTCGTACTTGTGATCGGCGGCCCCTTCGTATGCCGAGGAATCCTTGCCATCCTTCGAATCGAAGATGGTACCGAGGCCCATGTTCTGACCCACCACACGCTGCCACCAGGCCACAGGCGCGCCCGCCGCATCGAGGCCGCCGCGCAGCCGGTGCAACATCGCCGGACGGAAGTATCCGGCGGCGGTGTCATCCTCGCGCGTCCACACCAGCTTCACCGGTGCCGTGCCGTTGATCGCCTTCGCGATCGTGGCGGCTTCCACCACGTAGTCGGACTGCGGATTGGCGCGACGCCCAAAGCTGCCGCCGGCGAACACCGTGTGCATCGTCACCTGTTCTTGCTTGAACCCGAACACCGCCGCCACTGCCTTCTGGTCGAAGGTCGGAAACTGATTGCCGTTCCAGATGCCGGCGCTGTCCTTCTTCAGTTCGACGACACAGTTGAGCGGCTCCATCGATGCGTGCGCGAGGTATGGAAATTCGTACGTGGCCTCGACCGTCTTTGCGGCTGAAGCGATGGCTTTCTCTGCATCACCATCGTTCCGGATTCCGATGCCGGGCTTCTGCGCCGCGTCGCGGAAGGTCTGCATGATCTCGGCGGTGCCAAGTGTGCTCGCCTTCGTCTCGTCCCACTGGACTGTGAGTGCATCGCGACCCAGCTTCGCGGCCCAGAAGGTCTGCGCCACGACCGCCACGCCAGTCGGGATCTGCACCACATCGACGACGCCGGCGACGGCCTTGGCCGCCGTGGCATCGAACGACTTCACCGTTGCCCCGAACAGCGGCGCATGCGAGACGACCGCCGTCAGCATGCCGGGCAGCTTCACGTCCTGCGTGAAGACGGCAGTACCATTGCTCTTTGCCTTTGCATCCACACGGGGCGTGACGTTCTCTTTCCCGATGTAGCGGAAGGCTTTCGGATCCTTGAGCGGTACGTCCTTCGGCACCGGGAGCGCTGCGGCCGCCGTCACCAGCGACCCGTACGCGGCGCGTCGCTTGCTCGCCGCATGCACCACTTCACCCGGCTCGGTCGTCAGCTCACTCGTCGGCACGTTCCACTGCTTCGCTGCGGCCGCAACCAACATCGCGCGCGCCGTAGCGCCGGCCTGCCGATGCTGCATCCACGAGTTCGCGATCGCGCTCGAACCGCCAGTGCCCTGCATTCCACCGATGGTCGAGTTGCCGTATTTCTTGTCATCAGCACCGGCACCCTCGACGGTCACCTTGCTCCACTCGGCATCCAGTTCGTCGGCGATGATCGTGGCCAGGCCGGTGTAGGCGCCCTGCCCCATCTCCAGATGTTTCGACGTGATGCGCACGTTGCCGTTCACATCGATCGAGACGAAAGCGTTCGGCGCCAGCGAACCATCGGCGGGTGCGTCACCCGGCTCCTCGCCCTTCGGCCCACAGCCGTATACCGACACCAGCAGTCCACCGCCGACCACCAGACTCACGCGCACGAAATCGCGTCGGCTGACGGCCGACTCGGCCTGCATCAGGAAGCGCTTCATGTGGTGGCCCTCTTCATCGTCGCCGCATTGTGGATGGCCGCACGGATCCGCTGATAGGTGCCGCAACGACAGATGTTGCCCTGCATCGCTGCGTCGATCTCGGCGTCGGTCGGCGAGGCCTTCGCATTCAGGAGTGCCACCGCCGACATGATCTGGCCACTCTGGCAATAGCCGCACTGCGGCACCTGCGCTTCGACCCACGCAGCCTGGACAGGATGCGAGTTGTCGGGCGAGAGGCCTTCGATTGTGGTCACGGCCCTGGTGCCGACGGCCGAGAGCGGCGTCGAGCAGGAGCGGACCGGCTTGCCGTCGAGGTGCACCGTGCAGGCGCCGCACTGGCCGATGCCGCAGCCGAACTTGGTGCCCGTGAGGCCGACGATGTCGCGCAACACCCAGAGCAGTGGTGTGGACGGATCGGCGGTCACTTCTCGTGTCTGCCCGTTGATGCTGACGGTGGCCATCGGCCTGCTCCGTGTGAAATGCCTGACAGACTTTCGCCTGCCGCTGCTCCAGCTTCACTCTGCGGTCCGGCCTGTACCGGACGCAGCCACAATATTGGCACGCGTACCACGCTTCTGCACGACGACATCGACCGGCGGCTGCGCGCGGTCCATCGACCCAATTCATAAGCTCAAGACCCAACGTCACATGGCACTGCATACGGAACGGCATCGGACCGAGCACATCGGGTGGCTTCGTGCCGCAGTGCTCGGTGCGAACGATGGGCTGATCTCGACCAGCAGCCTGGTCGTCGGCGTTGCGGCCGCGCAGAGCGAACGCGCACCCGTGCTGCTGGCCGCACTCGCGGGCCTCGTCGCTGGCGCGCTCTCGATGGCGGCCGGTGAGTACGTCTCGGTCAGCTCGCAGTCGGATACGGAACAGGCCGATCTCGAACGTGAACGACGCGAGTTAGCGGACAACCCTGAGTTCGAGCGCGTGGAGCTGGCTGGCATCTATGAAGTGCGCGGCCTGACCCCCGAGCTGGCGCGGCAGGTGGCCGACCAGTTGATGGCCAAGGATGCGCTCGGCGCTCACGCCCGTGACGAACTCGGTCTGTCGGAATTGACCCGAGCGAGGCCGATCCAGGCCGCCCTGTCCTCAGCGGCGGCCTTCGCCGCAGGCGCGGCGCCGCCACTGCTGCTGGTGGTGCTCCTGCCCTTGGCGAGCGTGTCGTGGTCGGTGACGGGCGTGACGCTCGTGCTGCTGGTCGGGCTTGGCACGCTGGCTGCGCGGCTGGGCGGCGCACCGATGTTGCGTGGCGCACTGCGGGTGACCTTCTGGGGTGCGGTGGCCATGGCCGCGACGGCACTGGTGGGGCGCTTGTTCGGTACAGTAGCCTAAGGGCACTTCCGCCAAGGCTTTCTTGCATGTCAACGACACCGGTCGAAAACCGATCGCTCCGCCGGATCGACGCCACCGATCGCGACCGAACCGTGGCACGACTGTCGGACGCGTACGCCCGCGACGCACTCACCATGCGCGAGCTGGAGCTGCGCATGGAGGCGGTCTATCGTGCCGTGGATCACTCCGACCTGACGCGACTGACGTCCGATTTGCCGAGCGACGGTGCGCCGTTCGGGCACGCATCGACTGGGCTGATTCGCGGGGCGCGTCAGGGCGTGAATGCCACCTTCAGCACGGTGGACGGCGTCCGACTCACGGTGATGCCGACGCTGTTCGACATCCGGGCACTCTTCGGCAGCGTGGAGCTCGACTTGCGCGATACGGAGTTTCAGCCGGGCGTGACTGAAATCAGCATCCATGGGACCCTCGGCAACATCGAGATCAAGTTGCCGGCGCACGTGGAAGTGGAACAGACGGGGGATCACACCTTCTGCAGCGTGAGCGTGAAGGACAAGCGCTTCAAGGACAGTCGCGGATGGAACCCTGCGGTGCACCGATCCATCGTCCGCTTCACCGGGCATTCGTTCATGACCAACATCGAGATCCGGCGCGAGAAGCCGTAGCGACAGCGCGCCGATCGCGTTGGCGATACGACCATCTCTGACCGCCGCGCAACTCGACTCACCGGGGATTGGAGTCACCTTCAACGGAGCAGACGTGGATGCCGCGTGTCGGCCGTTTTCGTACGACGCTGTTTCGGTATCCCGGGAAGGGAGGGTGGACGTTTGCGCCGATCCCTGCCCGTTATGCCCCACCGGTCACGCACGGCTGGGGACGGACCCCGGTCGAGGCGACGGTCGATGGTCACACCTGGACGACGAGCGTCTGGCGTGGAAAGGACGGGCGTACGCTCCTCGCGGTACCGAAGCACGTGCGTGGAGCGAAAGGCGACGGCGATGGCGTGATGGTCCAGCTTACGTTTCGTGCGGCGGACAGCGAATGGTGAGTCTTCGCGGGAACCCGCCAGCCACGCCGAGCCCCACTCCATGATTGCTCCGATGCGTTCAGTGGGTCGCGCAGCCCTGCCGCTGGTACTTGTGTTGGTGCTGCTGTTGGTGCTGCCAGCGCGTGCAGCGACGGCGCAACCGACACGCCAGACCGGCGGCTGGCGGCCTCTCTTCACTGGCACCACGCTCGAGGGCTGGTACCAGTGCAACGGGTCCGCGCCGTATACCGTGGAGAATGGCACCATCACCGGCCGCTCGGTCGTCGGCTCGCCGAACAGCTTTCTCTGCACGCGCGACCGCTACGCGGACTTCATACTCGAGTACGACGTCTGGCTCGGCTCACCGCTGAACAGCGGCGTCCAGATCCGGAGCATCGCCGATTCCACGGTGATGGGTGGCCGCGTGCACGGCTATCAGGTCGAGATTGATCCATCACCCCGGCGCTGGACCGGCGGCATCTACGATGAAGCGCGCGCAGGCTGGCTGCATACACTCGACGGGCAATCCGCTGCGCAGCAGGCGTTTCAGCTCGGCGCATGGAATCACTTCCGCGTCGAGGCGATCGGCACGTCGATCCGCACCTGGGTGAATGGCGTGCCGGCCGCCAACATTCTCGACGATCGGTCAGCGAGTGGCGTCATCGCGCTGCAGGTGCACGACATCGGCAACGATTCGACGAAGGCTGGCCAGGTGGTGCGTTTCCGGAACATCAGGATTCGTACCACGACGCTCGCAGCCGCGCGCACACCCGATCGTGGCGACGCGCCGCAGTTCAATCATCTCGCCAACACGCTGACACCGCGCGAATCGCGCGACGGCTGGACGCTGCTCTGGGACGGCAAGACGTCCGCCGGCTGGCGTGGCGCACGGCTCACGACATTTCCGTCGCAGGGATGGGAGATTGGCGGCGGTGTGCTGTCGGTACTCGAGACGGAAGGGCGCGAAGCAGCGGCTGGTGGTGACATCGTGACGGAGAATGAGTACGCGAACTTTGAACTCACGCTCGAGTACCGGCTCACGCGCGGTGCCAACAGCGGCATCAAGTACTTCGTCAACACAGCACTGAACACCGGTATAGGCAGCGCCATCGGGAGCGAGTTTCAGCTGCTCGACAACGTCGTCCATCCGGACGCGAAGCTCGGCGTGGCTGGCAATCGCACCAACGCCGGCCTGTACGATCTGATCCCGCCGCAGAACGTTCGCTTCAACGGTATCGGCGAGTGGAACCGGGTGAGGATCGTGGTGCGCGGTCGCCATGTCGAACACTGGCTGAATGGCTTCAAGACGGTGGAGTACGAGCGTGGCACGCAGCAATGGCGTGCACTGGTGAGCCACAGCAAGTACGCGATCTGGCCCGCTTTTGGTGAAGCAGAGCGCGGGCACATTCTGCTACAGGATCATGGCAACGCGGTGTCATTCCGGTCCATCAAGCTGCGTCAGTTGCCGTAGTTTTCCCGATTCGGAGCCGTCGTGATCGAACCATCCCGCCGTCATTTCCTGAAGTCGTCCGCCGCGGCCATGCTGCTGCCGACGATCATTCCGCGCACGTGGCTGTTCGGCACCGGTACGCCGCCCAGCCGGACGATCAACGTTGCACAGATCGGGTGCGGACGCATGGGTATGGAGGATCTGCGCGGCACCATCGTGCATGATCTCTGTCGGGTGGTGGCGGTGTGCGATCTGGATTCTCGTCGCCTCGATGCAGCGCGTACCGAGGTGGAGCGGTTCTATCGCGCCAAGGGAGAACAGCGTGTCGATGTGAAGGGCTATCGTGACTATCGCGAGATTCTCGTACGCCCGGACATCGATGCCGTCCTGATCACACCACCGGATCACTGGCACGCGATGATTGCGATCGAGGCGGTGCTGGCCGGCAAGGATGTTCACGTGCAGAAACCGATCACCTACGACATCGCCGAGTCGGTCGCACTGCGCACGGCGGTCCGCGCGAAACAGCGCGTGCTGCAGACTGGCAGTCAGCAGCGATCGTCGAACCCGTGGCAGACGTTCCGCATTGCGAGCGAGGCGGTGCGCAACGGGCGTATCGGCACACTCAAGACCATTCGCATCGGCATCGGCCGCGACGAGCCGAAGGGACAGATGCCACTCGCGCAGGCGGTGCCGAAGACCTTCGACTACGACACCTGGCTTGGCCCCGCGCCGGAACAGCCGTACATGGAGGCCCGTGTGCATCCGCGGGAAGGGTACGGTCGTCCCGGGTGGATCACCACCGAGGACTTCGGCCTTGGCATGATCACCAACTGGGGTGCGCATCATGTCGACATCGCGCAGTGGGCGATGGGCATGGAACTGAGCGGGCCAGTGCGCGTGCACGGTCGCGCGGACTTCATGCGCAACGATGTGTGGACGGTGCATCACGGCTATCACATCGACATGGAGTATGCTGGTGGCGTGCAGGTGATGCTGGACGACAGCTATCCGAACGGGTTGCGGTTCGAGGGGAGCAACGGCTGGGTGTTCTGCGCCCGTGGTGCGGCGCAGGTGACCGGCAGCGATCCGTCGTCATCGGGCGGCGAGCCGAAGGCGCTCGAGGCCAGCGATTCGCGGATACTGTCGGAGCCGTTCGGTGCGACCGAGATCCGCTGGGCGCCGAGCGACAACCACTATCGCAACTGGCTGGAGGCGATCGCGAGTCGCAGGGATCCGATCGCGCCGGTGGAACAGGGCGTGAAAAGTCTGCAGGCGTGTGCCGCGGCGTGGATCAGCATGAAGCTCGATCGGCCGGTGCGGTGGGATCCGGTGCGTGAGGAGTTTCCGGACGACGTGGCGGCGAATGCGATGCGTCGTCGTATGCCGCGGTTGGCGCGGTACGATGTGGAGGGAGTGTTGCGTCGTGCGGGGATCGGGATTGCGGGCGGGGGGGCGTGAGGGCGAGGGCGCGGACCCACTCGCCTTCGTGTCTCGGGCCGGTTGCGCATATTCCGTTCGTGCGACGGGATGCTCCAGCACGTGTCGAATCGAGCCGAGTATACCAGCTGCTGCGCAGTTCATCCGCGCGACGGGATGCTCGAGCGACGCTCGCGGACCGTGTTGGCATCGCGAGCGCCGGCAGGCTGTAGACGCCAGAGCGCAGGTTCCTCGAATTCACATCTGCCGTCCGTCGGCGGAGGCATGTGAGTACAACGGATCACTGTGACGACTCGCAACAGGCGCCGTGCAGGTTGCACGCCCGCGCAGGCGGTGGCTCTGTGAACAACGAGCTCGCGCATCATCCGCCGGGGCTACGTTTGCGCCGGAGTGGCGCCGAAACGCGTTGCGTGCAGCGTTCTGGTGACACACGTCGACCGCAGAGGCGGCAGGTTGGAGCCTGCTGCAAGTCTACCCGCGACGTATCGAGATATGCCCGCACAGAAGCCCCGACTCCTGACTCTGGTGAAAGGCCGCATGCGTGCGCGTCACTTAAGCCCGCGCACCGTGCAGGCATACGTGGGCTGGATCATTCGCAATATCCGATATCACGGCATACAGCACCCCGCGACACTCGGCGAGGCTGAGATCGTCGCGTATCTGACGTATCTGGCCGACGAGCGACGCGTCTCGCGGTCGACGCAGATGCAGGCGTTGAGTGCGCTGTTGCTCCTGTATCGTGAGGTCCTGACCGTTCCGGTTGGCGACCTCCGCCGAGTGTTACGCTCGACGTCGCCGACTCGGCTTCCGGCGGTGTTGAGTCGGGAGGAGGTGCGGGCGGTGCTGGGGCGATTGGATGGCACCGTGCACCTGATTGCGATGTTGCTGTATGGGTCCGGGCTGCGGTTGTTGGAGTGCCTGACGTTGCGGGTGAAGGATCTCGACCTCGATCGGGGCGAGATTCGGGTGCGTCGCGGCAAGGGGGGCAAGGACCGGGTGACGATGCTGCCCGTGGCGGTCCGGCCGGCGCTGGAGGAGCAGCTGGCGCGAGTACAGGCCCGCCACTCGCGCGACCTCGCCGACGGCGCTGGCAGCGTGGTGTTGCCAGCGGCGTTCGAGCGAAAAGCGCCTTCGTGGTCGACCGACCTGGCGTGGCAGTGGGTGTTTCCGGCGTCGCGCCGGTACTGGGACGCGGACAGCGGTCGGGAGCGTCGACATCACGTGCACGAGACGGTGATGCAGCGTGCGATCCAGCAGGCGGTGCGCGCGGCCGGGATCGCGAAGCGCGCGACCTGTCACACCCTTCGCCACTCGTTCGCCACGCACCTGCTGGAGGACGGCTACGACATCAGAACCCTGCAGGAGTTACTGGGGCACACCGACGTGGCGACGACGATGATTTACACGCATGTGCTGAATCGGGGGCGGCTGGGGGTCCGTAGTCCGGCGGATCGGCTGGGTGGCGGATAGGGGATATTGCGGTGTTGTTTGCGGTTGGCGGTTGGTGGGCGGGGGGGGTACTGTACAGGTGAATAGAGAGTTAGCGGGCAATCCACCATTCTCTCTCATGCCGAGTAGACCAGACTCCGCGTTCGTAGTTGGCTGGGGCACGCTCGCGCTAATCAACGCGAATCTCGCGCAGGCAAAGCGTCGCAGTGGCCTCGGTTGGTTTGCTCTCTCCGTGTTAACGGGGCCCGTTGCGACGTTTTTCCTCGCGCTCTGTGAC
>JANPFJ010000297.1:0-76221 GCA_031423355.1 Gemmatimonadaceae bacterium | reverse complement strand
CGGGATAGGAAACTCAATTGGGGCTTGTTGAGTAGACGCCGTGGTCGCTGGCCTCGTGAGCGGCGGCGCGTCGGCGTCGGCGAACCCTCCGCTGGGCTGGCGCACCGTGCGGGCCGTTCGAACAGCGACGCGGCGGGGTGCGCCGGGCGCGGCGGCGCCCTCGGTGGCGTCGCGATGGGATCGCCGCGCACGCCGAACGTCCCCGCGAGGTCGCGCTCGCCGATCAGCGCGCGAATGGCGGCGGTGACGGTCCGTGCGGCGACGCGGGCGATCTCGCCGAGCAGGCGGCGGCGATACAGACAGTAGGCGCGCAGCCGCTTGGGGATGGTGAGTACCACCTGCCGGTGCGGCACCGGCGCGAGCAGCGTCGTGTCGAGCCACTGCGTCCAGATCGCCAACCGCTTCGCGTGACAACTGGGGCAGAAGTACCGGCACGTGCAGGAGAACGCGAGCAGATACTCGTGCATGCAGGCATCGCAGCGGATGCGCGCGAACCCGTGCTCGAGCACCCCGCAGGCGAGGAACTTGTCGGCCACGTCGCCGACCACCGGACGCCACTGGCCATACTCGCGCGCGAAGCGCTCATCGGAGACCGTCTGCAGTCGGTGCAGGTGATCCGACACCAACCGAAAGAGCGGCGATGCCTGCGGGCGTCGGGGTTTGTAGACGCCACCCGCCGCGGGCGCGGGGTCGGCCATCGGCGCTCCGAATCACGGGAGTGCCGAGCATACACGAACCGTCCAAGCGGCCCGTCACCGATCCGTTGCGCGACGGACCGTTTCAACGCAACGTCCGCGTGGCGCGGGCCTAACGATGCTTGCTGTTGCCGAGCGGACCGACCATCAGCGGGGCGCGAAGCATCGGGCGGTCCGCTCGCAATAGAAGCTGGCGTTATGCCGACGAAGCCCGAGCCGTTCTTCGACAAACGGACGAAGCAAACCCAGCGAGATCGCAACGCCCTCCGCAGCGCCGATGGCTCGCCGCGATCGTCGGCTGCATCATGCTGGCCATCCTCACGGTTGCCTGCGGTCGGAGACCTCCCATGACCATTGGCCTGTGGCGCGGGGACGCAAGGCATCCCGACGCCACTGATCAGATCGCGGTCGCCGTTGACTCGGGTGGCACGACCGCCCGCATAACCCTTGTGGCTTGGCAGGTAGACTCCGCCATTGCCACACGCACGAGCGCGGCGGGTGACAGCGTGGAATTCGAGGCAGTCGTTCACGATGACACGCTCCGACTGACCGGTGTGCTTGCCGACCACAGATGGCTTGGCGCCGTTTCCATGGGCAAGCGCCACGCGGATGTCGAAATGGCTCGCGTCGTCCCGTTGGAGCCTGCGGAGCGACGCGCACTGATCGGTACGTATCGCACGGAGAGTGGTCGTATCGTCGGGATTGCTCCCTTCTCGGAGTTTGGCGAACGACTCATGCTCATTGACTACGAGACGGGACGCATCGGACCGCTCGTGACAGTAGCGCGTGACCGGACGCTCGCGTTGCGGCCGCCGTCAGGTCGGTTGCCGTCGCGAGTGGTGCCGCGCGACGACTCTCGAGTTCAGTGTTCTGTGCCGTACTCATCTTGTTCATCGCCGCGCACGCGCTCCTGAATCGTTGAGAACCTTCGGAGCACATCACGAACGGTATGCAAAATGCTCACCAGAACTGCACGCAGTTTGCACGGTCACTTCTTCCGGGGATGAGCGCATGACGGATCGCGACAAGTCAATGAGAGAGCACGGCATCGAGAACTCCGCGAAAGGCAAGCTCACCGATGCGAAGGGCAAGGTGAAGGATGCCGTCGGGAGTCTCATGGGTGACAGACGCATGCAGGCCCAGGGCAAGGTCGATCAGTTCAAGGGCAAGACGCAGGACGCGATCGGCAAGGCGCAGCGCAAGATTGACAAGTAGCCACGCTCGTTGCCGCAGGATACGCGCAACAGATGTGTCGGGGAGGCATCACATCGATGCCTCCCTTGTTCATTGACACCACGCAACTCAACGACAGCGATCCGGCACAGCACCGCAGTCGCGCGCGGTCCGCACCAACAGTTCAGGTCGTCGGCGGATCCTTCTGACGAGTGCGCGAGACGCCGGTCAGAATGCCGATACCGAGCAGGATGACGGAGGCGATCATGATGTACAGCGTCGGCACGTGTGCGACCGACAGCCCCCAGGCGATCCCACCGATCACAACCGCAAAGCCCACCAGATAGATCGGGAACGACATCGTGACGGCTCCAGAGTGGAAGAGTGCGCGCCAGCGGTTCGTGAGATGCGGCGCGGCGACGCTCGTGACGCGCGGGCGACAGGGCGACCGCGCATGCAATTGACGTGCAAGGGCCGTGCTTGGCCGGTCGAGAGTCTTGCCTGACTCATCGTTTACATTCGGCGATGCCAAGCATTGTGCGCATAATCACTCGAGCGGCGTGCGCCCGACTTGTGCACGGGATCTCGCTCCTCATCCTCACCGCCGCACCGTTGCGCGCGCGGGACGCGAGCGCCTTACTGACGGGCCTCGTGCGGTGATTCCACCGGAGCTCCGATCAGCAAGGCGACCGTGTCTCTGGAACACCGGCCGACGCGATACCGTATCCGGACCACGACGAACGCTGCTGGCCGTTTCGCGGTCTTCGGTCTCCCCCTCGGCGGGCCCGTCACCCTCACCGTTCGCCGCTTCGGCTATCAGCCGGTCGAGCGCACTGGGCTGATGCTGACGATCGGCGCCCAGCACGTCGTTACCCTCGTGCTTCGCACCGCGAGCAACACGCTGACGCCGGTCGTCGTGCGTGATCAGCGCGATGACGGCCGCGAAGCGCGCCTCGGCGGCAGCACCCGAATCTCTCGCGAGCGCATCGACGCGCTGCCGGTCATCGATCGCGACTTCGCCGACCTCGCCTCGCTCGCGCCATTCGCCGGCGCGCAGCTCTCGCTCGGCGGACGACGCTGGACGTCCATCGACATCCTCCTCGAGGGCGCGCAGCATCGGAACATGCTCCGGGCCGGCGAGCCAAACGGCGGACCCGCGGCCGTACCGATGGACGCCGTGCGTGAATCCGAAGTGAACACGGCGGTCTTCGACGTGGCACAGGGGCGACAGGGTGGCGGACAGATCGCGGCCATGTAGAACACCGCCCGCACGGGGGCACGACCGCCCTGCACAAATCGGCGACCGCGCATCGTGCCTGAGTCCCGGCTGAGCGGCGCGACGCCCGCGAGCTTGGCAATCTCGCGACGCGAGAGCCGGCCGAGTTCCGGCAAGTCGGCGAGCATGGGGCGTAACAGGATCGGACCGACGCCAGGCACACTGCGCTGGAGGTCGTCAAGTGCACGCCTGACGGGTGACTGCCGAATCGCCGTCTCGAGTTCCGTATCAGCCCGGCCGAGTTCGCGCTCGAGAAACGCGATGTGTGCGGTCAGGCTCTTCTTCACGGGCTTCTTGCCGGTGCCGAACACGTGGCCGAGGCGATTGCGCTCGGCCCCCAGCATCTCCAGCAGCTGACGCCGTCGCGTCAACAGCGCATCGAGTTCCTGGGCATCGCCCGTCGGTAATGCGCGCCACGCCAGTCGCACCGTGTCGGCGAAGCGCGCGAGGATCTCCGCGTCGATGCGATCCGTCGTCGCGAGTTGCCCCGTCGCGCGCGCGAAGTCTCGCATCTGGCGGGGGTTCACCACGGGCAGCTCGGCGGCCGCGAGCGCCGCCACGCACAGCAACTCGTACCCACCCGTCCTCAAATAACAATGTCTCAGGAAGAGCCGGGGCGAATCAACCACCTTGGTATTTGCTTGCCTGGACAACCACAAATCATTTCCGCGTGTACCCCGCTGTGACTTCACCCTTGTGAGCGGCAAACGCCGCGAGCACTTCGGCTTTCTCAGGCGCGGGCACTTTGGCGAAATCGAGGCTGCGTCCGAGCTCCGCCGCGACTTCGTCGAACTCCGCCGTTGAAATTCTGAGCTGGCGATGCGCTTCCTCGAGACCAAGTTGCGTGCTTCCCGGAACGGTGGGCGTGTAAGTGAACGGACCGCCCGACACTTTGCAGACCCACAGCGTGCGCATGAACTTGAGGCCCGGAAGCCTGTTCAAATTCTCCGTGTGCCACTTCCTGAGTGCCGGGTTGGCAGACGTCTTGCCCACGACAGGATTCTGGACCACCGCGTCGCTGAAGTGATCGATCACTGCGGCGATGGCAAACGCGCCGCCGAGCCGTTCGTAGAGGGTCTTCGGCGCGGCCGGAGGAGCCTGAGCCGAGCACGCTGCGAGATTCAATGCGAATACCGTGCCCAGCGTGAGCGCCTTGAACGTGATGTGGTGTGTTTTCATTTTCGGGAGCCTGATCGGAGTTGAGTTTCGCCGGATCGTCAGCGTGATGACCGGCATATATGTAGAGTGCGCAATCGACAGATTTCTTCGAGCCGAACGGGCTGGGCTCGAGATACGCCGGGCACCGCAACTCGGCAGTGGCCACGCAGGGCTTCGCAGGTGCCTGGGCGAGAGTCCGGCGGCATCGCGGAGTCGATGCCAGGCGCGGTCGAGATTGCCGCAGGGCAGGCGCGGATCGTCATCGCGGGGGAACACATAGGGACTGACAACGCTGGCGCCCTTCTGGCGAGCACGCATGCGTTTGAGGAGCGCGAACATATGCTCACCCCTGTAGCGGCGATCGGTGCGGCGCTTGCCCTTCTTCGTGCCCCTGGATCGAGGAAGACCAACTGCCGGCGCTCGTCATCGACCTCGGTCCACTGGAGATGCTCGCCTTCGGACCGGCGGCAGCCGTTGAGGAAGAGAAATCGGACGAGCTCAATCGCTTGCCATGCCTCGCCCGCCGCTTCCGCGTCGTCCAGCGCCTTGCCGAGCGCCGCCTCCTGCTGATCGGTGAGCGGCTCAACGTCTCGGCCCAACTCCGGTGTCCTTTTCACCGCGGCGGCGGGGTTCGACGTGACGTCACCGCGACGCATCGCGAACGTGAGCATCGCGGAGCAGTATGCCACGGCGCGGTTCGCGTTCGTCGGGTGGCCTGCGTCGGTGATTTCCGCGCTCAGCCGTGGTAGATCGTGGCGGGTGATTGCCGTGACGAGGTCGCGCCCGAAGCGTGGGACGATCTCTCTGTCGAGCATGCGCCAGTATTCGTCAGCGGTGCCGGCCTAGAGCGTGCGGCGGGCTTCCGCTACAAAGCCTTTCGCGAGCTGCGCGACGGTTGGGATCTTCGCGCCGCAGTCGCTCTTGTCGAGGTGCGGCTTCTCGCCGGCTCCCAGCCGCTTCCGCGCGGCCGTCGGAGCGGCCATGTCTTGGTCGAAGGCCAGCTCTTTCCAGAACTCGCCCAAGTCGAACCGCCGGTAGCGCGTCGGCGTCCGCCATCGGGATCCCGGTATCGCAATCAGAAGACTTTCCGGCCGCTCGGATAGATGCGCACGTGAAATCCGCGCGGCGCCGGCGGTGCGAAGTAGACGTCACAAATCGCGCTGGCTGTGGCTTGTCCTGGCTGGACCTGACGCGGTTGCAGCGCGTTGATCACGCGCTTTGTTGCCGGATGCCAGCTCTTCGGTGCGTGCGTCATGACTCAGTCTGTCGGCTGTCGGATGCGGTTCCTATCGGGTTCGGTGGAACGCAACCCGAGGCCATTTCCCGAGCTTACTTCCGTCAAGGCAGAGTGCAGCAACGCATATCATATAGGGCGTTCTGTTGTTACTGGAGATTTACTGAGATCTAGGGAAGCCAGACTGTAAATCTGTCGACTCCGGTCTTCGAAGGTTCGAATCCTTCCTCCACCATCGCCAAGCCCCGCAGCGACTTGTGTCGTTGCGGGGCTTTTGCTGTTCGTCTCCTCTGGGTCGCTGTTGGGTTCGTATCGGGTTCCAGCTCCAACAATTCGATGGACTTGGAAGTCAGCGCGCCAGCAGTCGATTCGCCGACCGTCCGATCTCGGGCCGTGGCCGCCATGCGCCGATCCCACCGGTTCATGCGGATGGGTCCGCCGGATTCCGTGGCGCCGATGTTCGCGCAAGACGGCAAGCTCTACGAGCCGCGCGCGGCGGTGCACCCTCGGCGGACCGCGATCCGGTCTTGCGTCACGCCGCTCGCTTTCACAGCAGTCCGGATCAGATCCGCGAACACCACGACGCGGGCGCTTCAGCTGCTCGGCTCGACCGTGCCGAAGTGGGGCGACTGCGCCGAGAACGCCGGCGAGGTCGGCCGGCCGTCGGTGTCGTATCGAGGACGATTCGTCGCCGAGTGGGTGAGGCAAGCCGCTGGCTGCGTCATCGACGATCATTCAACCACTCATAAACCGGTGACCGATCGGCATTCGCCGACTTGTTGAGCCGAGTGACGATCCTTTCGTCACTCACGCGTTCGCGAAAGCGACCAAAAGGCGCGATCGGAATCTTTCGCGCGAGTGAACGGGGCCAGTCTTGACGACGCATCTCCCGATCGACGGAACGATTTTCACTATCGGTCACTCCACACGGACGCTCACCGAGTTCGTGGCGCTCCTGCGTCAGGCTGACGTCACGCTGGTCGTGGATGTGCGATCGTTCCCTCGCTCGCGAGCCATGCCGCAGTTCAACGGCGACACGCTCCCCGTGTCGCTTGCCAAACATGGCATAGGCTACCGGCATCTGCGCGCGCTCGGCGGACGGCGTCATCATCGCAAGGGCACAGCGCTCTCACTCAATACCCACTGGCGCGTGATGGCGTTCCGGAACTATGCCGACTACGCCGAGACCGACGAGTTCCGCGCCGGGCTGCACGCGCTGAGCGAGTTCGCGCGCGACAGTCGATGTGCGATCATGTGTGCCGAAGCAGTGTGGTGGCGCTGTCATCGCCGGATCATCACCGACTACCTGTTGGCCGGTGGCACGCATGTCGATCACATCATGGGACTGGGCCAGGTGGTTGCCGCAACGCTAACGCCTGATGCGATCCTCACGAAGGATGGGACGCTCCGTTATGCAGCACACGCGCTGGGCCCGCCGCTTAGGCCACGCGCTGGAACGAAATGATCAGTGTTGTGCCATCCGACGATTACCGCGATCGCGTTTGCCCTGCGATGTCTGACGCGTCTTCAACGCAACACGTCCAGAGTCTCATGCACGTGCCGATGCACCACAGGATGATTGTCGCCGACGGCGGGAGGGCGCTGCATGCCATCCCGGCACGTGCCCGTGCGCACGCCGAACGCAATTACCTCCCACAGATGGCCATCGTCATGAGGGCAACATGATCAACGGCAGGTTCTGGCTTCGACTCGCCTCGCTCTGCGCGATATGCGCGACTGTCGCCCACGCGCAGTATCGTCGGAATCACGGCGACACGCTCCGTCTCCGCGAGATCACGACTGGCAGTACCGCCGTGACGACGCCGACTGGCATTCATGAGACGCGCTCAGCAGATGACGCCACCGTGGTGGTCGCCTTCGGCGGCGCGGACTCGGCGCGCGCCTGGTACGAGAGTCTCCGCATCGCGACGACCTCGCCGCAGCTGCGCCGAGAGCGTGTGACGCGTGAAGCGTTGTCTCGCTCCGTCAAGCTCTTCTTTGATGCCCGGGGGCGGACCTGTAACCCGGTTCCAGCGCATTCCGCATACACCACATACATTGGTCGACATTCTCCGTGCAAGAACCTACTTGCGTTCCGAGGTGCTCCATGCGCTCGCGAAATGCCATCCCCAGCTTCCTGGTGATTTCTGCACTGCTGGCCGCTTGCGTTGACCAGCCCACGTCCGTCGCGACGCCAAGAGGTATCGTCTCCGCCAAGGGCGCGCCACAGCCTTCAATCCCACTTGTGGTGACTGTGCTGGAAAGCCCTGGAGCCAAAGTGCATAGCGATGCGGGGGCCTACACCAGCGGGCTCGACGGCATGACCGCGGAACTCGATGGTACAGGCAACCTGCAGTTCACGCCGGCAAACGCGAGTTCAACCGTCGCCCCGCGTCGAACGTTGGTTCTTGACTACAGCTCGCAGGTATCGGGGGCAGCCTACAGTCCGAACATGGCTGCCCAGCACAATTTCAAGATCAAGACCACCTCGGCGAACCCGAGGATTCAGGATCTGGCGGTGAGTGCGTCCGAGTGTGTTGCTGCAACGATCGCTACCGAAACCGGTGGAGCAGCAATCCCCACGGTGCATCACCGTGCGGTGTTCAACGTCGCGGCGGCGCCAGGGAGCACATACGCGCGCGTGACCCGCACAAGCAGCACTGCGTGGACAATGGTTTCTGATGGAAGTTGCGCGGGCGCCGCAAACATCGCAGGCGTCTGGAGTCAGGATCTCACCAGCAGGAATGCCCCGCTCGTTTTCCGTGGCAACTACAGTGTCAACTTCTCCCTCGGTTTCGTCGTGAAACCGTAACGCATGGCCGCTGCGAAGTTTCGGTGGGCGACGCACAGTCTCTCATCGTCACTCTCGGGGCACCCGCGCCACCAGGGGGCGCCAATCGCCATAGTCTCGGGCGAAGCGGTCGTCATGGACCGTCTGCAGGCGATGCGGATGATCCGGCACCAACCGGAAGCGCGGCGACGCCTGCAGGCGCCGGGGTGCGCCGATGCCACGCACCGCTGGTGCCGCGTCGCTCATGCGCGCTCCGCGACCGAGGAGCATCGAGCATACGCCCAACTCGCGCGCAGATGGTCACCGTTCGGTTCGCGACGGGCTGCTTCGGCGCAACCTCCGCGAGGCGTCGGCCGAACGATACTTGCTGCCGACGAGAGGATGATGGAAGCTCGCAGCAGCAGCCGACTTCTCAGCGGGTCGGCAGCCTGTCAGGAACGATCACGTACATGGGCGGCACACAGCCAGTGGTGTTGCCGATTCAACAACGCTACGACAACACCGTGCGCCGCGTGCCTTAGGCGGTGCAGGCCAGTCCGCCGGATGCCCGGGAGCATGCTGCGCCATCCCGGGTTCCGTGGGACGCGGACTCTATCGCTTCGAGTGCATGAGCGAGTGTCGACGATTCGGCTCCTTCTGCAGCACCGCGCGGTACTCCACCAGCGCGTCGGCCGGTCGTTGGAGCACCACCAGCATATCGGCGAGCAACTCACGCGCCGGGGCCAGAGGTCCCGGTGTCACGCCGCTTTTCTCCGTCGCGTCCTCGCGACTTGCGGCGTCGCGCAGGGTCGTCAGCGCCTCGGCTTCCCGCTGCTCGGCAAGGTCGACAAAGGCACGCGCCACAAGCTCCTGAATCGCCACCTGTTCCGCCCAGTAGCCTTCGCCGCTGCCGCGCAGTCGTCGCTGAATCGCCGCCAGTGAATCGAGCGATGATCGTGCGCTCGGGAGGTCGTGCGTGTGGGACGCGCCGAGCGAACGCGCGAAGTACGTCATCGCTTCTGCGTAGGGAAATGCGCTGGTCCGCGGAACGAGTGCTGCGGCCTCTGCCCACGCCCGCCGCTCGAGCGCCCATCGGGCTGGGATCGCCGCGAGCGCGAACACAGCCGCCGATGCCGGCGCAGCCCCCGCAATCGCATCGGGATCAAAACGCGCCGCCAGCGCAGGCAGGCCGTCGAGGATTGCCTTCGCCTCGACCTCCTTCCCAAGCTGCAGATACGCATACATCGCGTAGTCCGAGGCGTGCAGTGTCTCGTTGATGGCCCCGTCACGAAGGGCAACGTCACGTGACCGGAGATTCGTCGCGATCGACTCGTCCCACATCCCCAGCCGCGTGAACGTGTGTGATGGCATGTGCAGCGCGTGGGCAGCCGACGGCGCGATATTCGCGTATCGTGCCGCCGCTGCCCGCGCCTTGTCGGCCAGCGCGGGATAGTCGTATGTATGGATGATGTAGTGCGCGATTCCCGGATGGCTCGGCAGCTTTGCCTGCAGTGGTTCGAGAATGCCGCCCGCTTTCAACTGATTTGCGTACGTCTTGTCGGTGGGTGATGCCGATGCGGCGAGCGCGACCGCATAGAACACCATCGCTTCCGTATCGGTCGGTTGCCGGAGTGTGAGTTCGCCCATTGCGCGCTCGTACGCGACGACGCGCGTGCGCTGATCCGTGTTCTCGTAGTTCTGGTAGAGCTGCCCCACGGCGTTGATGTAGCCACGTTCGCGTTCGGTTGCCATCGCACCAAGGCGTGCCGCGGCGTCGGCAGACTGCTTCCCCACGCGCAGCAGCGCGACAGACCTGGCACCGGTGGCCATCGGATTGGTCCACCGGCTGAGCGCGATACCCCAGTGCGCCATGGCGCAGGTCGAGTCGACGGAGAGCACATCGTTGAACGCCGTGATGGATCTGCCGAACTCGAAGGAGTGGAGGAGCGCAACGGCACGATTGAACGGCTCGCCCGTCGTGGCGCTGCACGATGTGGCAAATCGCACCGTGCCGAGGTTTTCGGTCGCGGTGTTGGGGGGATGCGCGTGCCCTTGCGCCATCGCGACTGCGATCGGCGCGGCGAGTATCGCCGCGGCAGTGATGCTGGGTATCAATTTCATGTTCTCTCCCGGAAGCCCAAGAGTGCCGGACGCGGTGCGGCTGAGCAAGGGCAGCGCCGCGCGCCCGGCTGCACAGGAGCGTTGGCGGACGTCGTCGAGTGCGCATGGGCGGGCGTCGGTTGCATGGACACCCGTGCCGTCACGACCACGGAGCGATGGATCGTCGCGGCGCATTCGCTGCTGAGTTCGCACGAGGATCGCACCACGAGAGCGGTTACCTACGCGACAGCAACCTGATCCGTATCGCTGTCACTTCTCCACATTTGACTGCGTGTGCGCATCCCGTACGTTCGAGCGCACGATCATGTCGGACTCACTTCGCCAGGAGGGCACGATGAGCAGGTTCGCGGCGGCGCTGACGGGTAGCGCCACGATGATGCTGTTGGTGTCATGCACGGCGCCAGCGGGCAAGTCGGAAGCAGGAGCCACCGCGGTGGCAGTTGCGCAGGCCGAGCCGAATGTCGCCGAGATACGCTCAGCGATCGAAGCGGCAAACCAGAAATGGGCGGCGGCAATGCTTGCCGGCGACATGACTGACGCGATTGGGAACTACGCTGACGACGCGGTGCTCATGATGCCGATGATGCCGACATTGAACGGCCGTGCCGCGATCGAGTCCGGCATGAAGGAGATGCTGACCATGATGAAGGTCAACGATGCCAAGCCCAGCACCTTGGACGTGGTGGCGAGCGGAGATCTCGCGATCGAGACCGGCACGGTCACGATGACCACGACGATGAAGGGTGCCAAGCCGGTCACTGAAGTCGGCAAGTACCTG
The DNA here is from genome assembly GCA_031423355.1 of Gemmatimonadaceae bacterium. GTDB lineage: Bacteria > Gemmatimonadota > Gemmatimonadetes > Gemmatimonadales > Gemmatimonadaceae > JACMLX01. The sequence goes on along the minus strand of JANPFJ010000297.1, from coordinate 65,016 downwards.
ACCGTCTGGAAGAGACAGGCGGACGGCGGCTGGAAGATCATCCGCGACATCAACAACAGTGACGGGCCTCCGCCGAAGGCGAAGTAGCGGTCTGGCGGAGGAGGTTCGCGCGGACCGGACGTGGAAGTCGGCCACGTCTGGCCGGCGACTCGGCGGATGACGGATTGGCGCGCTGCATGGCGCAAGGGGGGTCAGTACCTCGGCGTCGTGGAACGTGGGCAACGCCGGCGGCGAGTCGTTCGGCATCGCGACGTCATTCACGACGGTGGGTGGAACGAATGGTGCACTGAGCGGAACGCCTGGCCCGGATCGGGCTCCGACCACGCGCACGATATTCGGTATTCCGTTGGCGAAGACCGTAGCCGGTGACCTGCATCAGGTCGTGCTGACGATCGGAACACTCGCGCAGCGGCTAGCGTCGCGGCAGATCATCACGTATTCGCGCACCATTGGTGACCGCAGTCTGTCATTCGGCCCGGTGCTGCCCGCGCCGAGCGTCACCGCGGTCGCGGTGACCGATGCCGGTCTGGTCCGCGCAACGGGCACCGTTCCCGCTGAGTACAACAGCGGTGTCACACTGGATGTGAAATCCACTGGCGCAGTCGCGCGCTTCGCGACGGTGCACTCGACGCGCGGGTTTCTCGGTGGGTCAGGGACGTACGACGTGCGGATGCCGGACCTGACAGCGGTGTTTGGATGGGATAAGAACTGGAACATCCGCCCCGGCGACGCCACCAACTGGTGGGTGAGCGGCGGTGGCCCGATCCTCGACTTCTATGATCCGCGATTCATCTTCAGCACCACGCGGCACCTGTGGACGGGAGCACAGACCGGCATCGTGGCACCGACCGATGGCAGCACCTTCCTGATCGGGCGGGCGTCGGGAACGATCACGCCGTAGTGCACATCCGGCTGCTCGACTGCCGGCATCCACGAGATCAGCGGAATGTCCACCGATACGCCGTTGTTCGGCGAGACGATCCATGCCAGCTCACCACCGTTCGGTCCGCGCAGATTGCCGCCGGTGCGCTGCCCGACCAGCGTAACCACCCCGCTCTCCTGCACGCGCCTCGCGAAGGAGAATCCGGCGGACCTGTTGACCAGTCCGACCAGCAGAGCGGCCGGTTTCACCGTGCGTGGCGAGGACGACATCGAGAGCATCGAAGGTATCCGCACCCTATCCAGATCCCACCAGCTCGTTCGCTCTCACGATGATCTGCACGATCATCTCGCGCTCCCCCGCCCCCGCCACCCGCAGCATCCCGAAGTGGTCGACACCGGGCGAGAAGACCGCTGGATCGAGGGTCACCCGGACGGCGATCTCCCGCGTTGAACCGACCGTCAGCACGCACCGCGCGGGATCGACCACTCCCGCGCTCACACCCCGTCCCGTCTCACGCGACACGAACGACGTCAGCGCACACTCGATATCCGACGGCACGTCGCGCGTGTTCTCCACCTCGACACACGATTCCACCGTTGAGCCGGAAAACCCCTGAAGTTCCATCACCAGCGCCGCATTCGCGCCGTCTTCCGCGTCCGCCTCGGTGCCGAGCACACCGTCGTACAGCCCTTCGGCGATCGCGGCCGACGAGCGCTGCATCTGCCGGGCGAACGCCAGACCGAGACCGACCACCTCGGCGACGAACTTCGGCGAGTGCGCCGTCACGAATGACTTGCCATGGTCTTCGAGTTCCGAGACCGACAGGGCCCCCGACGAGATGCGCTCCACCAGCTGCTGCTGTCGTGCCACGCTGCGCGCGCTCTGCTCCGCGCCGTACGTCGCCAGCGTCTGGAACCAGTTGGCGATGTCGATCGACTCTGGCGATGGCGGTGGCGGAATCGGCTCCTCGGGCGAGAGCAGACCGTCGAGCATCACCTCGCGGTACTTCGCCTCGGTGTACAAGAGCCCGGCCAGCAGGCCGACACTGGCCTCGATCAGCTCGCGGGTGGAACTGCCAGCCTGCTGCGCCATGTACGACTGCACGCCGGCCTGCACGACACCGGGATCAAGCGATCCGTCGGCGACGCGGGTGAGCAACTCGCGATGGCGGCGCAGCACACGGTCATAGCTGCGACCGGCATCGGCGGTCAGTTCCTGGTAGCGGCGAGACCAATCCTCAGCGTGTGGCACGCGTCAGTCGTCACAGCAGCCGCAGCCGCATCCATGTCGCGAGGCATCACAGTCATCAGGCAGCACGGCGATCGCCACCACGATGGGTCGCGTCAGGCACCCTTCCGCTCTGATCGTTGCGTATCCCACCTCGCACGTGTCGACACTGCCGAACGCATCGTCACGCCCGCCGACAAGGTTGACCGAACGCGTCGGGGTGCCGGCGACGTTGCCCGGATTCGGCGCTCCCGGGCCTCCTCCCGCTGGCGGCGCCGGATTGTTCGGGTTCGGCGCCGGCGTCAGCGCGTCACTCTTGCATTGGATGCGCACCGCGAGGCTCACGGTATGCTCGTCGCACGGATGCACCGTGAACTTCAGTTCGGAGAGCGCCGCAGTCCACCCGAGATCACGGCCACCAGACGTGACGAACTTCTCGAGCGTGAGCGTGACCGGTGTGTCGCGCCGGGTGTCGTTCTCGAAGGTCAGCGGAATCCGCCGCAGTTCCCCACAGCGGGCGTAGAGCACGACGTCAGCATCGCAGACGCAGCACTCGCAGTGACAGTCACACCCACGCGTACCGCCACAGCCGCAATCGGCATCGCACCCACAGTCATCATGCGCGCGCCAGCGGTGCTGCGATCGACCGGATGTTGCCGTGCCTCCGCCCGCGTCTGGATTCCACATCCGTTGCATCGCAGACGCGCTGTCGGTCACCATCTGCGACAGCCCGGCCTGCGTGTTGTCCATGAAATCGGGGAGATCCATCATCCGGTATTGCCTGGAGCGGCGACAGTACCCGAGAAATGCGGAGGGGCCGCGACCCTGAGCCCCGGACGAGCCAGAGCGATGTCCGGAGCGAGATGATGACCCGTGCATGATAGACGTGCCTCCTAAGCCGGAACGATTGTGAATACCAGACTGTTGGTGGAGATCGCGGCGTAGCCGCTGTAGCGCGCGCGCTTGTCGAGATTCTCGGGCAGTGTGATGGTGAGCTTGACCGCTTCGGTCTGGCCCGGCTCGAGGGTGACAGCCGCATTCTGCACCTTGAGCACCATCGTGTCGTAGAGCGCCTTGAACCGCTTTCCCAGCGCGGCTGCGAACTCATCGAGCGTCGTCATGGTGTCGCCGACATCGGACAGTGCACCGCGCAGTGCCCGGCAGCTCGCGAGCTCGTCGTCGAGAACGATCGTCCCGATGCTGCGCACCTCGATCGGTACATTCCCGTCATTGGTGAAGACGACGTGTTTCGTCACCTTGCCGCCCGGCAGGTTGGGCAGCACGATGGTGTTGGGGCTGATGCGCAGCGACACATTCTCGGTGACATGCATCAGCACCGGCCGCAGCTGGCCCTCCACCTGCAGCTCGAAGTGATAGGTGCCGGGCGGTGTGCTCGGGTCGAGCGCCAGAGCAACCGGCACCGGGCGCGACTGGCCTGGCCGAACCACGATTCGGCGCAGCTCGACGGTGTCATCACCGAGCAGCGACGCCAGTCGGCTTCGGAGCGCGCCCTTGCCCCCGACTGTGCTCGGGCGGAGCCTGACGCCAGCGATGCGCAATTTCTCGCTGCCGGAGTTGCGGACGTGGAACTCCCCTGACACGGCGCCAGGCGGGCCGGTGAGCACCAATGGCCGTTCCGCATTCAGCAGCTGCGCGAACGACGCAGGCGACGGTTCATCCATGTCGTGTCCCTACTTGATGCGGATACGGAGGCCGCCAGACCGTCCCGCTCTCGTGGGCGAGGGATCAACATCGGCAGCGCGCGGTGGCGACGGCGTATTGCGTTGGGCGGGCCATTCCACCGCCGGCTTCTTCGGCAGCTTCTTCAGTACTGTGCGCTGTTCGCCCGCAAGATTGAAGCCGAGCATCTCCATCCCGAACATCGTGACGCCGAAATGCAGATGAAAGGGCTGGATGATTTCGCCCTGCGGCAACTTGGTACTGGTCGTGGAGCAGACGTCCAGCACCACCGGCTTGAGGTCCACCGCGATGGCGTTCCTGCTATCGCTCGCCACATCCGACTTCGTGGTGACGTCAGACTTCGTCGTGAGCTCGGATTTCGAATCACTGCTCGATTTGGTGACGATCGGATCCGGGATCTTGAGTGTCTGTTCGATTGCGAGCGGTTCGATCTTTGCGGTGAGCCCGATCTTGTCGAGACCGTTCAAGGCCACCGTGCTGTCGGAGTCAACCGTAATTGGTCCGTTGGTGACATTCACCGTGCTCGAACTTCCACCCTTGCCGCCACCTGGCATCGGATCCTCCGGAATGCATCTACATGCGGAGTTGCTGTGTTGACTGACTGATCCTACACTATTCACTTCGCGCACATCCAGCACAAGTCGACACGACCACAGTCGCGCTCGCCCCCCGATCGCCTTCGGACTCCGACGATGTCAGACGCTCGACAGTTCGCGCCAGCCGAAACAGCGACGTCAGTTGCATGCGCGCAGTATCTGATGCGAAGTGCGCTCGATGCCACGCAGTTCGTGCACCGACATCAGCAAGTGGTCGGCGCCGTTGCGCGCGGTCAGATCTCGCCTCAACAGGTCGACGACGCACTCACCACAGCAGACTGGGGCGAAGTTGAACAGGACGTTTTCGCAGCGATCTCGGCGTTCGCACAAGCGCTTGCACAGCAAGCACTTCTTCCGCACGAGTACGCCGCGCCCACATCAGATGAGGTTGTCACGAATGCACCGTCGGCCGCCGACCGGCCTCACGCCGAGGTCGAGCCGCTGTCGTCACTGCTCGCCACGCTCGCACATCCGGACGTGACGACGGGAGCGCGCCGTCGCGCTCTCACCAGACTGAACCAGTCGGCAGCGAATCACACGCTTGGCAGCGCGGCCACTGCCTGGTTCGCCATGCTGGACTCAGTCAGCAGCGCCACCCTGCGAGCGATGAACCCGGCCCTCCTCACGATCCTGCGCTCAGCACAACCGATCGGATACGACCGCGAGGTGGTCGAGCTTGCGGGACCGATCAAGACGCGAGTCACCACGGAGCTCGATATCGAGAACACACTCGACCGGGCGGCGTCGCTTCGCTGTACCTGTCAGGCGGTCAGACGTGCCGATGGCGTCGGGCCAGCGTTCACACCCTCGATGACGGTGACGCCGACGCAACAGGTGCTCGGCGCGCGGGCGGAGGGTGCTGTCGCACTGTCGCTCTGGCTGGACGATGCGCACTTCGATGCACATTCGATGTACGTCGGCGCGTTGTCGGTCGAGAGCGACGGCGGTACGAGACTCACGATCCCGTTGCGTATCACCACTGCATAGGCCCGGGCATGAAACACGCGAACGGCAGACTCCCGATCGGAGCCAAGGCGAACGGTACTCCGACGAACGGCCGTCGGCAGAACGGCCACCACGCGAGCGAGCGGCTCGCCAACGGCCAGCAGCCCAACGGCGAGCAGCCCAACGGCCAGCAGCCCAACGGCCAGCAGCCCACCGGCCAGCACGCCGACGACCGCGGGTCAAACGGCGGGTATAGCAACGGCAGGACAAAACCACTGGCGCCACCGATCGCAATCATCGGCATGCGCGGCCGCTTCCCCGGCGCGAACGATCTCGATCAGCTCTGGCGGAATCTGGCCGCTGGCGTCGAGTCGATCACGACGCTGACGCCGGCGGAGATGCGCGCGGCCGGCATTCCCGATCAGATCTCGCGGCTGCCGGGTTATGTGAATGCATCACCAGTGCTGGATCACATCGACGAATTTGACGCGGAGTTCTTCGGCTACTCGGCGCGCGATGCGACGCTCACCGACCCGCAGCATCGCGTGTTTCTCGAGACCTGCTGGGAAGCGCTCGAGGACGCGGGCTACGAGCCGGGGACGTACGGCGGCGAAATCGGTGTTTTCGGCGGCTGCGAGATGAGCACCTACCTCAACCAGCTGTACCAGAATCCAGAAGCATTGCAGTACATCGACGGCATGCAACTGATGATCACGAATGACAAGGACCATCTCTGCACCCAGGTCTCCTATCGCCTGGATCTGCGCGGCCCGAGCGTGGTGGTCCAGACGACGTGTTCCACGTCGCTGGTGGCGGTGTCGATGGCGTGTGAGACCTTGCGTTCCGGGCGCTGCAGCATCGCACTGGCCGGTGGTGTCACGGTGCGGGTGCCGCAGCGCGGTGGGTACTTCTACACGCCGGGATCGATTCTCTCGCCGGACGGACACTGCCGCCCGTTCGATGCCGCGGCGCAGGGCACGATTGTCGGCAGCGGTGTTGGCGTCGTGGTGCTCAAGCCACTGGCTGCGGCACTCCGCGATCGCGATACCATCCGTGCGGTCATTCTTGGCACCGGTATCAACAACGATGGCCACGAAAAGGTTGGATACGCCGCGCCGAGCTACCGGGGACAGGCGGCGGCGATCCGCGCCGCCCATGCGATGGCGGGCGTCGCCGCTGATTCGATCAGCTATGTCGAGGCGCACGGCACCGGGACGATCCTCGGCGATCCAATCGAGATATCCGCACTGATCGATGCCTTCACCGAGCAGACCGATCGCCGGGGCTACTGTGGGATCGGGTCGGCAAAAGCGAACTTCGGTCACCTCTCGTGTGCCGCTGGCGTCACCGGGTTGATCAAGACCACGCTGATGCTGGAGCACGAGGCGATTCCGCCGACGGTGCACTATACCTCACCGAATCCGGCCATCGACTTCGCCGCCAGTCCGTTCTTTGTCACCACGAAGCTGCATCCATGGCAACGCAACGGCACGCCGCGTCGCGCCGGCGTCAGCTCCTTTGGGGTCGGCGGGACGAATGCCCACCTGATTCTGGAGGAAGCGCCAGCGCGGTCGAAGCCAACGAAACGGCGGGGCCAGCAGGTCGTCGTGCTCTCAGCGCGTACGGAAACCGCACTGCAGGCGGCGTGTGGTCGGCTTGCCAGCCATCTCGACGCCCATCCGGACATCGACCTCGCCGATGTCGCGAACACGCTGCAGGTTGGCCGGCGGGAGTTCCCGCATCGGAGAGCGATCGTGACTGGTGCTGAAGATCGGGCCAGACTGGTCGCCTCGCTCCGGCAGCCGTTCGCCGACGTGCGGACGACCGAGCCGGATGTGATCTTTGTGTTCCCCGGACAGGGGGCGCAGTACCCCGGCATGGCGCAACAGCTCTACAAGACGGAGCGCGTGGTTCGCGCCACGATTGATCGGTGCGCCGAAATCCTTGGGCTTGACCTCGGCGCCGATATCCGCCGGCTGCTCTTCCCGCCACCGGCGCGTCGAACCACCGGCGCGGCCGAGTTGCGCGACACACGCTGGGCTCAGCCAGCGCTGTTCGTGGTGGAGTATGCGCTGGCCCAGCTGTGGCTCTCCTGGGGCATACGGCCGGCGTCCATGGTCGGGCACAGTGTCGGCGAGTACGTCGCGGCAACCCTCGCGGGAGTGATGACGCTGGAGGAGGCGCTGCGCCTGATCGCCAGGCGTGGGGCGCTGATCTCGTCGTTGCCGCGCGGCGCGATGCTCAGCGTCATGGCCGGCACCGACGCCCTTGCCTCACATCTCGCACCCTTCAGTGACACGGTCTCGATCGCCGCAATCAACTCGCCGCGACTGACTGTCCTGGCCGGCCCGGACGAGTCGATCGACGCGGTGGCAGCGACCCTTCAGGCGGCATCGATCGTGACGCGCCGACTGCACACGTCACATGCGTTTCACTCGGCGATGATGGACCCGATCCTGCGGGAGTTCGAGTCGCTCGTGTCGACCGTCACACTCCGGCGGCCCACCACGCCGATGTTTGCAACGCTCACTGGCGCGGTGGCCGACGAGTCTGTCATGCGGCCCGGCTATTGGAGCGCACAGATCCGTGAGACCGTGCGCTTTGCCGATGCAATCCGGGCCGCGCGACAGGCGCGTGTCGGGGCGCCACCGGTGTTTCTCGAGGTCGGGCCCGGTAACGCGCTCAGCACTTTTGTTCAGGACGCGGCGCGTGCCGACGGCAGTGGCACAACCTGCATCACATCGCTCCCGTCGGCACACGAGCCGCGGGAGGAGCTCAACGTGATGCTCACCGGGCTCGGCGCGATGTGGTGCGCGGGGGCCACCGTCGACTGGCAGGGCTACCACCGCGACGAGCCGCGAATGCGCGTGCCGCTGCCCACCTACCCGTTCGAGCGACGCAGCTACTGGATCGGTGCGAAGCAGAGCGCGACGGTGGCGCGCGCGGCGGCATACGAGGTGCGCAAGACCGACGACTGGTACCACGCGCCACGGTGGCGCGAAGTGGAATACGTACCGCGCGCCGTGGCGGCGCGAGGGCGCCGCATTGTCGTGCTGGATGATGGCAGCGGCGTGGCGGAGGCGGTTGCGGCACGCATCCGCGTCATTGGTGGTGATCCAATCCGGGTCCTGCGCGCCAACGGCCTCGCACGGATATCCGAGCACGAAGTCACCTGCAATCCCGCGGACCCGCACGGCGCGGTACCCCTTGCCGCGATGTTGTGCGAGGGCGACACGCCATTGGCCGGTGTGATCGATTGCTGGGCGGCCACACCGCCGGGTGTGCCTGACATTGATCGCGCCGCACGCGATCATCTCCTCTTCCCGATGCGGCTGGTGCACGCGCTCGGCGCGCATGCCACCACCCGTCCGCTGCCCATGCTCCTCGTGTCCCGTGGCGCGACGCGTGTTCGTCCGGAGGATGTCGTGGATCCGACGCGCGCACTCGGCATTGGGTTGGGCAAGGTACTGCCGCAGGAGCATCCCGGACTGCGTGTCGGTGCGATCGATGTGGACGATCACCCAACGACGCCAGCGTTGCTCGTCGATGAGTTGCTCGCCAACGCGTCGGAGCCGAATGTTGCGCTGCGCGGTGGAGCCAGATTCGTGGAGGTGTATGATCCGGTGCACCTGCCTGCCGTCGATCAGCCGCTGAATCTGCCCGATCAGCCGGTGGTGCTGGTCACCGGTGGCCTGGGCCACATGGGAATGATTCTGTCGGAAGGAGTGTTCCACGGCCTCGATGCGAAGCTCGTGCTGCTCGGACGTACGGCGTTGCCGGCGCCGGAGGCGTGGGCCACCGCTGCGAGTGATCCTGCCACGCCCGATGCGTTGCGCACGGTGTTGAAGCGACTGGCAGCCTTGCACGCTGACCGGGCGGACGTGATGGTGCTGCGCGCCGACATGAACAATGGTGCCGAAGTGCAGCGCGCCGTCGATCTCGCCATCGAACGGTTCGGCCGGATCGACGTCGTGGTGCATGGTGCGGCACGCATCGACGCCGGCGCGTTCGCCTCCGCGGCCGACACCAGCGAGTCGGTGGTTGAGGCGCAGCTGTCGCCCAAGGTGCGCGGCATGCTGCATCTGATCGAGGCGATGCGTGGTCGCGAGCCGACACGCTGGGTGCTGCATTCGTCGATTTCGACTGTGCTTGGTGGACTCGGCCTGGCCGCGTACTCAGCAGCGAACGCATTCATCGACGCCGTCGCGCTGGCGGGCGGCACCGGATGGCTCAGCCTCGACTGGGACCTGTGGGAGAACGCGGCCGAAGCGCAGATCGCCGGCATGCCGTCGCCGATCAAGCCGGAGGAAGGGGTCGACGCGCTGATTCGCGCACTCGGCACCGACGTGGGACAGCGAGTGATCATCGCCGTGAATGATCTGGGTGCGCGACTCAAGGCCTGGGTCCGCACCGCGGACAAGTCGGGCGGCGCCCGAGAAATCGAGCGTCATCCGCGTCCCAACCTCACCACAGCGTACGCGGCGCCGCAGACCGACACGGAGCGCGCGCTGGCCGACATCTGGGGTGCGCAGCTGGGCGTGGATCAGGTTGGCATCCACGATCGCTTCTTCGACCTTGGCGGACACTCGCTGCTGGCGGTGCAACTTGCGAATGAGATTCACGAGCGACTGCTGGTCGACCTGCCAGTGCTCAAGCTGTTCCAGTCGCCAACCGTTGCTGCGCTCGCAGTTGTGGTCGACCAGACGCGCGCCGGCATCGGCGATCGCACACCGGTGCCGTTGCCCACTGACGGCGAGACGCCGCGCACCGACGCGGCCCCACTCGAAGGCAGTGCACCGGAACTCGCCGCCAAACAGAGCTACCGCGAGTTCTACGACGACGTGACGCGACGACTCGAACAGACCGGTGTCGCAGCGGCGTCGTTCTTCCTCAACTACGGGTACGTCAGTCTGGGCAGCGCAGACGAGGCGCGCGTGTCGGTACCGGACACGGTCTTCAACTCGAACTCGGTGCGCCTCGCGTACGAAGTCATCGGCTCGCATGACCTGCGCGGGAAACGCGTGCTCGACGTCGGCTGCGGTCGCGGCGGAACTGCAGCGCTGATCGCCGATCACTTTGCGACTGCGGTGCTGGGCGTGGATCTCTCGCCGGAGGCAGTGGCCTTCAACCGTCGCACGCACCGCGATCCAAATCTCCGCTTCGAGGCAGGCGACGCCGAACATCTTCCGTGTGAGACGGCGTCGTTCGATGTCGTGACCAATATCGAGTCGTCGCACACTTACCCGAACTTGCGCGCGTTCTATGGTGAGGTGGCGCGCGTGCTGACGAAGGGCGGCCTGTTCTTGTACACGGACCTTCTTCCGGCTGCGCGCTGGCTTGAGGTGCGGGCACTGCTTGGACCCATCGGACTCACCATCCAGACCGATCGTGAGATCACGCCGAACGTCCTGGCGTCATGCGACGAGATTGCGGGCCTGCGGGCACAGGCATTCGGTGGCAACTCAGCCACGATGGACAATTTCCTCGCCGTTCCAGGCTCGCATGTCTACGAACAGATGAAGTCGGGGAACTGGGAGTACCGGATCGTGCGGGCGATGCGCAGATGACTCGCCGATGACTGAGGACAGATCACCGCACTTCGGCGGCAAGTGGCGTGGGCTGGCGTCGGCAACGGCATCGCCAGTCGGAATGGTGGACGGGTCGAGATCGACTCGAGACCCGGCCGTGGCACCCGCGCGGTCGTGACGCAAACTTTGCTGCGCCTCTGCTTACGCGGCGCTCCAAATCTCAGGCTATACTGCAGACGCGCTGAGTGAGGTGGCAACCCTGCAGATCGAGACCGACTTCATCGCCAAGCCATGCATCAATGCAGTGCTTGCGACACGGGTTGCAGCGACGCTGGGAGTCCTGGTCGATTTCGAGGCGAAAACCTTCGACTACAGAAGATGACCGTATCCGACCGGGCGCACGCTTTCACGTCGCTGCACGTCCAAGGCGATCCATTGGTGCTCTACAACGTCTGGGATGCCGGATCGGCCCGCGCCGTTGCCGCGGCAGGAGCGAGGGCCCTTGCCACCGGCAGCTGGTCGGTGGCGGCGGCGCAGGGCTATGCCGACGGACAGGCGATGCCGTTGGACGCGCTCGACTTTGTCGTGGGGCGGATCACCGCGTCGGTCGACCTGCCACTCTCGGTGGACTTCGAGGGCGCGTGGTCCGACGATGCGGCGAAGGGCGCTGACAACCTGGATCGCTTGCTCGCGCATGGCATCGTCGGAATCAACTTCGAGGACGGAATCGTCGGCGGCAGCGGGCTGCACTCGATTGAGCGTCAGGTCGCGCGGATCGCGGCGCTGCGAGCCGTGGCGGGACCGGACTTCTTCCTCAATCTGCGCACGGATCTGTTCCTGACCGAGACTGACCCATCCAGTCGTGCCGCACTGATCGGACCAGCCCTCGAGCGTGCGTCGGCATATGCCGCGGCGGGCGGCTCAGGGTTCTTCGTGCCGTGGCTGCAGGAGCCGGCGCTGATCGAACGTCTCGTCCGCGAGTGTCCATTGCCGGTCAACATCATGTGGCGCAGCGGCATGAACCTCGCCGAACTGGCATCGCTCGGCGTCGCGCGAATCAGCCATGGCCCCGGATCGTATCGCACCGCCATGGCTGGCTTGACCGACGCCGCGCGAGCAGCCATGGCGTCGTCGCTGACCTGATATAATGGTGCCGTTTCGACCATACCTTGTACCCCCTGCTGGAGGGAGGATCGACCTCGCCCACGGCAACGAACTTGATACTCGAGAACGAGCCGATTCGTGCTTGGTGCCCGTTGGGCGTGAAGAGCGTGATGCCCGTGGGTGACTTGCCGATGCCGATCTCGATCCAGCGTTGCGTGTCGTCAAATGGCTGATCGGAGACAATCCGGAAGCCCAGCGTCGTGGTGTAGAAGTCGATCGCGCAGTGCCGTGCTCGGTCTGCAGATAGCGAACGACCTCGATCGAATTTCCCGCGCCGGCGTCGAGCTGCGTCAGCACGTCCCTCCAGGGCGCGAGATTCTGTCCGGTCGTCTCGATCACTTGTCCGTCGGTCACGTTCCAGCAGTCGGTGTTCATCGCGTTCTCGCAGGTGAGTTGACCAGCGGTGCCCTGAGCCATTCCGCAGCGGATGAAAGAGACGAAGCAGAGTCGGGCACGCGTGAAATGCGCAACGCCGGACGGTTTCCCGTCATCGGCGCGGGCGATATGGCACGGATCCCGATCTTCGACCCTGCCGAACGCCCCGGCGCGCCGCGGGCGGAGGAGGCTCTCCGTGTGTACAATCCGACATCGGCAACATTGACTGAACCCCGGGGGCATGATGCAAAGCAAAGCGACGACCGTCGACGCATACCTGAAGGAGTTGCCGGAGGATCGGCGGGCCGCCCTGCTGGCGGTCCGCGACGTGATCCGTGCCAACATCGACGGCCAGTTCGAGGAAGGCATGCAATACGGAGTGATTGGTTACTATGTCCCGCACCGCATCTATCCGCCGGGCTATCACTGCGATCCGAAACAGCCGCTCCCCTATGCCGGCCTCGCGTCGCAGAAGCAGTACATGTCCCTGTACCTGATGTCGATCTACATGGGACCGGAAGCGGACTGGTTTGCGGCGGCCTGGAAGAAGACCGGGAAGAAGCTGGACATGGGGAAGGCCTGCATCCGTTTCCGGAAGGTCGATGACCTTGCGCTGGACGTGATCGCCGAAGCCTTTCGACGGGCTCCGGCGCAGCTCTACATTCAGCGCTGCGAGGCCAGCCTGGCGAGTCGCTCGAACGCGAAAGGCCGGGGCGCCAGCAAGGCCGAGCCGCGATCAGGAACAGCGGACTCAAGAGCAAAGCAGGCAACCCGCGGACGAACTCCTGAGACGAAGTCCGGGGCGAAGGGAGCTTCGGCCAAGAAAAAAGTGTGAACGGCGGGAGTGTCGCGGTGTGCGGTGAGAGTGGAGTCATCCCTGCGGCGGCATGAGACCGACCGCTGTGTCCCGACAACACCGTGCCAGCGGAGCCTCTGCGCCACGGACCTGCGAGCAGCGACCACACAGCCGATCCAGCAACCGGGCACTCCTGTACCGGGCAAACCTCACAGCTCCTGATCCTCGGCACCTGCCACATGGAGAATCCCGGGCGGGACGCCGTGAATCTCGACGCCGATGACGTACTGCTGCCACGTCGGCAACGTGAACTTGCGGAACTGACCGAGAAACTCGCCTGCTACACGCCGACGAAGATCGCGATCCTCGACTGCTATGTAGGCGCGGCTCACCTTCAGCTCCACGCGGCGCCTGTGGACGGGGGCACAGACCGGCATCGTGGCTCCGACCGATGGCAGCACCATCCTGATCGGGCGGGCATCGGGAACGCTCACGCCGTAGTGGACTCCGGCGGAGCTGTCGACTGGACCTGCCAGCATGAACGTTCGCCCCTGATACGGAGCAGCGGCCGCCGGAATCGTGTCAATGCGCGTGGTTGTAAGGCACCCGATCGTGGGCACTCTGCGGCCGTATCGCGGTGATGGTCATCGTCCACGTTTCATCCGGCAACCGAACGCCGCGTCCGCGCAGTTGCTCGTCACGGAGCGCTACGCTCGCGGCATCACTGCACGCCAAGCACTTCCACATCGAAGACGAGGGTAGCATTCGCCGGAATCGATCCAGAGCCCCGGCTGCCGTAGCCGAGCGCGGAACCGATCACGAGCTTGCGCTTGCCGCCCACCTTCATGCCGACGACACCCTGATCCCAACCGATGATCACCTGACCGATGCCCAGCGTGAAGCTGAATGCCGGACCACCCACATTCGAATCGAAGCGGCTGCCGTTGGCGAGCCAGCCGGAGTACGTCACACGTATCGTCCGTCCGGAGTTCGCGTCGGCGCCGGTACCGACCACCAGATCCTGAACGTACAGGTTGTCGCTCCGCCTGGTCATGGTCGCGATGTTCACGCCCAGCGTGCTGTTGAACGTCTCGAGCGCCGGGTTCGACGGCGCGGATGGGGCCGTGCTTTCGGTCCCGCAGGCACTCAGGAGTGTGGCCACGGCGATGATCGGGGCGAGCAGGGCGCGGCGCGCGCCAAACAGCGCGCGACCGGCCGCTGGTGGCAAAAGCTGGAGCGTGAAAGTCACGGTTGTCGGGGGAAAAGGTCGAAGGTGCGGGAGAAGTCGTGCCGCCCGCTCTGGAGCAGGATAACAGCACCTCGCAGACCCGGCGACGTTTTCACTGGTTACATCACTGGTTGCACCACTCGTTGCATGACTGGTTGCATCACTGGTTGCGTCGCCCCGACCTCCAGGCGCGCACCAGCCGACGCACCGCCTCCCGATCCGGATCGAGCCCGCGCTGTACGGCCGCGAATCGATCACCCACTACCACATCCGGCGCCACCGAGGCATCCGGCTGCGCTACCGCTGGCGTCCATTGGACCAGCGGGATGTCGACCGAGGCTCCACCGTTCGGCAAGACGATCCACGCCAGCTCGCCACCATGCAGTCCGCGCAGATTGCCGCCAGTGGCCTCCAGCGCCGGGAGCTACCAATTGCGGCAGGTGCGAGAGCAGGCCGTCCGCGGCTGCACTTCAGCGAGGCAACGGGCTCCGAGCCGTCCGGGTGGCGTACCGCGCCGCGAGCATCGGGCGGATGATCAGTGCAATGACATCGGAGAGTGCATGCGTCACCATCGCACTGGCGATCGATCCGGACTTCAGGTACACCAGCGTCAGCACGCCGCCCATGAACATGGTAGCGAGCACGCCCTTCCATCCCTGGTACCAGTGGATGAGACCGAAGACGAGGATGGAGATTCCCCAGCTGATTGCCGGTGAGCCGGTCACGGTCGTCATCAGCAACGGCAGCGCGAGGCGAAAGAAGAGCTCCTCCGAGAAGCCGGCATTCAGACAGAGCGGCAGCGCCGCCAGCATCTCTGATGCGTTGCGTGGAATCAGGGGCTCGATATCGCCGATCACCGGCGTCACCAGCTTGGCGATGCGACGCCTGGTGGCAGCGATAAAAATGAGCATGCCGATCGAAAAGCCGAGCATCATCCCCATGCGCCCATCGGCTGAGCCGGAGCCGCGGCGCGTGTCCGACTGGAGCGCAGATGCCAGCGGCTCAAACTCGAACGGCATCGCGAAGAGTGCATCGAAGCGACCGATCAGTCCGAGCGAGATGACCGCCGCGCCCGTCAGGAACACCAGACTCTGTACGGTCCAGCGCCAGTAGAAGGCGCGCCTCGCGCCGCTCGCCGCCACCTGCCGGAACACGCGATACTGCCGCGTGTCGTTCACCGTCCAGATTGCGACACCTGCAAGGACCATCAACAGCCAGATCGCTGCGGCCATAGAAACGCGCTCCGAGGGAATACGGATACCGATAGTGTAAGTTTCCAACATGGAAAGTGACTATCACTTTCCATGTTGTCAAGTCACGGTTCGCTGGCGGTGCGAGGGCAGAGCGCAGGCGCACTCGTCCACGGCGCAACGGCGCGGTCAGACGAGTGGACCGCCCGCCGCTGACTGAGCACTCCACCCGCTATCTTCCCTGCCGCCGGCCACCGGCGTCTGTGCCGATCGATCGCGGACGCCGGGTCGCGCCGCGCCGGCCGACACACCGACAGAGAGTCAGGTCCGCAGGACGAAGGAGACACACATGAGCGAAGGCGAGAGAAACGGACAGCGAGCGGACGCGGTGCGCGATGCCAGCGATGCGCTGTCGTTGGCCCGTGGCGCGCGCGAGCGACTCGCCGCACGCGCGGTCGCACCGTGGTGGTACGCTCCGGCGTATGGCCTCGGCTGCGGTGGCGTCGTCGCCAGTCTCGCATTGCCCAATCACCTCGCTCCGATCGCAGCACTGGTGTGCCTGCTGATGCTCGTTGGGCTATACGCGATCTGGCGACGCCGATCGGGACTCGGTGTGAGCGGGTACCGCGCCGGAACGACACGGCGGATTGCCCTCGGCATCGCGGCGGCGTTTCTGGCGTCGTATGCGCTCGCGCTGTTGCTCCGCGACAGATATCCGGATGGCCGCGGCCCCATCATCTGCGGCGTGGTGCTGGCATTGATCGCATCGCGCGGAAGCACGGCGTGGGACCGTGCGTGGCGGAAGGAAATCCTTGACGGTCTGCCGTGACGGGGCTTCAACTCGACCCGGTCATTCATGCGCCGGTGCGCCTGCAGATCTGCGCCATTCTCTCGGCGACCGGCGAAGCAGAGTTCTCCCTGGTTCGCGATGAGACTGGCGTGAGTGACTCCGTGCTGTCCAAGCATGTGAAGCAGCTCGAAGACGCCGGCTACCTGAAAGTCCGCAAGGCAACCCTCGCGTCGCGCCAACGGACATGGCTGTCGCTGACGAAGCCAGGCACGCGCGCCATCACGGCGCACTTTCTCGCCCTGAAGCGCCTTGCGGCTAGCATTCCCGGGGTCGGTGAGTGACGCGTCGGCGCGCTTTCTCGCGTGGTTCGGGCGGCCCCGGCTGACGCCCAGATCATGCCCCCGGGCACGCGAAGAGGGCGCGCGCGCTTCGCGTCAACAACGCTCTGCCCTGTTCCGCGCGTAGCATTTCATCCGGCTCGCCACTCCTCCCCCGACGGTCGCCCCCCATGTCGCGCTGCTCTCGCCCCGCCCTGCTCGCCCTCTGCACCCTGGTCGCCGCGTCGCTGCCAGCGCAGACGCGCGGCCTCTCCGACGCCGATCTCCTCCGCATTCAAGCGGTCGGCGGCGTAGCGATCGCCCCAGCCGGCGATCGCGTCCTCTATACGGTCAGCAGCTGGGAGCACCCCAACGCCAAGGCCGACACCGTGCTTGGCGACAAACATGACCGCCGCTCCCATGTCTGGGTGGTGCCATTCGCCGGCGGCGCGGCGCGACAGCTCACCTTCTCCGAACGCGGTGAGACGCAACCGGCATGGTCGCCCGACGGTCGCACCATCGCCTTCGTCTCCGCGCGTGGTGTGGGCACTGGCGAGGACGCGCCGAAGCCGCAGCTCTGGCTGTTGCCGGCCGATGGCGGTGAAGCGAAGCAACTGACGACGCTGCGCGACGGCGTCGTGTCGTTCGCCTGGTCGCCGGATGCCAGCCGCATCGCCGTCGTCACGCCGGACACGCTCTCACGCGACCAGGAAGCGCGCACCCGCCGCCGCGACGACGCGAAGGTGTACGAGAGCGACTTCCGCCTCAATCACGTCTGGGTGGTGACGGTCGCCTCAGGCGCGGCGGCCAAGATGACGTCCGGCGGCTTCACCGTCCGCGGCACGCCTTCGTGGTCGCCCGATGGCACCCAGCTGGCCTTCGACGCGTCACCGACGCCGATGATCCGCGACGAGCGCCGCGAGGCATATGTGGTGGAGGTCGCGTCGCAGCGCCTCGATCGCCTTACGACGGCCGGCAACGTGCAGAGCACGCCGCAGTTCTCTCCCGATGGCAAGACACTCGCGTTCACGTCGCATCCGAGCGAGTTCGCGCCGCACAAGGATGGCATCAGCGCACGCACCTTGCGCAACGATCAGCTGATCACGTTCGACCTCGCGACGAAGACCCTCACCAGTCACGCCCAGCCGACGTTCGATGTCAGCGTTGGCCAGCCGCGCTGGTCCGCCGACGGCTCCGCCATCTGGTTCTCGGCGAGTGATCGCGTCTACAACACGCTTTACAGCTACACGCTGGCGAGCAAGCGCTATACCACGATGACGAAGGACGCGATGGTGCAGGGCGTGAGCGCCAGTCGTGACGGGTCGAAGATGGCGTTCGTGATGGACTCACCGACCTGGCCGAGCGAGGTGTTCGTGCAGGATGCGTCGCTGCCGCAACCGAAGCGGATCACGACCACGAACGCATGGCTGACCGATCGCGCGCTTGGTGAGACACGCGTGATCTCGTGGAAGTCGAAGGATGGGCGCGCGGTGGAGGGGATTCTGCTGCTGCCGGTCGGCTATCGTGAAGGGACGCGCGTGCCGACGCTGGTGTCTGCACATGGCGGCCCGACCGGCGCCTGGACGAACGGCTTCAAGGGCAGCACCGGTGGTCCCGGGCAGGCCTGGGCGGCGCGCGGCTGGGCGGTGCTCTATCCGAACCCGCGCGGCTCGACGGGATACGGCGAGTGGTGGATGCGCGCCAACACCGGGGACTGGGGCGGCGGCGACTATCGTGACATCATGACCGGCACCGACGAAGTGGTGCGCCTCGGTGTGGCCGATCCCGAGAAGCTGGCGTTCGAAGGGTGGAGCTACGGCGGCTACATGACGTCGTGGGTCGTGTCCCAGACCTCGCGCTTCAAGGCGGCGATGATGGGCGCGGGATTGCCATCACTGCTCTCGATGGCCGGCACCACCGACATCCCGGGCTACATCAACACCTTCTTCGGCGATCCGCAGTACGATGGCTCGATCATCAACCCGAGCATCAGGAAGTATCTCGAACGCTCGGCCATCAGCTACAGCGACAAGGTCACGACACCGCTGCTGATTCTGCATGGTGGCAACGATGAGCGCGTCCCGATCGGACAGCCGATGGAGTTCTATCGCGCGCTGAAGGATCGCGGCAAGGCGGTGGAGCTGGTGTTCTATCCGCGCGAGGGGCACGGGCTGTCGGAGTACTATCATCAGGTCGATCGGATGAAGCGCGAGTATGAGTGGATTGCGCAGCACACGCTGGGCGCGACGAAGGCGGCGGTGCAACCGTAGCGCGGGCGCCGTCGATGGCGGGCAGGCTGAACGCGCCGACAGCGCCTGTCCGCCGCACCCGAAGTGCGTGCAGCGAGGGAAAACCACGCCGCAGTCAATTCATTCTGGGAGTCCGTCGTGCTTTCACCGGTCCGTCGCATCACGCGCACCCGTTCGGCCGCTTCAGCGGTCCTCCACGCGACAGTGCTCGCAGCAGGCCTCGCTGGGTGCGCTCCCACCGCGCCAGCCGCTCCCAGCCCCATGTCCGGGAAGCGCGCGGAGGGCCGACAGGGAATGGTGGCCGCGTCACATCCTGACGCCTCAGCCGCCGGTGCGGAGGTGCTCCGTCTCGGCGGGAACGCCATTGACGCCTTCGCTGCAACGGCGTTCGCACTCTCGGTCACTGACGTGTCGCAGACTGGCCTTGGCGGCGGCGGCGCGCTGACCTTCTACGACGCCCGCACGCACCGCGTGGAGCATCTGTCGTTCTATCCGCGATCCGGCGCCTCGGCGGCGTGGGGTACGTCCGATTCTGCGACCGCCCGCCAGGCAGGGCGCGCGGCGGCGACGCCGGGCATGGTGGCCGGCGTCATTCAGGCCCACGCGAAATGGGGGAAGCTCACCCGTGCGCAGGTGATGGCCCCGGCGATTCGACTCGCGCGCAACGGTTTCATCGTCTCGCCACTGCTGGCGCGCACCATCGTCGCCTCGCGCACCAAGCTGCTCGCCGACTCACTCGCAGCCGCGCGCTTCATGCCGAACGGTCAGCCGCTGCGACCGGGCGAACGACTGTCGCAGCCGGAACTGGCAGCAACACTCGAGATCATCGCACGCGACGGCGCACCGGGTTTCTACACTGGCGCGGTGGCCGAAGCGCTCAGCGCGAAGGTGAAATCGCGCGGAGGTCTGATCGAGGTGGCTGACCTTGCGTCATATCCAGTGGCGACGATGCGCCCGCTCTGCGCGTCGTGGCGCGGCTACACCGTGCTCGGCGCACCACCACCGATGGGCGGGTCGGCCGTGCTCGAGATGCTGCAACTCGCCGATGCCGCAGGACTTGCCACCGCTGCCGGCTACACAGAGCAACCCGACGTCGCCGTGAAGCTTGCCGATGTGATGCGCATCGGCAACGCAGATGCTGGTCGCTGGCGCGGTGATCCGACCTCGATGTACGTGCCGGCCAGAGGGGTCGTACAGCCCGGCTTCGCTTCAGCGCGCGCCACGATGATCGGCGCCGCCCTGACTGATACGATGATCGCCGGAGAGCCCATCCCATTCGAACAGACTGCCGCCACGAATCCTTGCGCCTCGTTCGATCCGTTTCCAGCCTCCGCAATTGCGCCCACCACCGCACCTGCCGGCGCAGCATCCGCCGAACCGCCAAGTGATCCGGTGAGCTTCACCTCGCATCTGGCCGTGGTGGATGCCGACGGCAACGCGGTCTCGGCCACCACCACGGTCGGCGTGCTGTTCGGCTCGGGTGTCTTCACTGGGGGTTTCTTCCTCAACTCCGCCGCCGCCAACTTCGACGCGCGTACTCGCGCGCCTAATCGATACGCCAACTCCACCATGTCGCCGACGCTGATTCTCGAAGGATCGCGGGTCAAGCTGGTGGTGGGGGCCGCGGGCTCACAGTACATCCAGCCGGCGATCGTGCAGGTGACGCTCCGCATGCTAGCCTACGGTGAGGACCCGGCCATCGCACTGGCCGCACCGCGAATTCACGCCAGCGCCAACACGCGCGACGTCGAAGTGGAACCAGGGTTTCCAACGTCCGTGTATGCCGCACTGGTCGCACGTGGCTATCGACCCGTGAGCCGCGTGGCCGACATCTCGTTCGGTGGTGTGCACGCCGTGTTCGTGGCGAAGAACGGGCTCCGCATCGGCGTGGCGGATCCACGGCGCGATGGGGTGGCTGTCCGACAGTAAGCCATGCCTCGCGCGAAGGCGCGAAGGCGCGAAGGCGCGCACGCGCGTCACACCATCGTCACAAGAGAATCGCCGCCACGCTGCAGTGAGCAACGTGGCGGCGAGCTGTCATCTGTCAGTCGAACGAAGCGCCGTCGTTACGGACAGCGTGCCAACGTGGTGACCGGGCAGCGCTCAGGGTCAGGCTCGAGCGTGGAGGACTGGCCGCCGATACCGCCGAAGCTGTAAAGCGACTGGCGCAACGTGCTGAGCTCGCGCCCAGGGATCGGGAACTGCGTCGGCGTGTTGGCCGGCATCGTCTGCCACCCACGTGCGTCGAGGAACGGAACCATGCCGCTCATGCCGAGCAGTTCGATGCCCTTCTCGTAGCGCAGCGCGTCCCACAGACTTCCGCAGGTGCCATTCAGCTTGCGCGGCACACAACCCGGCGCGATCGGCGGCCCATCGATCGTCACCGGCGGCAGCTGGCCATTGGCTACGCGCGTCTTGTTGATCAGCGGCACCGCGTCCGCGGCCCGTCCGAGCCGGATGAGCGCTTCCGCCTTGAGCAGATCCATCTCGGCCACAGTCAGTTCGGGGAGCGGGCCGGACTGCCAGGTGATTCCAGTGCCGTAGCGCAGGAAGTAGTAGTGCGAAAAGCGCCATGATCCGCGCGAGATCGCGAACAGGTTGTTGAGATTGTATCCCATGTACGTACCGGGCGCCGTTGGTCCGGCCGCGCCCTGGATGCGACGATCGCGCGTGCGCAGCTGGAACGGCTGCCTGAGGTCGTTGGCGGTCGCCAGCCAGTTCTGCCAGCCGTTGGTGGAGTCCGCGGGACCGATCAGCCAGTAGCTCGGGCGCCCGTAGTCCGACGGGCGGCCAGCGGTACGGAGCCGCGCCAGCAGGCGCTTGTAGTCATCGACAAGGATGTCCACCTGTCCGACTGGTGCGAAGTCGACCAGAATGCCGGCATCGATACGGCGGAGGACTTCGGCCCAGTTCACGGCCGCCCGCTCCACACGCGTCCGCGGCGAATAGGCGAGCAGTCGCGCCGCATACGAGTTCGTCAGACGGACGAACTGGTCACGGGTGAGCGCCTGGAAGAGGAAGCTCTCCACCGGGAACGTCATCGTCGGCTGCGTCCCCGCGACAACGGCGGCCGAGTCGAGTTGCGCGATGGCGGCCGTGATGACGGCGGCGTAGGGTGAGAATGTCGGCGTCGTGATCGTATCGACGTTCGTGCGCTCGTCGGTCACGACCGCCTTGTCGTACATCAGGCCGAGGTACCCGTACGACAGGCCCTGCATGAACTTGCCCATGGCCTTGGCGCGCGCCGTGCGCACAGGGTCCACGATCACCAGGCCACCGTTGACGCCGGCAACGACATCGTTGGCCGCTGAAATCGTGCGATAGTAACCGAACCACGGATCCTGGTTCACCTGCCGACGAGCGTTCACCTCACTGTTGTTCCACGACGTGCGCGGTTCGGTGGAGGGCTCGAGCTGGCCAAAATCCGCGAAGCCCGACGTGAAGTCGCGCGACATGGTCGCCATGGCGATCGCCGGATATCCGCCGTGACCGGCCACCGGCCACCAACTGCGGAACGCCGATGCTGCAAATGATTCCGTCGTCAGCGGCTGCGTCGTGGCGCGCACCGCATCGGGCAGGTTGGGATTGACGACGTTGAGGTCCTGACAACCGGTGGCGACGAGAGCCAGCCCAGCCGGCAACAATCGGAAGCGTGAGATTCTGATCATGGAGAGATGTCCGCCGCTCAGAAAGTGAGCTCGACGCTTCCCGTCACCGTGCGATAGCGCGGGTAGACGAAGCTGTCGAAACGATTGAGCACGGTGCCCACTTCGGGGTCGTAGCCCTTGTATTTGGTGATGGTGAGCATGTTGCGGCCGATCAGCGAGAAGGAGGCGCCCTGCGCACCAAAGCGCGCCAGGGTCGGTGCAAAGCGCGACGGCAGGCGGTACTTGATCGAGAGTTCGCGCAGTTTCACGAAGCTGGCGTCCTCCACGAAGAAGTCCGCCGGGCTGTTCGCGGCATACAGCGAGACGTAGTAATCCACCGGCTTCTTGTATTCCTGCAGCTTCCCACCCTGGTCCACATCACTGCTGCGGCCGAACTGGTACATGCGCTGGTTGGTGCGGTTGTAGACGTTGCCGCCGACCTGCGTGTCCCACAGCATGAACAGCTGCATGCCACCCCAACCAATGGTGTTGGTCACACCGAAACGGAACTTCGGCGTTCCATCACCGATCTTCGTCACCGCGGTGTTGCCGACGGAGTCGACCGACGTGATCGGCAGCCCCCAGCCGTAGGTGGTGGTACCGATCGTTGACGACGTACCCCAGAGGCGCTTCGACTCACCCTCACGAAAGGTGTTGCCCGCGCCGACCCAGACCAGCAGGCCGTCGTCGTTGACGCCGAATTCACTCGAACGGGCAACGGCGTCGGGGGCCAGTTGCGACTCCTTCTTCATGAAACTGAACCCATACATCGCGCTCAGGGTCTCACCGGCGCAGCGAAACGCGATGGTGTTCACCGTGAAGCAGCTGCGATTGAACTCGGTGATCTGGTTGCGCGAGCGATCAGCCACCACACCGGCGCGCCAGGTGAAGTTCGGACGACGAATGAGCTGTGCTTCCAGCGTGCCTTCCCACGTGTTGCCCTGCACCGTACCGGCGTTCTGCCACTGGTTGGCGTACCCGAAGAATCCGGCCAGCGGCACCAGGATCAGCTGGTCGCTGGTCGTCTGCCTGGCACGGGAGATCTGGATCGAGTAGCGGTCCTTGATGATCGCATCGATGCCGAATTCGGTCTCTTCAGACAGTTCAGGCTTCAGGAAGCGGTTCCCGAGGTTCTGCTTCTGGAGTCCGCCACCCTCGATGAAGTTGTAGGTCTCGTACTGATCATTGAAGCTCGGGCGACCACCCGCGGTGCCAATGGAGGCACGCACCTTGAACTCGGTGATTGCCTTGACCGGCCACCACTTCTCCGCCGACAGTCGATAGGCACCGCTGTAGCGATAGTACCAGTTCTCCTGCTCCTCGGGGCCGAAGAGCGAACTGCCATCCTGGCGCAGCAGGGCATCGACAATCAGCTTGCCGCGCCAATCGGCGGCGGTGCTGATGAAGTAGCTGTTGGTGCGGATCGTCTCGCTGGTGGACGAGACGAACCGGTTGAGCGCATTGTTCAGGCTCCGCACCCCGGGGGTGGAGAACTGGTTGCCGGTCGCCGTGGTGAGCTCATTGGTCTCGCGCTCGAGGAGCCCGCGAAAGGTGGAGCGGAACGTGAATGCGCCGAGTTGCTTGAGGAGGTTGCCGCTGACCGACGCGTTGAGTGCGTCGGTGAGGCCGGAAAAGCGCGAGATGTCCCCAGGTCCGCCGTTGGCGAACCCCTCCGTCTTCTTCCCCTGATCGAGGAAGAAGTCCGTGGCACGGTCCGAGCGATCGTAGCTCAGGTTGGCGTCGAACGTGAGCCACGAGAACGGTGCGAATTTCATCTCGAGCGCACCTTGCGTGCGGGTGCGCTTGCGCGTGTTCTGCTCGGTCGACAGCACGTACAGCGGGTTCTCTTCGCGGCCTTCGAAGTCGGGTTGGTAGATGTAGGGTGTGCCGTCAGGATCCGGGAGCCGCAAGTCCACGTCCGGGGCCTGATTGATCAGGTCGAAGAAGGTGTCGTCATAGACGTTCTGGCGCGACGAGCGCATGTGGTATGCGCTGATCCCGATGCTCAGGTTCGAGCGCGGGCGATGGTCGAGGTTGAGACGGAAGTCATCCTGGTTGTAGCGCCCCGAGTTCAGCACCACGCCATCTTCGCGACCGTTCACATACGAGAAGAACCAGTTCGTCTTGCCGGTATTCTGCGAGATGTTGAGCGAGTTGCGTGCGAAGTTGCCAGGGTCGAAGAACCGTTCCACCTGGTTGAAGGCGGCGCCAGGCGCGTACTCGTTGTCCTGAAAACGGGTGGCGGCGGCTTCCGGTACCCGCTGTTCGCGAGGCACCACCGCACCGGCGGCGTTCACCCACTCGCCGCGGTCATTCACCAGATAGAAATGCGAGTTGGCCCAGCGCACCCGGTTGTCGATCGAGTTCGATCCGTACTCGGAGCGCACCGTGAAGCGCGTGGCACCATCACCGCCACCTCCGCCACGCTTGGTCCGGATGTTGATCACGCCAGAGGCCGCGCGCGCACCGTACAACGACGCGCCGGCAGCACCTTTCACCACCTCGACGCTTTCGATGTCCATACTCTGCAGGTCGGCCGACGACGCCCCGAACGCATCGGTCTGGATCACGCCGTCCACAACGATCAGCGGTGAATTGCTCTTGCTGATGGACGTGGGCGTGCGGAGAATGATGTCCGTACCGCTGCCGGCCTGCCCCTGCGGCACCGCGCTCACGCCGGCGATCTTGCCCTGAATGCTCTCCAGCGCGTTGGTCGCCGGCACCGGCAGATCCTCGGCACTGACGCGACCCACGGTAAACGGCACTCGCGTGCCGCTGGAAGGGTCCACCACCCCGGTCGTGACCACCGCCTGAAGGCTCAGCGCGGCGGGCTCCATCCGGACGTTGTACGTCAGCGTGGCGCCAGCCGTGACGATGAGGTTGCCGCGCACCACGCGGCGGAAGCCAAGGCGAAGCGCCTCGAAGCTGTAGGTGCCGGCCGGCACGTTGTTGACCGTGTAGCGGCCCTCAGGGGTGGTCCGCGCCAGCAGCCGTGTCGCGCCGCTGGAAAGCGTGATCTGGACCGCGGCGAGTGGCTGCGTGCTGGCGGAGTCGGTGACCTGACCGGCGACGCGTCCTGCCTGGCTCTGCGCCCGAAGTGACGTGGTGACAAGCAGCAGCGCTGCTGCAGCGGCGACCAGCCGACTCGGCAAACGCCTGAGTGGTAAACTTCGAGCGTCGTAAATCCGCGAAACCATCAATCCCCCTGAACACTGGTGTGGCGCTGTGCCAGCCACAGGTGTGGCCATGTGCAGCGAAGGTAAAAGGCGTTCCTGCGTGCGGTAGTGGGCATCGGCATTGAGACGCGGCCCCCGGCGCTGTGGGCGGCTTGCCGGTGCCGCATGCGCCACCGCAACGGCCCGCGCCGGATGCCGATCAACGAATCGGGGCGGGCAGCGTAAACTGTCGGTTGACGCGTTGAATCGCGCACCTCGCAACCCACCGCTGGACCGCAATCCACAGGTCTTTCATGCCCCGCTCCCGGATCCATCCGTTTTCCGCCTCGCTGCTGCGCACCGCCATTCTGCTCGCGTGCTCGGTCGGCGTTGCAGCCGCGCAGGACCAGGAGCCCGATACCGCACGGCTCCGGCAGCGCGTCGTGATGGATTCCGCGCGAATCGCGGCGTTGTATGTCAGCAAGGAACTCGGTGATCATCCCGTGGCGGATTATGCGCGAGCCATCGCCCGCAAGGCGGTGACTGACAGCATCTTCGCTGCGCGCAGCGTCGGATTCATGAAGTTCTCGAAAACGATGTTCACCAGCCCTGTCGATGGGCTCGAGATTCCCGCCTCGGTCTTCGAACCACTCGCGTCACGCGGTGCCCGCACACAGCCGGCGCTGGTCTGGGTGCACGGCGGCGTGCACGGCAACTGGGATCAGAACTACCTGCCGTTCATCAAGGAGGCGGTACGTCGCGGCTACGTGGTGATTGCCCCCGACTACCGCGGCAGTTCCGGCTACGGCAAGGCATTCCACGAGCGGATCGACTACGGCGGCAAGGAAGTCGATGACGTACTCGCCTCCGTGCAGGTACTGCGGCAGATGCCGAACGTGGACACCACACGCATCGGCGTGATGGGCTGGAGTCACGGGGGTTACATCACTGCATTGCTGATGATGCGGCATGCGCGTGAGGTTCCGTTCCGGTCCGGCGCCGCCATCGTGCCGGTGACGAACCTCCTCTTCCGGCTGTCGTTCAAGGGCCCGTCGTATCAGCGGTCATTCTCCACGCAACCAGGACTCCGTGGGCTGCCGTTCGAGAACCGCGCTGAGTACCTGCGTCGCTCGCCGTACTACTGGGTTGACAGCCTGCGTGCGCCGCTGCTCGTGCATGTCGCGACGAATGACGAAGACGTGAACTTCGAGGAAGCGCGGCCGCTCATCGATGCGCTGGTGGCGCGGAAGCCGCAGCTGGCCGAGACGAAGATCTTCGTCAATCCAACGCCAGGTCCGACGAGTGTCGGGCACACCTTCAGCCGTCGCGTCAATCGCAAGACACTCGAACTGGATGACTCACCTGAGCAGATCGATTCGTGGAACCGGGTGTGGGCGTTCTTCGAACGGACGATGCCGTCGCGGAATCGCTGAGCGCGGGCGGCAACGACCATCGCGACCGTACTCCGCGAACGCAGACACCGCTCACCCCACGCCCACCAGATTCTTCCGCGGATCGATGATCCGCAGCACCCCATCGATTCCCGGCTGGTTGAACCCCTTGAACCCGTCATTGCGCTCGAGGTTCTCGAGGTGCGACCCGATGGCGCCATGCAGCCGGAAATCCTCCGCCTGTTCGGCGGTGATCAATCCCGCCGCTTCGATCGCATCGACCCGCGCCGGGACCACCGGCCACCATTCGCCTTCCGTCAGCGCCTGATACAGGTGCGGGAAGTCGGAGAACGGCTGCATGAACGTCACACCAGCGTCCTCGAGTCCGCGTGAACAGATCACATGGTCATACATGCACTCGAGGTGATTGAGCCCGGCCTCGAGCATTGACTCGCCGTGCAGCGCGCACCAGAGTCCGGCGCGCTTCACGAACGGCAGCGGTACCAGATGCAGATGCGCGAAGTCGATGTCCAGTTCGTCCGGCGCGAGATCGATGTCGGCGAAGATCACGCTGCCGAGCACAGGCTGCTCGAGGATCTGTGAGCCCCAGCCGGCAGCGTGCCCGGCGTAGAACAGTTCACGGCACTCGAAGCCGAGCGCCTCCAGCACGCCGACGCATCGATGAAAACAGGCACGCGAGCTGTCATACGTGTGATGATCCTGATTCCCCCAGCCAATGCCATGCGCATCCTGCCTCGCCTTCTGAACGCGGCCGGCGTGGTTGCGACGCTCCCAGTACTCACGCTCGGCACGCAACCAGAGCCAGCACGCCCAGTCCTTGCCAAGATCCTTGACCGCATCGGCGACGATGCGGTCCGTGTAGTCAAATCCCGCGTCGATCGCGTCGAATTCGCGTCGACGCGTGCGAAACGATTGCAAATGAAGCCGCGCCGCGCGGAGCGTGGCGGGCGACGGATCGTCAGGGGCGAACAGTGTCGAGCCACGCCGCTCGATCGCCCAGAACTCGACGCCATTGGCGGCGGCGAACCGCACACGACGGAACGGGGCGTGCAGCGCCCCGTCGATTGGAGCCGTGAGCTTCTGCGCGGCGACGAACTCGTGGGCGTATTCCACCTTGAATCCGATCTCCGACCCACGCTGACGATGCAGCACCGCGGGAAAGAGCCCGGTCGAGTTGCGCAGCACGCCCTGCTGGGTCGGATCGGATTCCCACCCGGCGCTGCGAAACTCCTGCGTCAGCGCGGCGTCATCGGTCGCGATGTAGTCGAGAATGTCCGCTAGCCGCACTCCGATGTCGTTGCGCAGGCGCGACGCCAGAGCGCCCGCCTCGGGTACTTTGGCAAGCGCGTCATCGAGCACACGATGCACGATGGCTGCCGCCTGCGGCTGGGTCGTCCAGGTCCTGTCGCTTCGCTTCACAAGGCCTCCGTCAACGTGGCCGGGCAGCAGCCAGCGCCCGTTCTGCGCGCAGTTCGGCAGCCCGCATGGTGGTGATTCCGTCCCGTTCTGCTTGCGTGAATACCGCCGACAGCGTGTCACCGATTCCGTCCACGCGGCGCACCATTCCATCGTGCGTCTCGCCGAGCAGTGTCACGCTCCCGCTGATGACGCCGCCGGCGTTGATCACGAAGTCGGGGGCGAAGAGGATGCCGCGCTGCGCCAGCCGTTCCGCATGACGATCCTCTTCCAGCTGGTTGTTCGCGGCGCCGGCGATGATCTCGGCCTGCAACTGGCCGATGGTGCCGTCGTTCAGGACCGCGCCAAGTGCGCACGGCGCGAAGATGTCAGCCTTCACGCCGTAGATCGTATCGGGCGGGACGACCATCGCACCAAGTGATTCGGCCAAGGTCGAAACGCGCGCGGCATCCGTGTCCGACAGGATGAGCGTTGCGCCAACTGCCGCGAGCGCGCGCGCCAGCGCACCGCCGACATTGCCACATCCCTGAATGGCGATGGTGCGTTGCGACAGATCGGTACTCCCCCACCGATGTCGCGCCGACGCCTGGATCCCGGCGAACACGCCGCGCGCGGTCCATGGTGAGGGATCGCCCCCCTTGCCGTCGATCCCGGCCACGAATGACGTTTCGCGTGCGGCAACAGCCAAGTCGGCCGGTGAGGTGCCTACGTCCTCAGCCGTGATGAACCGTCCGGCGAGACGCTGGATCGCACGGCCGTGTGCAAGAAAGAGCGCTTCACGGTCGAAGTCGCCTCGAGGCACGAGGATCACGGCCTTCCCACCACCGAGCGCCAAGCCTGCGACGGCATTCTTGTAGGTCATGCCGCGCGACAGACGCAGCGCGTCGCGCAGGGCGTCATCAGTGCTGGCGTACGACCACAATCGGGTGCCCCCGACGGCCGCGCCGAGCGCCGTGCTGTGCACCGCGATGATCGCGCGGTACTCGGCTGCCGGCTCCTGGCAGAAAACCACCTGCTCATGCCCCATCGGGTAGAGCGCTTCCAGCGCATGCATACGCGTCATCGAACGGATGGATGGAGCACGAGACGCCGGACCTGACCCTGCGGGAGCTCGTCGTTCGGCGGCGTGTCCATTACCGTAACGGTGGTTATGACAACTGGCAAGCCACGCTCCCCGGCACCGAGGGCGGCCCGTCACGGACCACCGATTCGATCGACGGCGGAAGCCCACGCCGTACCGGTACCCCGGCTTGCTGCCGCACAGCGGTCTTGGTAGCATCCGACTCTCCCCTTTCAAGGTGAAACGATGCTGAGCCCCAGACTGCTGGCCGCACTCAACGAACAGATCAATGCGGAGCTCACCTCCGCCTATGCCTACCTCGCGATGGCCGCCCACTTCGAAACAGCCAACCTGCAGGGTTCGGCGAAGTGGATGCGTCGTCAGGCGCGTGAGGAACAGGGCCACGCGATGAAGATTTTTGACTTCGTGCACGACTGCGACGGTCGCGTAGCGCTGACCGCCATTCCGCAGCCGCAGTCGACATTCGCATCAACGCTCGAAGTCTGGGAGATCGCCCTCCGGCAGGAGCAGGGCGTCACCGCGGGCATTCATGCGCTGTATGCGCTTGCCACGGAAGAGAAGCATTACGCGACGCAGGTCATGCTGCAGTGGTTCGTCACCGAGCAGGTCGAAGAAGAGAAGACGACCAAGGGGATCGTCGAGCAGGTGCGCAGCGTCGGCTCGTCGAGCTCCGCGATCTACTTCGTCGATCGTCACCTCGGCAAGGAAGCGGACAAGTCGGCGTGACCCGTCGGCCCGTCGCCTTCGTCAGCGGCGGTGACGGGTCACATGGTCACATGGCTGTTCGACGAGGAGCAGGCCGACGGCATGCTGACCTGGCCGCACTCGGGGTTCCACGTGCACACCGCCGTCTGGGTGCCCGAGGAGGACCGCGCCTTCGCGACCCAGAGCGCGCGGTGCTGCGCCCGCAATCCCGTCGCGCTTGAGCGCCTGATGTACGAGCGGACCGCGAAGGCAGTGACGTACAGGTCCGACACGTCCGAGGGGCCCACGTCCGGCACCGAGACCGCCGACCCGCGGGGGAGTTCCTGGCCCGGGTGCCGGTCCACAGCCCAGACCGGAGCCACGTCACGACGCGATACTATGGCTGGCGGTACTACGGCTTGACACTCACCGTCCCCGTGCCAATCTCGATCTCAAAACGGGTATACCGACACATCTCCCAGACCTGCTGTCCGTGGAATGTGAAGTTTCCGCAGGCGTTGGCTGACGATTCGCCGTTCCGGGCGCGGGAGTTCATCGCGGGGAGGGATGTGGTGCCACTGGCGACGAACATCCTGGCTGCAAGTGTGCACGACGTATCTGCGAGAGACTGAGTGCGGCCACGTGA
Organism: Gemmatimonadaceae bacterium; assembly: GCA_031423355.1. Taxonomy (GTDB): domain Bacteria; phylum Gemmatimonadota; class Gemmatimonadetes; order Gemmatimonadales; family Gemmatimonadaceae; genus JACMLX01. Next base: position 33,986 of record JANPFJ010000297.1, on the reverse strand, counting down.
GCTTGCCAGCGGCTGGGTCCTGTCATTCGTCACGGAGGGCCGGCCGCGCAGCCTGCGGCGGCGACACGAGCCGAGTGGCCAGCCACGAGACCCGCTCGGACGTCGGCCGGGCGTTGTCCGCACGGCATCCAACCTCCGAGAATCCCCGTACGCGTCAGCCGCCGAGCACGAGCGGCGGCGGCGAGCGCCGACTACTTCACGATCGATCGAAACGCGGGCAGATTGGCGACGACGATCTCACGCAGCTGTTGGATGGCCGCGAGATGGCGCGGCCCGTTCCCCGTGCGGTTCAGATCCTCCACACTCTCACGTTTGAGCCGGATCATCATGTGCTGCGGCGCCGACTTCGGCAGGCTCCGGTCATAGTAGTCGGGGTTCACGGTGACGCAGACGCGATTCGCCCGGTCCTCGAGGGTCGTGAAGACGTAGCCTCGCTCGGTGAGCCCTGGCACGTCGGCTTGTTTGATGAACGCGACGTCATCCGTGGCATCGCTGAGCAGCTCCTGATAGTACGCCAGTAGTTCGGGGCTGGGCGTCGATCTGCCGCGCACGATCTCGATTTGCTTGTGCAGGAATTCGCGCCTGGTGACGTACCGGAACGGCAGGGCGCCAGGCCGAGTGAACCACCAGACCGTCGTGCCGTCGCCGAAGTTGAACTCCTGGAAGCCCTCGGCATTGGCCTCCGGCAGCGCGAGCTTCTCCTTGCGCTGGTAGTACCCGCGTGGCAGGTAGCTGAACCCGACACGGGAATCGCCGTTCTCGGCCTCGCCGATGAAGTGTGTGTTCACGTGAACGGACACCATGCCGAGCGAGATGTCCGCCATCACAGGCTTGCCGCTGCGGCACCTGAGCTTCTGATTGCTCAGCATGAACACGTACGTGTTCCCGTAGCGGCTCTTGTTCGTCACAACATGCGGCAGGATGTCGTAGTTCACGCTGTAATAGCCGACGGCTCCAGTCGGCACGAACGCGGACTTGAACATCTGCACCACGGGCCGCATGACTCTCCGTTCGGCCGCGAGCTCAGCGACCGACACCTCTCGGGTGTTCTGGTCCGGCTCCAACCTCCACATGTTGGTGAGCGTATCGAACTGTGACGAGTCGCACGGAGCATTCTGCGCCGAGGCAAGCGAGGCGTTCCAGGTGAAAAGCACAACCAGAAGCAGACAGCCGGGGATGCGTGTCATAGGGTCTCGGTGGAACCGCTGTGTGCGAGTGAGCTGATGGTATTCGGTGTGCCACCCGACTGAGCTGACAACGACGCCGGGCTGCCCATCGCCACCGCGGCGTACTGACGCCCCTATTGCTTTCGCGCACAGATGCCAGCGAGCGTGGCGCGGACAGGAACGCCACCACCGATGATATTGCGGTTCACCACCTGTGCGGTGGCACTGCCGCTTGCCAGCGTGATATCGTTGGCGAGCATATCGATGTAGTTCGATGACTGCTGGACGACGCCGGCTGCTAGCAGCGCCGCACCCGCGGGACAGTTGAGGGACAGCGTGGTGACACCGCGCGCTGCGAGCGAGACCTCTGCCGTCTCGACGATGCTCCATCCGTCGACGCCGGCGGCGGGAGCGCAGATCGCGCGCGCTTCGGCCGTGTAGCCAAGCCCCGGGACGACCACGGTATTCTGCGGTGCCACGACTTCGCGCCATGTCGCCGATTCGGGGGCGCCCCCTTGCGGTGCGTTGGCGGCGATCTGCGTGAAGTCGGAACCCATCACACCGCCGCCGATCAACCGTTCACTCGCCGCACACCCCTGATCGGCCCGGTGTGCCGGATCACGCGCGCCCATTTGCATCGCGCCGAACATGATCGTCCGCATGCCGGCAATCGGCGCGATGCAGACAGCCATGGCACGACCGGTGATCGCAACGAACACATTGGCGTTGCGGACACGTGCGCGAACCAGGCGATCGCTGCTGATCGAAGTGCCTCGGAGTTCCCCGCCGTAGACGGCATCACCGGACGCACCGAGATCCATGCCGGCGCTGATCGCCACCTTTCCGCTCGGACATTGCGCGGATAAGTCGACGATGGTGAGCGGTGCGATTGAAACGACCGGACCGACGGCGATTTCAGAGCCGAAAATACCGACCGCCGCCTTCGGTGGCGGTGGTGGTACCGGCGTTTTCGCCGGTGGCGGCGGTGGTGCCGCTCGGCCGCGCACGGGGAATCGCTCGACGGATGGCGGCGCGACCACCTTGAGGACCAGAGAGTCGTTGACCTGCGGCCGTATCTGCGCGGCGGCAGTGGACACGACCAGACTGGTGACGCCGGAGCACAGGGCGAGCGTCCGGGCAAACGTCGTGAGTGAGCGCATGATGCACAGAGTGGTGAGAGACATGAATTCCGCGACGAGATGCGGTGATCGTGATACCGCGTCAGCGTCGTCGCACTGCGCGCGGATGCACTCGAAGGTTCATCGGATCGACGTCGTGATGCGCGAAACGCTCTCGCGTCTCACCGCACCCACCACCACGAGGGTGCCAATCCGGTGAAGACCGCGAACAGGCCGCTCGATGGGTACCGCGTATCCAGCTTCTGGCTGGCAGGGAGCACGACGAATGCGCCGGTGCGTGACATCACCGGTGTGCCGACGGTCAGGTTCGTGATGGCGGGCCCGACGACTGCGGTCGCCCGGCCGGAGCTGACATCACGGATCAGCACGTTCCCCTTGGGCACGCCGAGATTCGTGGCACTCGTCGGAAAGGCCACGAAGCGGCCGTCATACGAAATCGCCGGACGCTCTCCCTGCGCGATCGGGCTGTCGCCATCGGCGGCCACGTCACCGGCGCCCAGACTCATCGCGCGGACCTCCCCGCTTTCGATGTTCACGAGGTACACATTCTGGAAGCCCTTCGACGGCACGCTGCCGATGTTGCTGGCGGTGCTGGCATACGCCACGAACTTCCCATCACCGGAGAGCGCCGGCGCGACCACGCGGCTCGCACTTTCGCTGCCCTGATCCCGCTCACCACCCGTGCTCGTCCGGCTCACGCGCAGCAGACCGCCCGTCGGATGATCGTACACGAAGATGTCCCACAGGTTGTTCCGGTCGCCGGCTACCAACTCGCTCGAGCCCGAATGGAATGCGATGCGGTTCCCGTCCTCGGAAATGGATGGTCTCGAACCGCCGACGCCCTTGCCTTTCGTCCCTTTGCTGATGAGCGTGGCCGTACCGCTTGCAAGATCGCGACGGTAGACGTTTGCGGTGTTCTTTGCCTCGACGCCAGTCGTGATGTTGCTGGCGCTGCTGGTGAAGGCGACGATGGATCCATCGCCCGAGAGGCGCGCTTCCCAGCTTTCAGCGTTGGCCTCGACTCCGCCGGCGCCGACGCTGACGCGCTGCACCGCCTTGTCGGGATAAACGGCCTGCCAGAGAAAGACGTCGCGAACGCGGTTCAGATCACCCTCGACCAGGTTCGTGGCGTACGACTCGAATGCCACGCTCAGTCCGTCGGCCGAGATCGACGGGAAAAAACTGTCGGCATCGCCCTCCGCGCCGGCGGTGTTCCGGCTCACAAGACGGGTCTCGCCGGTCAACCGGTCGCGCCAGAAGATCTGCCTGAACTTGCCTGTCGACCCACCCAATTTCGCGCTGGTGCCGAAGGCCACGAACCGGCCTTCGCCGAACCCGTCCTGCGTGCGCCCCGATGGCAGGTCCGAGCCGCCGATCACGGGTGCCGTGCTTTCGTAAAAGGTGCCTTGCGTCGCGTTGTCCGTGCTGCGACTGATCAAGTCGGCCTGCATGTCACACCCCACGAGCAGGGCACCGAGACCGACCGGTGCGGTGCCGGAGGAGCCGGCGTACACGCTGCACGTCTGACCGGCGGGCTGTGTCTTGACCGTGACCCGGTACGGCGCACCGGCCGGCACGCCCGCGACGAACGCGAACGGCAGGATGTTGTACCGATCAGTGGCGCCGGCGACGGGCGGCACCGTCAGCGGAAGGTCTCCAGCACCGTTGAGTTGGAGCACGACTCGTGAGCCGACCAGCGCGCGTAGTTCGCCGGCGACTTTCGTCGCGCCGGCTGGGCGGCCACAGGCGATCGTGACGACGACGTCGGCGGTGATGATCCCCCGACGATTGTCGGATTGTGTGCAGCTACGAGGTCCGCTGGTCTGGGTGATGATGTACGGGACCGCGGCGCCGATGGGCGCGGAGAAGGCGACGGGTACTCCCTTCGCGGTCACGACGGCGGTTCTGCCGCCGAGTGTGCTGAATTGAAATGTTTCGCCCGACGCGACGTCGGTCGATACGGCGACGGACAGCGTGAACGCTGGTTGTGTCGGTGGACGTGAGACCGGTGTGCCGCCGCCGGAGTTTGCAGGTGGGGCAACAGGCGGCGATATCGCAGGCGGGGCGACCGGCGGCGATGTCGCGGGCGGGGCGACCGGCGGCGATGTCGCAGGCGGGGCGACCGGTGGCGGTGTCGCAGGCGGGGCGTCAGGTGGTGGCGTCAGTGTCGCAGGTCGTGGCACCTGGGCAATCGGCACTCTCGTCTCCGCCGGCGGTGCCTCAGGCGGCTGCTGCGGGCGGTCCGGTTGCTCAGGGCCGCATTTATAATAAATAAATGTGTTGTTGTTGGCTGTGAGATTGGTCGGCACGACCGGACTGAGTGGCCAGCAGGTCCGTGGTCCGCCGATCTGGGTCACGGTGAATGGTTCACTCCCAAAAAATTTTCTAGGAAACTCCGAAAAAAACGTACGGGAGGTAAGTGATGTGGTGCTACGACCAAGTCCCGGGACGTCGAGGAGAAACGTGAACGTATCACGTTCAGATTGGAGGTTTGGTGTTACAGCTACCCCCACATACGCTCGTCCGGCGGGCCCCGTACAGTCGACGCGTATCATGAAGTTACTGGTACCAATCACGCCGGATGGAGGACGAAGGAACCGGCATCTCCGCGGTCCCGAGACCTGCGTGACGGTGAAGCTTTCACCCGACGGATACTCGCCAAAAAAATTCTTTGCGCGCATACCGGCGTTGATCGTGACGAGTTGGTTCTGAGCACCCGGGGCGTCGATTCTGAATGTGAACTCGTCGTTTGGCACCTGGAGCGGGTTCGTATGATCAACGCCGATCGTCACTCGGCCTGGCTGTTGTGCTTCGACAGCCATCGGTAGCGTCGCGAGAAATGCGATGCCGATGACGATGCGGCGAATACCGAAATGCATGCAGTCTCCATGTGTGAGGCGCCCAAGCGGCCCGGGACTCAGCGGCGACGCAGAGCAGTCGCCAGCCGCGGTCACGCCTATTACGCAGTGAGACGCAGCGCGAGCAATGTGATTCTCACACCGCCGCCACGCAGCCGTCCGGACGACGAGGCGGCAACGCGACGCCAGTAGCCTCCAGCATGGTCGCCAGCATCAGTCGCCCCTCGATCGCCGCCGACGTGCCGCAGTGCCGGCGCAGAGTCTGACGAGGCTGCGCCGCACCTGTCGACGCCGGTCAGGGTGAGAAGATCCGCCGCCACACTTCGTCTGCTCAATGGGCCGACCGCCTCTCCACCTCCCGTCGCTAGCCACCACTCCTCTCAATCGCTCCATGTCGCGCTTTCACACCGCCGTGCTGCTCGGCCTCGTCGTCACGGCAGCTGCCACCACCACACGCGCGCAGGCGCAGGAGTTCCGGGGCCTGCGCTACCGCCTCCCATTGGGGTGGACCGCAACGGACACGCGCGACGTGCGCCTGCTCACCCCGAGGCCGGGGCGTTCCGCGACGCCCGCGATGGGCGTCATCATCGCTGGTGCCGAAGCCGCCACGCGTGAGGACATCCGTGCGCAACTGGGGGCGATCGCCCGCCAATGGCACGCCGGACTGACGGTCATCGACTCCGGTGATATCCTCCCGACCGACCTGGGCGCCGGGGGGACACTTCTCATGCAGCGCTTCACGGTCCAGCTGCCGGACGGCGGCAACCAGACGCGGTTTTTCACCGTGGTGTTCCGTGGCGGGCAGCGGGCGATCGCGCTGATGGTCGTGAGTTCGGAGACCGAGTGGAACAACCGACAGCGTGACATTCGCGCGGTGCTCTCCAGCTTGCAGATCGGCACAGCGACCGCGAATCAGGCCATCGTCGCGCCGGCCGTGGCGAACGGCTTGCTGTCGGCCGCGCCGATCGTCGCCGCAAGCCCCGCCCCGCCCCTGACTCCCGTGCAGTCCAACATGCCGACCAGCGCACCGCCCGCCAGCAGTTCGGCACGGCTTCCGACGGGCGACACGCCGGATCTGTTCGCCGGGTCGCCGGGCTGGCTGCCGAGTGGGCGCGGCGTGCCGATTCCACCCGCGCGCATCCTCAGCGGGCGTCCGCAAGGGCTGTGGTGGTACTATCAGGCCGACGGCAGCCGACTCGGCATGTCCGTGACGTCCGTCGTCTTTCTGCCCGATGGCGTCACGGCGTCGTCACCTCGATTCGGCGCGGGCGACCTGGTAGATGTCGAGGGCCAGCGTGCGCAGCGCGGCAGTAACGGCGTAGGTACATTCACCGTCAGTGGTGGCGTCATCACGCAGGACCGCGATGGTTATCGCAACAGCGATCCATTCACCTCGGGGACGGACGGCGACGGCGCGTTCTTCAAGGCCGGCGGGCGCCTCTACCGGGCGCTGCGCCCCGCCACCCGCGCGCAACTGCTCCGCTCCTGGCAGGCGCCCGGCGTGCAATACGTGTTCCGCGCCGACGGGACGTATCTCGACGGCACGCTCGTCGAGGAAGACGAAGCCACCCGCCGCGCGACGCCTGGCGGGCGAGGACGCTGGCAGCTCGATGGCTACCTGCTGGAGCTGCGTCCCAACTCGGCGCCGTCGTACATCACGAGGATCGGAGCCACCGGTGACAAATATCTCGTCATCGGCAACGTGGTGTACAGTCCGCGATAGCGACACACGCACACGCGACGTGACACGCGCGACCGCGATCAATCGCGTCGCGATCACACGTTCTCGATGCCAGCGAACGACTGAGCGGGCTTCGCGACGAAACGACACCGCAGTTGGTCAGCGGAAGGAAAGGCCCTTCGGACCTGTCACGGTGATCGCCAGATTATAACTCAAATAGTTGAAATCGAAAAAAGTTGGATCGATCCACCACCGAACTTTGACATACGGGGAATCGGTGCCAGGGCGCCAGTCGACGATGTATGCGCCGCTGTGAGTCGGTATTGACCGATACACACCCGCCTGCTGTGAGGAGCAACCGAGAGCGCGGAGCTCGACCGCCATGATACGCCACCCGTTCGTCAGGCGCTGCTGGAGATTCAACTCATCGTAACCTGCAAATCCTGCAAACAATGTAAAATGCTGAACGCTCGTATTAGTAATCTCCCCGGGGTTTCCGATGCGCGTATCCATCTCATTGTTTTGGCTGCAGAACGTGACGATGTCGCTCGTCGGTTGAAAACCAAACGGGACCAACGCCGTCTTGCTGCCATCCGTCCGCTTGACGTAGACGTACCCGTCGAAGGCCTGGACTCCTTCCTTGACTGGCACTTCCGCGAACACTTGCGAACTGCTCCAATACGAGACCGGCGCCGGGAGATCGGTCCCATTCGCGACGAGGAAGCGGACCTCCCCCGGCTGGTCACCAAACGCGCTGCCCTCGAGCAGCACGGGCGTACCGGGCGCCCCCTGCCGGACGCTCAGGTTCGTGATCGCTGGCGCCGCGGCGACGGCTGCGCCCCCACCCGTACCGACCGGCGCGGCACCACCGGCGGCCTGTGATACAGACGCGGTCATCGGCGCACGACGCACGACACCGCCGGCCAAGGCCGTCGTCGCACCGCCACCCGGGACGATGATCTGCTGCGGCACGTCGCCGCGCGCCCGCAGATCGATGCGCTGCTTCATCTGCGCCACGGCCGCGGGAGGCAGCCTGGGGGCAATGGCGGCCAATTGCGCCTGTTGCGCTTGTGCCACCTGCTGAGCGAGGACCGCGCGTGCCGGTGCCATGTCGATGACGACGGGGGCCGCCCGCTCCTGTCGGCGTCGTACCGCGACTGACGCCCGCTCAGCGGCCGCGATGCGCGGGGCCATCATGTTCGCAAAGTCCTGCGCAGACATGACGGGGCCACTGACCGTGACCGTGCCGCTCGACACCGGGCGGGGCACAGACCGTAAGGCCACCGTCGGCGGCAAGGTGTCACGCGAGTCGCGCATCGACACCACCCAGAAATTCTGGTCTTGTGCCGTCGCAGAGGGGAGTTGCAAGGGGAGGGTGATGGATCCGGTTCCCCCCTGCTCTGCGACCAGCGCGCCCTTGCCATCGCGCACCGTCACGAGCAATGGCTGCCCCTTCACCTGTACGACCACCATCACCGTCCCGGGTTCGGTGGTGCCGAACGTCACCGAGGCCCGCTCTCCTGGCAGCAGCGTAAACGCCGTCGTGCTGGATCCGGCATCCTGCCGTTGCGCGAGCGGCGTCCGCTTGGAGTCGCCCGTCCCGGTGATGGTAACAGTCTGCGCCTCGCTCGCGGATGGCGCCAAGAGAAGACAGGTGCCCAGACAGAGCAAGGCAGCGTGACGACGTTGCATCGAGAACTCCGCAGTCGAGTTGGCAAACGGACTCCGCACGTCGTGCGGAGCCCCAATGTCTCAAGAGACGTTTCGTGCGTCGCGGCGCTCTCATCGCCGCGCGAAACACTCGCGACCACCCGCGGACAGGAGCGGGTCGACCAGGGGGGCAGGCCCTTATGTACCGAGCGGATTTGCACTGCGGCGGCGGCGCACACGGGACGCGATGCTGCGACGCGACTGCGGCGACACGAGCTTAGTGAATGAACTCGTATTCGAGCCGCAGGCTGTCCGCCGAGTGCGTGGCGCCGATCGGCGTGAGCGAGAATGGGAGTCCGCGAATGCTGGATCGCCACTTCGTCTTCAGGCGCAGCGCGAATGGCGCGGGAGCACCGGGCGTGGCGGTCACGGTGCGGGTGGTGCCCCCCTCGTCGACCATGTCGAGGCGGACCTCGCCGCGCGCGACGCTGAGTGTTCCCTTCACCGCGATGGCATCGGTGTAGGCGGTTCTGCTCCCAAAGTCCTTGTCTTCATGCAGGTGCGTATGCCCGGCACTATCCAGCGGCGAGATCGTGAAGACGCAGGTGTGCGTGCTGCTGAGGAGTCCCGCCATCCGCTCTTTGCAGCGGTACATCGCCGCTCCCGGCGGCGCGTCGCAGGCCGTGACGAGCAGTACGGCGGCGATGAGCGCGAAGCGCAGGCGAATGAGGTGGTGCGGCATGGTCTCGTGGGCGGAATGCGGTGGACGGACTGTCCCCTGAGAAACGCACGATTCGCCCGAGCCTGCTCACGCCTGCGTGTCAGCTCCGCGCACGATCCGTCCGTTGCGCACTCCGGTGAACCGGCCGCAGGCGTATTACACTTTCGCATCCTCAACCAGGTGACTCCGATGATCCGATGCCTCCGCCAGCAGCGCCTCGTCGCCGTGACTGTTGCGCTGCCGTTGTTCCTATTCGCGGCCTGCGGCGGCGAGACGCCGGACGCCGAGGCGAACAGCGGCACTCCGTCCTCCGGCGCGACCAATCGACCGGATGCGAGCCAGGCGGGATCGATGGGGACGGTTGCCGACCTCGCCTCGGCGCCTGCTCTCCACTGGACCGTGGTGGGCGACTACGCCGGTGATGCGCTGATCCTCAACGTCAGCACCAGCGGCTACGCCCCGGTGACCGACCACGTCGAGATGAGCTTCGACATCTCGAACGATGGGAACCTGACACTGGTGGGCGAACCGACGATCACCAACTCGGCGACCGTCATGGGTGCGCTGCGCAACGGCGGCGTCGGGTGCCGGGCACCCACGATGTCCGGCCGGTATGAGCACGCAACGATCGAGCAGGTCAAGGCAGGTCTCGGCGGCATGCCCGCCATGGTCGTGCGCACTGACTACCCGGAGGGTGCCGTGCCGGTTGCGTGCACCGGCGGTAACCAGCGCTCGCCAGCGCGCACCTCGAGCACCGAAATGGAGTTGCCTCTACCGGGCGTGGCTGTGCTGATGATGGGCGACCAACTCACCGGCGAGGAGATGCGCCTGACGCCTGACAAGCGTTCCATCATCGTGAAGAAGCTCGGTTGGACATACACGTTCACGCCCAGCCGCGGGCGGTAGTGGTGCAGTGTCGCACAAGACGCGTCGCGGCACCGCGCGTCGTGCGTTTCACAGCCGAGTCCGCGTTGCGCATCCGTCCGATACTCCAGCGTCGTACAGGACGTTGGGATCTGCTTGTGGCGCGTCTCGGGAGACTTTGAGAACATCGCGACGCTCTCCGCGTCATATTTGCAACGCGCGGTCACGGCGGCCGTACTGGACTTGCTGCGCGTCAATTGAGGGAACGAGGATGACAAGGTCGGAACATCTGCCGCTACCGCCGGACCTCGGGGCCGTGCCCGCGTCGCTTCGCGATGCGTACGCCGCCGCCGCGACGGCGCGCCGCGCAGTGAGCGCGGGCGCGGGCCCTGACGACGCCGACCTCGACACGCTCCTCCACACGCTCCTCGACGACACGGCCGACGAGGAGGCCCGGCTCACCATGGTCGATCGGCTGCTGGCCAGCCGGGACGGTGCGGAGACGCTGGCCCATCTGGTCGCCGCGCGCCTCTCGACGGCGGCGCCCACGGCCGAGGAAGCACGTGCGCCGGTGGTGACACCCACCGTCGTTCTCCCGTTCGCCGCGCGTCCCCTCGCGGCGCCGGGGCGCCGCATCACCGCCACGCTCAAGCCGATCCTGCTCGCGGCGTCGCTGATGATGGTGGCCGGCAGCAGCTGGTATGTGTACACGCTGCCGCCGCAGGGCGACGAGGTGCGCGCGGCCGGCGCCGAGGTCGACCTGCAGCAGGTCCCGCTCAGCGCGGCGGCGCGGCCGGTGACGCTGATCTGGAAGCCGCGGAAGAGTGTGTCGCGCTACCGGGTGGAAATTCTCAACGCCAGTGACGATCCGGTCTTCACCCTCGAGACCAACGACACCACCGTGGTCGTGCCCGGGGGCACCCTCGCGCCGGGCACGTATCGCTGGTGGGTCCGCTCGCGCGCCACCGACGGCACGGAGATTCGCTCTCGCGTGGAGAAGCTGACGATTCGCTGAGCGAGCCGCGGAGCACGCGTGCGGCCCGCCGCTCGCGTCAGCGCGCCGGCGTCGCCGTGACCGGCGTGAACGTCAGCGCTCCGTCCCCGATCACGCTGAACGCGGCCCAGAAGCGCGCCGGCACTCCGGCGCGTCGCAGCGAGGTCTGGGCATCGTTCATCGCGTCGGCCGCCGCCGCGCCCGCCGCGAGGCGCTGGTAGAATCGCTCCATCAGCACCTTCGTCCAGCGATCGCTCACTGCCCAGTGGCTCGCCAGCACGGTGCGCACGCCGCGCGCGAGCAGTGGGGCCACGAGCCCGTCCACGGCGTCGCCGCGCGAGCCGAAGTCGCCCGTGGTGCGGCATCCCGAGAGCACGACCATCGACAGGCCGCGGCTCATCGACGCCAGTTCGCCACCGGAGACGTAGCCATCCTCCACGCTGTCGGCGCGCAGGATGAGATAGTTGGCGCCGAGGGCCTGATCGCTCGTCAACGCGTGCGCGGCCGCGTGAAACACGGTGTATCCGCCGCGCGCTTCCCGCTTGAGTGCCGTTTCCGACGCGTCGCTGCCAATCAGTGCCAACGATCCTCGCGCCCACGCGGCAGCCGCACGCGCTTCATCGCCAGCCGCTGGCAATGGTGCCAGCGGATCGCTGCGCGCAGTGCGTTCCACCGTCAACTGCAGTGACAGCGGCACGCCGCTCTGCACCTGCGTATCGCCACCGCCCATCGCGAGCACGCGTGCTGGAATGCGGCGCTGGTCGCCGGCATAGGCCATCGCCAGGGAGACCGACGGCGAGATCGTCACGATCACGCGATCGCCGAGCACGCCGGCACCCACGGGGAGCGCCTGGAACGGCACGCGATACAACGGCCCGTGCGGTACCACCACCAACCGCCGGATGCCCGACGGCAACGTACGCAGTGCGTTCCCGAGGACGCTGTGCGCCACCCGACGCCCGGCGCCCACGCCACTTTCACCGCTCTCGAGCAACGCCAGCCACCGCACGATGTCGCTGTCCAGCGAGTCGAGCGGCGCGAGCGTGAAGCCACGTGCGGAGTTTCGGGTCACGAGCATCATCGATGTGCGGGCGCGACCACGACCACCAGCGTAGATCAGCAGGGCAGTGTTCGGCTTCAACGTGCGTTGCACCTCACGCAGCACCGTCGAACTCGCGCGCACGCGCTGCCGGGCATCGCGGATGTCCGACGCACTCGTCTCCGACTCGTCGGCGAATGCGCCAGTCAGCAGCGCGCGAGCACGCGTCCGCTCCGTCACAGTGAACACCGTGGGCAGCCACGTGGACGACGTCACGAACGACGCCATGACCTGATCGATGTCGCCTTCTGTCCCCCCCCAATGGTCGATGGATCCGATGACTTTCCGTAAACCCGCGGCCGCCAGGGTATCGCGCACGGCATCCAGGCGGCGGCTCGATTCGTCCAGCTTCGCCGCGGAGCGTACCGAGTCGCCGCCAGAGAGATACGCCAGCGCCAGCGATCCGTCGAACGTATAGAGCGACAGATCCTGTCCCGGTTCAAACTCGGCGCGGGATGTCGCCAGCATCTCGGTGGCGCGACGGATGTCACCCTGCCGCAACGCGAGCAGCGCACGATAGTCTCCGAGTTGCCCGCGCCACGCGGTACCGAGCCGCTCCACGTACCGCTCTGCCTCATTCAGGTACTTCGCAGACTCGGCCAGTCGCCCACGTCGGAATTCGAGGTCAGCCAGTACGTAGCGTACCCGCAATGAGGCGTTGGTGTACGACACCGAATCCGCCGTGCGCATCGCATCGAGCGCGAGCTGCTCCGCGCCATCCAGATCACGCATGTGAACGCGGACCTGACTCCGCTCGATGCGCGTATTCAGCGCGCCGAGCGGGTCGCCCGTCGCCTCGAACAACATCACCGCGCGCCCGAGTGCCGAGTTGGCGGTACTCGCATCACCGACGTCGCGCGCCGCCGTCGCCACGCCCAGCAGCGCCCAGGCCTCCACGTTCCGGTCGCCGATGCGCTGCGACACGCGGATGGCCTCCGTGTACCATCGCCGCGCCCGTTGCACGTAGCCGAGCGTGCGCTCCATGTAGCCGCGCCACTGGAGCGTCGCGGCCAGCGTCGGATCATCATGCGCGGCGCGGCTCGTGGAGTCCGCACGCGCATACCACCGACTTGCGCTCGCCATCTCTCCGGCGGTGGTCAGCAGCGTCGCCACGGTGAGCTGGCAGTTCGCCGCGATCGACGGCAAGCCGATGGCGATGGCCAGCTGGATTCCCGAGTCGGCGCGCTGCGTTGCTCGGCGTGGATCGGCCACCGCCCGGAAGCAGTGGAGTCGCGCGTGCATCGACGAGTCCGACGGCGCGGTGTACGACGCGATGGTGTCAAGGCTGCCAAGGGTCACCTTCCGACTCACGCGTCGGAGTTGTCCCGCGCGCAGGTAGAGCACTTCCGCCATCTCACCCGACGGCAGACCGGCCGTATCCGCGACCAGCGCCTGTACCATCCTGTCCGTCCCGATGAACTCCCCGCGCACGAGCCGCGATGTCAGCCGCTCGCGAGCCACGGCCGAACGCCAGACCACGTCATTCGCCAGGCGTGCGACGCTATCGGCCCAGGCCAATCCTTCGTCGTAGCGCAGGTCCAGCCGTGCCAAGTGTGCGAGCGCGAGGCGGGGCGCCGGCAAGTTCGACGATGCGGCCGCCCACAGCCGCCATTCCGCTTCCTGCGCCGCAACCCGATCGGCGTCCTTTGCCCGCGCAGCCAACACCGTCAGGGCGCGCGGCGGCAGGGTGTCCAGCATCCGGAACGACGCCGGTGTCGATAGCCCCTGCGCATGGGCGGCCGCCGGGAACAGCAGCGCAAAGTTGAGAACGCGGAAGAACTGTCGCATCATGCCTGTTAATATATGACCGAACTCATCTAGTGGCGTGGAATCGAAGTTCGGCTAGCACAAAGCCGGATGGGGCGCCCGGATGGCAAGGCGAAAACCACAGCAATACCAGCGGTATTGCGAGAATTTTCAACGCAGCCAGCCGGGATGCGCCGACCGGCGACTGCTTCCCGAACTTCGGTTCCAGGCCACTAGTACACCGACCACGCGGTGGCCACGCGCCGCGGGTGCCTTGCCCTGCGCCGTCCGGCGGTCTGACGCCGGGGAAGTCCCCGTCTCCATCCGTCACCCCCGACACGCAGGTCGGAGTTTCGGTGACAGGGGAGTTCCGGTGACAGTGCATGCACACGGGGATGTATGCACTGTCTCCGGAACGCACCGGAACGGTGCCTGGTGCCTGCGACCCGTGCCGATTCTCGGAAGCGTCACGGGCGTATTTGCGCGTGACGCAGTCGTCGTAGACCGTCTGGAGCCGCTGAAGTTGATCCGACACCAACCGAGAATGCGTCGCGACGCCAGCGGGCGTCGAAGGTGGAAGCCGCCATGCGCCGCCTTCACCCGGTCGGGGATGCGCGCTCCCGGATCGAGGAGCGCCGAGGCGATCAGCGCACCTTGCCGAGGTGATACTGGATGCCGCTGGCTTGCACGTTTTGCAGGTGCAGTACCCGACCACCCTGCACCGACTCGAAGTGCACCGCGAAGGTGTCGCTCGCCCCCTGATAGCGGTTCGTCAGGGTCAGTTCCCACGGGCCGTTCATGCTCCAGCGCCCGCTATAGCCCGATTGGAAGACACGCATCGCTCCATTCACTCTCTCGCTCACACCGGCGTGCTTGCTGGTGTAGGTCCCGTCGGCGTTGAGCGTGAAGCTGTCGCTCGAGGACGTCGAGTTTGAACCCGCATACCCGCCGGTGGCGGTGTAGAACATGTCGACGCCGGTGGCACCGCTCGCGCTCCACGCGCCCACCACGTCCGAGGTTCCGACGGCGAACCGGTTCACGCCGAGCGCGGACTCCTGCGACTTGGGTGTTGGATACGCCTCAAGGTATTCGGCCTTGGATGGCGCGACGACCAGGATGTTCAGTGCACCTCCGGATGCGAGGTCGACGTACATGCCCACGTAGACATGCCGTCCTGTCGCGCGCTCGGTCGCGTCACCTTCGAGGTAGGTGACCCTCCAGCTCCAGTCTCCCACGCGACTGCGATCGATCGACGGCACCTCGTAGCGTGGGACCACGTCGCGCTGCCAGAAGTAGTCCTCGGTGTTGATGACCGGATCCCGCATCTGCGCCGTCATCAGCACGCGCCGGAAGAGGTACGCGGTGATCGGCCCCTTGACCGACTTGACGTAGTCCGCTTCGTCGGTCGTCACCCAGCCGTCGGTGAAGTTCGTGGTCGTGAACTCGAAGCCGCCACTGCCAGACGGGTGCTCGGCGGGCGCGACTGCGTTACCGGCCGGAGCCGGCATGGGCAGTGTCGGCATTGTCGGCTGTGTCGGCAGCTCCGCCGGTGTCGGCTGTGTCGGCATTGTCGGCTGTGTCGGAAAATCCGCCGGTGCCGGCTGCACAGCGACGGGCGGGGTTGCGCCCGCGATGAGTGCGCCACCCACCGGCGCGCTGCCACGCGGCATGACCGCATTGATGTAGAGGTACCGGTCGCGCGGGCTGGCGACGAATTCGAGGAGGAACGCCGCGCCCGCCTTTTCGCTGACGACCAGCTGGGGGTCGGCGGCATCGGGTTGCACCGACCAGCCGGCGCCTTGCAGCACCGCCACGACGTCGGCCTGCCAGGGCGCGTCCATGGGCACCTTGAAGACCTCGAGTGGCTCACCCAGCGACAGGTTGCGCTTTTTCGCCTCGAGCTGGAGCGACGTGCGGGCGACGAAGCGATAGAGTCGGCTGCGGTTCAGCGTGGTCCCCGACGGCATCGGCACGCCGAGCAACACGGAGGAGACGCTGGGCGCCAGCGCGGGCTGTGCCTCCGTCACCGAGAAGGCAAGCAGCGACACCGCGACTAAGGTGAGCGTCTTCATGATGTGGATGCGAGGAATGAGCGTTGTCGACGCCGGGGGCGCGTCGGCAGTGGGGCGAGCGCACGGATCGGGCCGATCGTGTCGCTGCTCAGCAGAGTAGAGACGGGATCTGCCGGCTCACATTCTCACACCTGCCGTCGCCAGAGGGGGGCGTGCCTTCGACGACGGCGCGTGACACGCCACACCACCGTCTCTCGGTGCTTCGAGACCGTGTGACGAAGACCGTGCCATCGGGCGGGTTGGCCTTGCGGCACCTGCCTTTCCCGATCGCCATCCATGCGGCGATGCACCACTCTGATTCACGCGGCCCCACCCCGTGCAACGCCGACCGGCCGCGCCGGCGCACGGGTCGATGTGAACCACACGACTGTGTGGCGCTGGCCGCTGGCGGGGTGGCTCTACATCGTCAGCACGTCGGCGTGGGTGTTTGGGTGGCAGTGCATACACGCGGGGATGTATACCCTGTCGCCGGAACGGAACGCTGCCACCGGAACTCCGTGATCGGCGGTACCGATCCTCCACACTGTTCGCGGTCTTCACCGGATTGGCATCGTCGTGGTGGTGGGCGAAGTGAGCCCTCGCACGGCTGGCGGTGTCTGCTCCACGAAATGGGCGACACCGCCGGAATGCCACTCGTTACGCCAGACGCGAGCGCTTCTGACGATCGCGTGCTCGACTCCCGATACGTGAGAAGCGACGAACGACACCGCCAGCCGGTGTCGATCGTCGCTACCGCACCCGTGCGCGTGTCCGGGTGATGTCATCTGCGAACCACTGCGCTCGACGTTCGCGCATCCCAGTCGCAGGTGGCCATCAATCCCGTCGAGCAGCGCCGTGCGATCGTCCTACGGCTTTCTCGGGGGCTGCCCGGTCGGAGTGGGCGCCGGTGCCGTACCCGCCGACCGTCCGGTGTTGGGCGATGTGCCAGCGCCCGGGCGAACCTGCGGCGTACCCGTTGACGGGCGCACGACGCCCTGGACCGTCCGGCGCTCAACTTCGAGATCATCGAGATCGTCATCACCGCCTGACGTCTTGCCCGTGGCCCCCGTGTTCGGCGACACGCCTGCGCCCGACCGAACGGGTGGCTTTCCGGTGGTCTGCGGCGTGTTGACGCCCTGCACCTGTCGCTTGACGCCGACGTACACGTCGTCCTCGGTCTGCGTGCCAGGACCGGTGGTGGCACGTGTGTTCACGGGTGGTTTGGTCGGTGTCGTCGGAACGGCGACTTTCGGTATCGCCTTGCTGGGCAGGCCGGGCGGGGCTGCCTGCCCGGACACTGCCGTGCTGCTGATGACGACGGCGCACATCGCCGTCGCCGCGCGAGCGAACGCTTGCATACATCACTCCCTGGTCGAGGTGGTCAGCGGAACCGCTACCCTGAACGACGACAGGCCCGTGCGATTCTTCTCAGACTCGCAACAGGACGACGCTGTCACGGCGCCCGCGCGCGGCCGGTGACGACGTCCCCTTGTCGGACGACGTGCTCGACGCGTTCGAGGGGAAGTCGAGAGGCTCCTGCTGGATCCGCGCGTGCTGATCCGGTGGGACACCGCACAGCGGCCGCGCTCCCAATCCGGTGCGCTGACGTTCCGACCGGCGCCCTCGCGCGCGACGCACCGTGAGAACGCCGCGCACACGGGGGCGTTGTTGCAAGGACACGATGCGCGATCGCGCACGGCGACCAACCACCTTCCGACACGGCTCCAATGCGTCGCGCCCTCGTTCTCGCCGCCTTCCTCCCCTGCGCCACGCTGGTACAGGCGCAGGGCGTTCCCGCCTATCCGGCCGCTCAAGCCTCCGCGGCGCCAAGCGTCGGAGGGCAGGTGACGGGGATCGCCGGGATCGAGCTCCCGCCGGGGTTCGTGCAGCATCGCGGGATGCTCTACCGACTAGCGGCCAAGGCGGAGCTGGCGATCACGGCGAAGAACGCCCGGCAGAAGCTCGGTAACGGCTACGAGGTCTACCGCATGCTCGCGAAGGACGGCACCACGAGCATGGCGGCGATCGCGGCGGCGTTGCAGCAGCAGGGATGGACGGTGACGCCGATCGGCTCGAGCACGACCGACGCCTGGCTCGACCGCGCGGGGACGCGCGTGATGCTGATCGCGCGCGCGAATGCGCAGGAAGCGTGGGCCTACCTCGCGCCTGCGCAGGAGGCGGCACCTCCGGTGATGGTGGCCGGGGGCGCGGACCCGAACGCCGGTGCTGTGGCACCCGCTTATCCAGCGGCACCCGCGCCTACTTATCGTGCTGCGCCTGCGCCCGCGTATCCTGCTGCGCCTGCACCCGCCCCGGCTTCAGCGTCTGTGGCACCGACCGCCGCCTATCCCCTGCCTCTCCCCACGCCGGCGCCGTTGCCCGCGGCGTCCGTACCCACCATGCCCGCTGCACCACCGCCGGCCCGCGCGTACCGTCACGAGCGCTCGAACTTCAACGATGGCTGGACCGCCTACGAAGGGACCGCCGGCGTGAAGGTCGAGAAGGGACCGCTCACGGCGTGGCTCTTCACGGCGCGCGCGCTGACGACGTCGATGAATGATGGGACGCCGGGTGACCAGCTCTGGAAGTCAGACGTCGTCTCGTGGTTCACGCCGCGCACGATCGGCCGCCGCATCCGCGGCGCCGACGGCACGCCGATCGAGTATATCGAGGCCGAGGGGACGGTGAACGCCACCGGACAACCCGCGTTCGTCGCGATGTACGCCGCGCAACCTGACAACGCTGGCATCTACAACAACATCGTCCTCGTCGGCCCGGATAAGGCGACGACGCAGGCCGAGTATGGGACGACCGAGGCAATGTTCACGTTGCTGCAGTACAACAAGTTCGCTGTCGACGCCGCCGATCTCGCGGGACAGTGGCTGGAGCGCGGGCAGTGGAAGATGCAGCTCGCCTACGTGAACCCCGCACTGGTCCAGGGCGAGCCGGTCACCACCGACATCACGTTCACCGCCGATGGCCGCTATACCTCCCGTGACCGCGCGCCCGGGGCCGGCGGAGCGTCCGTGGAGCAGCTATCGAGCGGCAGCTGGGCGCTGACCAGTCCGTGGACGCTCGTCATCACCGACGCGCAGGGGCGCGCCAGCACCTTCGGCGCGCAGTTCGAGCTGGTACAGGGGGGACGGGTGCTGCACCTCGTGATGCAGGGCGATCCGTCGGTGAAGTACCACCTGACGCTCGTGCGCTGACGCCGGCGCGGGCCATGAGGGAATGGTCGCGATCGGGTGCGCGTAGCGCGGCGTCGACGGTGATCTGCCGTCGCCGACCTCCCTCGTTCCACCGCTGCGCCTCCTGCTCCCTCGTTCGTCCGTCGCGCTCGACCGATGGGATCGACGCAGATACTCCGGTGGCAGATACTCCGGTGACAGTGCACTCATTGCACTCTTTCGATCGTGTCAGTGACACTCTGCACCCGCGCTTGGATGATCGCGCCGCCAGCCGCGGATGCGCGGCAACTCCGCATCCAGGCGGCATCACCGTGCCGGCACCGGTACGCGATCGCGGGCATGGCCAACTCTACAGCGCCGGATTGTCACCACGATCACCACGTGGCTGGAATAAGTGCACTGTCACCGGAAGTCCACCGGAAGTCCGTTGCGGCGCAGGGTCGTGGCGTGGTGAGAATGTTCCGGCACCGGTGACGTTACTGCAGTTGCCTGCGGTCTGCGGCGGTCGATGCGCCGCGATGGGCCACCTCGTTACGCCGGAGTCACCATGCTTGCAGTGATGTTCCCCCGCCGCGCGGCACACATTGCGCTGCTCCTCGTCGTCAGCGGCGCATTTACCTCGCTGAGCGCGCAGCTGTTCCGGCCACCGCCGCCGCCGCCAAACAAACCGGCACCGCCACCACCGTCGCGCACGGCTCCCCCGCCGCCACCGTCATCGCCGGCCGCAGCCCTCGCGGCAACACCGATCACCGGATACGAAATTGTTGCCGGCGCAGAGGTTTCCGTCGCGAACCTTGCGCTGGGGGAGTCGAGCGCCCAGTGCCCGGCCGGAAAGATTCCGGTCGGCGGCGCGTACGATTTTCGCGGCCCCCCTGATGCGGCCTACGGATATGTGATCCTCGGCGTCACCAGCCGTGGCACTAACCTCCGATACGTGAGGGTCAGCGCACATAACGCGAATGTCTTCGTCGCCGGTGTCGTGCGTGCGTTTGCGGTGTGCATCACGCCTCCGGTGGGCACACGGGAGGTGGATCTCTATTCCAACCAAGAAAAATTCAGACTCGACACACGCTGCAACGACGCCGAGCGTGTGATTGGCGGCGGTGCCACGGGAGCGGAAGTCACTCAGCTCAATAGCAGCTATCCTGAGGCGCCTACCAACGCGGCCGAGTGGAGGGAGGGTACCGGCTGGCGACTGGAAGCGCAGCGGAAGGGGATTTTAGTAAATCACTCCGTCGTCGGTACGCTCCTTTGCGCCCCGGCCGCGTCGGTGGACGGTTGGGAGCACGTCAGATCGGCGCCGGTCCGCCTCGGAGCGCGTGGCCGCGCACAGCTGGAGCTTCGCTGCCCCTCGGGGAAGTCCATGCTCACGGCTGGTATCGCCGGTGGACCCGGATTAGGGCTGGTGGTGAGTAGCCTGTTGATCCGAGTGGACGGCACCGCGACGGCACAGGTGCTGAACCGCAGCATTCTGCATGATGATATTTCCCCATCACTCGTCGGCGTGTGCGCACGGAGAGTGTGAGGCGACCCGAGCCCCCGCTGGCAACAGCACCACCTCAGCGCGGCGCGCCAGCGGCAAGCGTGCATCGACCATGACCGGCCGATGATCGAGCCTGGCGTCAGGAAACGGGATACCGACCACTCACGAAGCAGGCGTGCTCAGCCCGACCCTGCCGGGATAGGAAGTTCACTCGGGGCACGTTGCGAATTGACCGCGGTCGCTTGCCTCGCGAGCGGCGGCGGGTGGGCGTCGGCGCGCCCTCCGCTGGGCTGGCACACCGTGTAGGCCGTTCGGACGGCCATGCATCGGGGTGACGCGGCGGCGGGGACCTCGGTGACGCCGCGATGGGACCGGCGCGCCCGGGAAACGATACCCGAGATTGAAATCTGTTCGCCGAGCTTCCGCATGAATGATTCATTCTGGTGCAGACGATTCCAGGTCGACAGCACTTTCTCGCAGAACACTGGCTGATGCTACTAATCACTGTACTCGCGGCTTCGTGGGCCTTGCTGTTCTGCGGTATTGGTTGGTGGGTGATGCGTGGCAAACCGGACAGACGAGCCAAAGTCAGCGGTTTTTGCCTGGTGATTCTGGGCCTCGGAGGCGGTTGGTTCATTGACGGTACTGACCAGCAACTCCGGGGCGAAACACTCTTTGAAGTGATGGCTGAAGGCTCGGTGGGGGTCGTTGCCGGTGCACCCGCGCCCGTCCGCCAACTGCAGTTTGTGGTTGAGCACCCCAAGGTTGAGCATACGCTGATGGTTTCGCCTTCTGCGTATCGCGCCGCCGAACCGACGGGCGACGCCGAACTGTCTTTTCAGCTCAGAAGCCCTGATGGTATCGTCGTCGTCGAAGAACAACGTGTCTATGCCGTGCGTTACCCCAGTCGCAGCCGCCCTGAGTGGCAGGCTTCATATCACCCGTTCGTACCGAAATCGGCAGGAACGTACACGTTAGAGGTCGTCCTGCTGACAGTCGATGTCCCTCACGTGCACATTCGCGTTGCAGACCCCCAGAAAACGGACGGGAAGCGTATC
Organism: Gemmatimonadaceae bacterium; assembly: GCA_031423355.1. Taxonomy (GTDB): domain Bacteria; phylum Gemmatimonadota; class Gemmatimonadetes; order Gemmatimonadales; family Gemmatimonadaceae; genus JACMLX01. The sequence continues at coordinate 12,288 of JANPFJ010000297.1, read as the reverse complement.
CGAGGATGGTAAACGAAGTGGCTGTTTTCAGTGACGGTACACGAGTGATTCTCGACGCGTGGGTCGCGGATGCTGCCGACGTCACTGCACTGCCGACACGATCCCGAGGAGTCGGGGCGATCGGGGCAATCGGGGCACTCGGGGCGTCGTGCTCGTTCCGTGACGCCGTCAGGCGCGCTTCGGCCATCTGACGCAGGCGGCCGTGTCCGGTGCGTGATACGCGTCGCCATACTGCGCTGCTGCGCTCGCCGAGGTGCCGAGCCACACCACCAGCAACGTGGCGAGGCGCCGCCCCCAACCTGAGTTACCATGCGTTGCATACTGCACGATTGCCACACGCACGATCCGCTGCCACGATAGGTAGCGACACGCGCGCGCGCCAGGCAAGCGCCTGAACGGGTGAACGCGGTCGGTCGTCGCAGGTGGTCGTCCCGGCGTGGACAGCCCGGATCGCACGCTTGCGCCGCCAGAGCCATACGGCCTCCTTGCCGCTGGGCGCGACGGGCGGGGAGATTCATTCTCGTCGCGGCGACGACGTCCCGACGAAAGCCGGCGCTGTTGTCGCCGCCTGTCGATGTTCACGCCGTGGCGTTCCCTCGTGGCGTTCCCTCGTGGCGATCGGAGAAGCGGTGGCACATCTGTCCTTCCGTCGTGGTGCGACATTACTCGCACTCGTCGTTATCGTCGGTGCGCCGCGCGATGCACCCGCGCAATCCTGCTGGCGCCCGGCGTCGGGTCAGACCCAGATCCCACTGTGGCCAGGCACCCCGCCCGGTTCGCGGCCCGGAATCGGCGCGGAGGCAGTGCACGACGCGGTCGACGCCGGTACAGGGGTCAGGAAACTGGTTGGCGCGATGCCATACTCGTACATCGAGAACGTGTCGCTGCCGACGATCACCCTGTACTCCGCCACGACTGGCAACACCGGTGCCGCGGTCATCGTCTACCCGGGCGGTGGCTTCAACGTGCTTGCGATGGACGTCGAGGGCACGGAAGTCTGCGACTGGCTCACGTCACACGGCGTCTCCTGCGTGCTGCTGAAGTACCGTGTTCCCTGCCAACATGTGGGGCCATATCGCGAGTGTCCGCAGGCGAACCAGGACGCTCAGCGGGCGATGCGCATCGCGCGGTCACGCGTCCCCGAATGGGGAATCGATCCACACCGGATCGGTGTGCTGGGGTTCTCGGCTGGCGCGCACATGGCGATCATGAGCAGCATTGACACAGCACACGCTTCGCTCACACGTACCCGCCAGTGGACGGCACCGACAGTGTGGGCTCGCGACCAGACTTCGCTCTGGTGCTCTATCCAGGACGCGTAGCGTACCGACAGACGAACTCCGCTCCGAACCCCGACATCGGGGTCACCAACCGAACCCCGCCGACGTTCCTGGTTCATGCGCATGACGACGACATGAACCCGGTGGAAAATTCGTTGCTGTACGCGACTGCGCTGCGACGGGCGGGGGTGACTGCCATCAGCGCGCGCGGGCGCAGACAGCTCCAGCTTCGCTGCCCGGCAGGAAAGGTGATGCGCACTGCGATGGTCTTCGAAGGGGGACAGACTGTCGATCTCGTGCTAGACAGTGTCCTGATCGCACCTGACGGCAGCGCGACGGCGCAATGTTGCACCGCAGGATTGCCGGTGGACAACTCAGCGCGAGCGTCTTCAGGATTGCTCACGCATCGCGTGAGCTGCCATCCGTCACCTTCGCAAGAAATAGTGCATCCATGCGCACAACCCGACGCGCCGCGCTGGCACTCGGCAAGCCAGCGTTTCTCCTGCGAGAGTCGATGCCCGGGGCCACCGACCCCGGCATGAACTTCAACGATGCGCCGACGCCTGGCGTGCGGGTCGGCGCGTTCGACCCCTTCACGCCCGACGGGCTCGAGGCGGAGATGGGTGACATGTGCACGGTGATGTAGGATTTCCTCGCAGCGAGCGGCGGCCACACGCTTCATTCCGCGAAGGCCTGGCGCGACGCCATGAATCAGTTTGCCATCGTCTACGGCGACCGCTTTACGAAACGCACCGCGTAACCTCACCCCTCACACACAAAAATCCTGACACGTCCCGGCCACGGCGGCGCAGCACGAAGTTTCATTTGCTTCTATCATTCGATCGGTCCGCATTCCGTCGTGGAGCCCCACCACGGATACGGCGCCGGCGGGCACTGCATCGGCTGTCGCGGGCCGCCCCTGTCGGACCGGCGATCGACCATCGAGTCAGACGACCGGATGCAAACCGGCCGCCAGGAAATCACGGCCACGCTGACGTCAGGCGCTGCTGCGACGTCGATCATCCACCGGTGCCGAACTGCCGGGTAAACTTCACGTACACGCTGAAGTGACCCCGGACCGCGGCACTCCGGCACGCTGGGTGAGACCGGAAGTCCAGGCACGTCGTCATTACTGATGGCCACGTCGTTGACCGAACCGGGCCAGCCGGCGGCAGGTGCGACACGCGAGCGCGATCAGGCAAGAGCCCCGCTCTTGCCCAGGCCGCGAGCCCGTTGACTCTTCTGGCCCAGTTCGCAATCGCTTCCCTCCTCCCGCCCCCCCGAGCACCAGCATGACGCCCCGTCTTGGCCTCGCCCTTCTGCTGCTGCCGCTGCACCTCGCCGCGCAGTCGCCCGCTCCGACACCCGTGCAATCCGCGTTGCTCTCCGTCGCGATGCCCGATGGTACGAAGCAGAGCAACAGCTTCATCTACCGCGCCGCGGCGAAGTATTCGCTCAAGCTCGATGCCGATAAGCTCGGCATCGCGCTCGGCCAACGCATCGAGATGTTCCAGTTGGCGAAGAGCGCTCCACCGCAGGCCGACATCGTGGCCGGCATCGAGAGCGCGGGCTGGACCGTCACCATCAACCCCGCGTTACCGACGGCGGGTCTCGCGTCGAAGGCGGGGTCGCCCTCGGTGCTGATTGCATTCGAGGGCAGCCGCGACCGGTGGGTCTACACTTCCGAGGTCAGTCAATCGTCCGCTCCCCCAACGACGGCCACGGGACCGGTCACGGTTGCCACGAACACGACACAGCCGGCGCAGACGCCGCCGCAGCCCACCACGGACGCCGGCGCCACGCAGCCACCGCCCGCTGCCGCACCACCCGCACCATCCGCGCCGGCGACAGCGACAGCGCCACCGGCCGGACCGTCCACGTTCGCCTTCCACACCACGAACTTCGACGACGGCTGGACGAGCACCATCGGCGACGACTACGTCACCATCACGAAGGGCGACCTGCGCATCGTGCAGCACTACAAGCGCGAGGAAGAGAGCAAGTACATGTCGGTGATTGCCGAGGAGACCACGCTGTTCTGGAACCTCCTCGTCGCACCGCGCTATCGGGACGTCACGAACTTGGTCGTCGAGCAAAGCAACCCTGGCGGCTATCAGCCCATCAACTACGCCGAAGCGGAAGCCACCGACATCGCGACCGGGCGCCGTGGATACATCGTGTTGTTCAACCATCCCAATCGCAATTCGCGCTGGATGGAGTTCATGACGCCCGACAAGGCGACGTTCGAACGCGAGTTCGGGCCATACCGCGGCAGCGGCACGGAGTGGGACCGTTGGCTCGCGATGGCTGGCCGGAACCGGTTCGGCGTCTCCGCCAGTGATTTCAGCGGGACGTGGAGCGACAGCTTCGCGTCGGGCACGGGCATGGTGTATGCAGCCACCGGCCGCAGCGCGGGCATGCTGTACGCCGGCGGCAGCACCGAGATCACCTTCAATGGCGCGGCGTATCGCGAGATGATCGCCGGTGCGGAGGGCATGGTGGGAAGCATCCGGCAGCGGACTGTCGAGTATACCGGTGCCTTCACGGTGCTCGACAACTGGACGGTGTCGCTGGCGAACAACTTTGCGGGGCGCACCCGTCGCTTTCACGCCGCGTTCCAAGGGGTCAAGGGCGGGCGCGTGCTGAACCTCGTGCTGGACGAACCGGGCGCCCCGCTCACGCTGCACCTGGTGCGCGTGCGCTAGCCTGTGCCGAGGTGTCGCATGATGCGCGGTTCACCCAACGTGAATCGCACATCGTGCCGGCGACATGCCGGTCATCGACATGGGTGACGCTGTACCTGCGACGATAGCACGGGCAGCTTGCCGCTCAGGCCCCGGATGGACGACGCGAGTTGGCAGCGGTGAGCAGCACGTAGTGGTAGACGCCATTGGGGAACTCCGGAGTCGCGCTCGTCACGCCATTGCACTGCTCGAGACCTGCGCAGCCAGGGACGTTGTCGGCACCCTGCGAGACGACGGGACGCCACGGGCCCAACTCGCGGGCGATACGCTTGTCGTAGACCGTCGGCAGGCGGTGCAGGTGGTCCGATATCGAACGAACGACCGCTGCATCAATCCCGACCTCGCACGCCTCTGCGCGAAGCACATGGACGCACCGACGGTTGAAATCGCTTCCAGCCACGGGCCGTTCGTGTCGCATCCCGCGGCCGTGGCGCGGCGCATTGGGCGTGCGGCAGGCGGACAGCTGAACGCAGCCGGTCGGTCTTCGTCGTGCGACGTTCACGAACGCTCACCAGACCGCGGGCGACGGCATCTGCATCACCCGCGTGACACGCAACGAGCGCAGCTGCTACGGCTTCTTCGGAGGCTGCCCGGCCGGCCCAGGCGACGGCGCAGTGTTCGATGTGCGACCTGTGTTCGGCGACGTACCAGCATTGGGCTTCGGCAGTGGCTTGCCGCCAGATGGACGCTCGACGCCCTGCACCGTCCGACGCTCGACTTCGAGATCGTCCAGATCGTCGTCACCGCCTGCGCGAGCAGTGCCTCCACCGCCGTTGTTCGGCGAGACGCCAGCGCGTGCTTTCACCGGTGGCTTGCCGGACGTCGTCGGAGTATTGACGCCCTGCACGCTCCGCTTCACGCCAACGGAGAGGTCGTCCTCAGTCTGCGTGCCCGGTCCCGTCGTGGCCCGCGTGTTCACTGGCGGTTTGGTGGACGGGGCGTTCGGAGTGACCGCCGTTTTCGGGGTCGGTGCGGGCGACGTCGCCTGCGCGAACACCGTGGCACTGCTCAACAAGACGGCACACACCACCGTGGCCAGGCGCGAAATCGCGTCCATTTGTCACTCCTCGTAAGAATTGGGACAGCCTTGAAACACATTTTGTTGCGAGAGACTGCGACGTCACCGCATCGCTTCCTACCGCACGCGCACCACGTGCAGCGTGATCCCCGCACCGGGATCATCCAGCACGGGACCGCGGGTATCGCGAGGATTTTCAACGCCGGCAGACGTCCAGAGGCGCGCCACTTCTGGCGCGAATCAATGGGACACCACACTAGTACGGTTGCCACATGAACGCGGTCGCCAGCCCCGTGAATGCCACGAACAATCCCGACGCGCGAGCACCGGGATCGTACTGATTATTCGAGCCGAACGCGACGTACGCGCCGGTCCGCGTGATCGACACGCCGCTCGGCGAGTTGTTCGTCATCGTGGTGACGGCGCGCGTTTCACCGGTGACATTGTTGTGCATGAAGATGTTGCCCTCGGGTGCGCCGAGGTTCTTCGCGGCGGACGCGAAGGCCACCCACTCGCCTGTGTAGGAGAGCGCGAGGCGACCGCCCTGTTCGACGGGTGAATCACCATTCGCCTCGGCTCCCGATGATGTGACACTGGCGCGCTGCACGCGGCCACTGCGCAGGTCGACGACAAACACATCCTGCAAGCCGTTGCGATCGCCGGGAACGAGGTTCGTGGACGTGGACGCGAATGAGATCACGTTGCCGTCACCCGAGATCACCGGGACGACTTCGCGACTTGCACTTTCGCTGCCTTGATTGCGTTCGCCGCCGCCAAGCGGTCGGCTGACACGCGACAACCCACCCGTGCTCTGGTCGGAGACGAAGATGTCCCACAGACCATTCGTGTCACCGGACACGAGGTCGGCCGAGAAGCTCTGCAAAACGATCCGTGCGCCGTCCTCGGAGATGGACGGCTTCGAACCGCCGACCGCGCTGCCTTTCACACCGCGCGTAATGAGTGAGGTCTGGTTGGTCTGCAGATCGCGGCGATAGACGTTTGGCGTCGTGACGCCAATCACCCCAGGCGTCAGATTGCTCGCGCTGCTGGTGAACGCCACGATGCGACCATCGCCCGACAGTGTCGGTTCATACGAGTCTGCGTTCCCCTCGGTGCCCGCGCTGCCGATGCTGACTCGGACGAGCGAATTCGGGAGCAGGCCATTCACGGCAGACCAAACAAACACGTCACGCACCCTGTTCCCGTCGCCTGACACGAGATTGGTGGCGTGTGATTCGAATGCGACCGTCAGACCATCCGCGGAAATGGCGGGTGCGAAACTGTCGCCGTCACCGGGCGTGCCATCGGCCGCGGCGCTGAGCAAACGTGTTTCGCCAGTGAGGCGGTCGTGCCAATAGATCTGCCGCGCCTTCACGGGCCGATCGACGAGACCCGACGCGCCCGACATGAATGCCACGAAGCGCCCGTCCCCGAAGCCGGTGTAGGTACCACCCACAGGATCAGCGGCACCACCGACGACAGCATCCTTGCTCTCGTAGAACGTCGCGCGAACGGTGCCGCCGGAATTCGTGCCGATATGAGAGAAACTGTACTCGCACCCGACGCGCAGCCCGACCTGACCCTGCGGCATGATGCCGATGCCGCCCTGGTACGGCGCGCATCGCAGGTTGCTCCCGACCGGAGATGCGGTGACGGTATACGGCGTACCACTCGCGCGCGGCGGGGTGAAGACGAAGCTCTGCTCGTTGTAGCGATCCGTCCCACCAACGTACGCGGGTATCGCGACGGTTAGCGGGGCGCTGGTGCCGTTCACCTGGAGTGCAGCCCGTGCACCGACTGGTCCGCGCAGCATGCCGCTGAGCGAGGAGGTGGTGCCCGTGCGTGGCCCGACGGGCACCGGTAAACGCGTGCGCGGCGGGAGGAGCGTGCCTGCAGTGTGGCCACCACCGGCCGGCGTGCCGCCTGGCCCTGGTTCCGTGCCCGTCCCGACGGGTGGCGGTGGTGCGATGGCCGTGCAGTTCGCCGTGACGTAAATGTCAGAGAACGCACGAATGATGAGCGTGTCACCGAACGACGTGACGGCCCACGGCTCGGGCGCAGTGATGGGGCAGGTTCGTCCCGCAGGGCTGGCGGCGCGCCACACGCGAACAGTGCGGCCAGCGTCGAGCACGCGGCCGAAAGCGCCCTGTCTGACAGGTGCCGTCACGTCCGTCTGGTCAGCGCCATCCATCGCAAAGCTGACCGTTTCACCATTGGCGGTGCCGACCGCTCGCACGATGACGGTGAAAGTCGACGGTACGTCCTGGCAGTCTGCGAACACGAACATCGCGCTGCCGCTGGCGGTGCCGGTGTTGTTGGTCAGTCGGCAGTTGCGCGGCCCGGCGGTCTGCGTGACGGCGTATTGCATCCCACGCGGCACGGGCTGCGCGAAGGCCTTCGGGTTCTCGTACGAGAGGCCCGTCCACGATCCCGCGGCGTAGACCACCTGCTGGCTGCCGAGCGTGAAGGTGAATGCATCATCGATCGATCGGCCGGCGACGACGACGGAGATCATCGTGCCTGCGAGCGCCCGATTCGCGCCAGTGCCGGACGGGAGGCTTTGCTGTGCCGGGAGGAGGATGGGTGTAACGGCGACGAGTGACGCCAGCGAACGGGCCAGTGAACGGGCCAGTGAGCGCGCCACTGAACGGGGCGATCGAGTCATGACGTGGCAGCGGAGATAGTGAATATCCATGAGCATCAGACTTCAGGGTGCGGCAAACACTCTCACAAGTACGCTAGATGTGGGGACCCGTGGCAGCAAGACACCTCCCGTCCAATGCTGTCAGTGTCGCCTGTCGGCGCTTGGCCCAGCCCGCATTCACCTCGGCGAGGGCGTTCGGATTCGAGTCCGCGATATCTGCGTCGTGCACATGCGCCGGTACCCTTCCGCTCGTCGATGGGACGAGCGTGTTCCACATCAGGGCGAATTCCGCTCCGACGTTCATGACGCCGAATGCGAGACGAACGGTTCCCGCAGGACACCGCTCCGAGATGGTCGAGTGTCGGCGCACGCCAAGACGGAGCCGAGCGGTGCGATGCCCGTGATCGTGCCCGTATCGCGCGGGCGACCGAGAGCACACGTCGTCCCGTCGAGATGAGCCCGAATGGGTTGCTGCCATCGGTCGGGTTTGGAAATCCAATTCGGGTCCGTCGATCATCCGGCCCACTCGTCGACTGTGCGAGTCCCGTCGGGCGGGCAGCGGCGCGCCCTCCGGCCTCCTGGCCCCTTCGGGCTGCAAGTCGTCTGCAAGCGGGGAGACTCTGTGGAGTCTCGGGCCAGCGTGGGCGCGTGGTGAGGCCCCGACGGGACCAGCGCGCACGCCGAACGACTCAAGACCGCGCCGGCTCGATCGATGGCGCCGTGGCCGGTTGCACCGCGGTTGGCAGTGCGCGTTGACCAGTCCCGGCCATCGTGGGCGGTACATCTTATCCAGTCCGCATTGGGGTATCGGGTGCCGGATGTCGCGGACGACTTGGCACCTGCGAAAAAGCGTGAACGCTGTCCATGATGGCACAACGCTCACGCTCCTTCGCACCCCATCCCGTCAGGCACCAGCGACGATGACCTCTAGGGCTTCCGCGTCGCCTCGACAATCAGCGAGCGCACGGAGTCAGCACCCTTCACGCTGTAGTGCGCGGTGGAGGTGCCAACCATCTTGCCGCCCGACATTCGCAAGACGCCATCCGTCTTCACCTGGACACCCTTCCGAAGCACGCTCTCGTACGGTCCGACGGCCGTCATCACGCTGTCGCCGCTAATCGTCAGCGCGAGTGGCTGTGCCGCTCGTCCGGGTAATGTGATCGTCCAGCCGGCCGGATCGACGGTCGCATTCAGCTCCGCAGTCACCAGCACGGTATCGCCCGTTGCGGACCTCGCAACGTACGTCCACTTCCCCGCCGCATCGGCGAGCGAGAATGCGGCAGGCGCGATCGGTGTCGCGGCTGCCGGCTCGACCGCCGGCACCGCTTCGGGCGGCTTCTCGGCGGGCTTGCTGCAGGCAGCGATCAGGAACAGGAACGCGAAGTCTCGGACACGCATCGACTGACCTCCAGTGAAAGGGGACTGAGACCTCACCGGTGCGCCGGCCGCACGTCCGGGCCGCCGCGGGTGCGGCAGTTCGGCATGGCCGATGAGTCCGAGGATGGCGCTGCTCAGTTCGCGGATGTCGTCATCGGCATCACCGGATGCACGCGCCGCCGAAACCCTCGTGGCACCACGATGGGGCGTGGGGGCACGATCCGCAATACCGGGATTGAAGCGCCCTGCACTGCGGCCGCCTGCCACACGACGTGTCGCTACTTCTTCCGTGTTGGCGCCGGCGCAGCAGGGGCATCTACCAGAACCATCTGCTGCTTCATCCAGATGCGTTTGACGTGCGCCGCCCGCTCCAGCGCCACCAACGCGCTGTCGCCGTTGTCGATCGGGGCCGACATCGAGAACGACCGATCGAGCAGCTTCACTTCGGGACGCAGATCCATCAGGTACCAACGACGAAACGTCGGGAGTGCGTCGCGAAGCGTTCGGTTCGCGATCACCAGACGACCCTCCGCCCACTGCGTCGCTTCGTCCATCTGGTCCGCGGTCGGCACCGACAGCACACTATCCCGCGACAGCATCAGTCCTGATCCGGCAGCCACGTCACGTTCGTCCTTCCCCAGCGAGGCCTTTATCGCTCCGGTCTGCACCGTGACCACCACGGGCGCATCCTTGTAGGCGCTCACCGTGAACGCCGTGCCGGTGGCGACGATCCGCAGCCTGCCAGCACGCACCTCGAACGGCAGTTTCGGGTTGCTGGCGACGGTGAACCGCGCCGCGCCAACCAGTCCGACGGCACGCAGATCACGGTTGAACGCTTTCGGCACGGTCATGCTGTCATCGGCGCCCATCACCACCTCGGTTCCGTCGTCGAGCTTGACCGAGGCGCTCTCTCCAGCCTTGGTCGTGATGGCGTGCGCCTCCTTGTCGGTCAGAGCGCGGGTCACCTTGAAATCCGCGCCCGCACGGTCCAGCACCCAGTACAGTCCCGAACCAATGGCACCCACCAGCAACACGCCGCCGGCGATGATTTTCCAGGACAGCCCCTCGCCGACGTGCGCGATGTGCCCGGCCGTTCCATGCCGTGACGCCTCGAATCGTTCCGCTGCCGCAATTCGCGGATCAACCTCCTCCAACTCGATTCGATGACTGAGTCGCGTCCAGCCAGCGGCGGCATCGTATTCGACGTGCGGTGTGCGCACCGGAGCGCGCGTGACGTGCTCCCGCTCATCGAACCGCCGGAGACTGGCGCGACGGGACAGTTCGCGCGCGGACATTTCCTGCGACTCGCGCATGATCCAGTCGTGCAGATCCTCGGCTGACTCGAATGTCGCGCGCTCGTTCCAGAGCCGATCGAAGAGATTCTCGACGATATGCGCGGTCGCCGTATCAGCGTGCACCTCGGCGTCGGCGGCGTCCGCGAGCGACGGGGCGTACTCAAGAAACAAGTGATGCAGGGCAGTCTTGTCGCCCCGCAAAAGCCCGGAAAACATTTCGGGCGCGACCGCAGAAGGAATTGTATGCATGGCGGCTCCGAGAGTGGGGACAGTTTCGAATACACGATGGTGCCCGGCGCACGAAGGCGCCGTCCGTGAAAGCCTGACAGAGCGAGCGGAGCCACAGCGAGGCCACACGGCTGAGATCGCGCGCCGCCTCGAATCGCGGTCAAGGCCCGCCGCCGTGAGCAGATGCCACCGGATCCCCCCGTGCTCGCGGGCGAGGGTGTTGCCGCGACGCAGCAAGGGAAGTCTCCTTCCGCAGCGTCGGTCGTGTTCCATGCCGGTGAGACGGAGGGCGGAAACTCCGGTGAGGGTTCCGAGTCTTGCGCGTCAGCCGGTCTCATCGCTCGCACGCACGGCTTATTGTGGTCACCGCGGAACACGGGCGCCTTCACCATCGCACTTCATCGGAGTCAGCAATGCAACGTCCCGGAGTGATGCTCGCCCTGTGTCTGGCACTCGTGCCGTCCGTCGCGCACGCCCAGTCGCTCTCGCTCACCACGGCCAACGCCGCTGGCGACTGCAGTGGCACGTCGTTCTATCAGGCGGCCGACGCGTCGGGCAAGTATCTCGCGGGCGGATGGGCGGCCGCAGGCCAGTTTCCGGTTGGTGTCAATCGTGGACGCGCCCGTTGTACGCTGCGCTTCAACGTGACCATGACGCCGGGCTTCAAGCTGGTGCCCGGTGGCGGATCCGGAAATGTGAATCGGATGGCCACATCCCAGTTCCTCCAGCTTCGCCTCAACGGGGCGTCATCACAACTGCTGGTCGAGTCGGCCATCTCGATCGACGCCGCTGGTCCCGTGACCGCGACGGCGATGCAGAGCGGAGGCCCCGCAACCTTCGCCAGCGTCGCCCTCGACCGCCCCACCGGTTCGCCCGTGTTCGAAAGCGCGTGTTCGACGGCGGCGAAGACCACGTTTCAGGTCAGCGTCATTCTGGATGCGGCAACGGCGTCGAACTATGTGATCCCGTGGCCCCCGGAGCCATATGCCCAGCGCGAAGCCGCGTCACTGGGCGAGTACCGGCTGTTCTACAACGTCGTTCCGTGTGCACCATCACGGTCGGTCGGTGCGGAAATCCCGGTGCTCAAGCCGTGACGCTCATCGCGCGAACTCACGGATAGCCCGGCGTCCGGACGCCACGGGCAGTCGGCACGGAGCACGCCGGCTGCCTTGCGCCGAGCGGGAATAGCCGTATTGATGGACAGGCGTCGTGGTGCAGATCCCCATCCAGGACAGGGGAGGCGCAGCATCGACAGCCCGTCATATCGCCCCCACGGCAATCGCCAGACTCTTCGCGTCAGGGTACCCATCCCGTGAAGCACCCGAACATCGCTGCACACTCGCTGCTGCTTCTGGCAACACTGCTTCCCGCAACGCACGACGCACAACGCACCCGTGCTCGCAATGCGGTTCCGGCGGTGGCACCGCTGCGCGTCGACTCACTGCTGTTCAACGGGATGCGCTACCGCATGGTCGGCCCGTTCCGCGGTGGTCGGGCCACGGCCGTCACCGGTATCGCGCGCCAGCCCCACGTGTTCTATATGGGGACCACCGGTGGCGGGGTCTGGAAGACCGATGATGCCGGCATGCACTGGACACCGCTGACCGACGCCTTCCTCGACAACGGCAATATCGGCGCGATCGATGTGGCCGACAGCGATCCGAACGTCATCTACGTCGGCACCGGCAGCGCCTCGATCCGC
>JANPFJ010000296.1:0-7699 GCA_031423355.1 Gemmatimonadaceae bacterium | reverse complement strand
CTAGTTCTCACCGAAGTCCCACCGATACGACGCCGATGCGTTGACGGCAAACCCGCCATTCCGTCCGATCAATCGCATCACCGGCGTGATTGGCGTAAAGGGATAGCCGACGATGTTCAACCGAACGGTGGTGGGCCCGATGACGCACGCGTTCAGCCCTGACGGCGAGATACTGGTGGTCATGTAGCCGTCCGTCAGCGACCCGGGATCCGAAAACGCCGCACGCGCCGCGTTGCGCATCGTCGTGGCCGCCGCCCCCTGTCCGGTGCAGAGTGTCTGCAACACCGCGCCGGCTCGGGCCCCTTCGCGGGCAGCCGTGATGAGGCTGTTGCGGAGGAAGAACGCCCGACCGAAATCGATCGCACCGAACGCAAGAATCGCCAGCAGCGGAAAGACGATCGCGAACTCGACCGCCGCCGCCCCACGTCGCTCACGCAACCGCCGACCGAGACCACGACGTGTAGTCATTACACCCCGCTCAAGAAGCCAAGCTGAACCGTCCAAGCCCACGAACAGCCAATCCCAATAGCTACAGCATACGGCACGTGGGTCGAATCGTCACCTTCCGGAAGCTGCACGCGTTCGAGCAGCGTCTCGTCACGCTTGCGCACACCCGGCGGACCGCCAGGCAATCCGGATGATCGCAGGTAAACGAGCCCGAGTATCCCACCAGCAATGGCCGTTCCGGCCACCGCCGTCCAGATCGTTGAGCGACCGAGCCAGACCGATGCGGCGGCGAACAATTTCACGTCGCCGCCACCGAGCAGCCGACACAGCTGCATCAGGAAACCAGCAGAGAAAACGATACAGCCGAGGCCAATCCCCCCCCACACCGCGGAGGAGCCGGCATCGGCCCATCGAAAGACCAAGCCGCCCAATGCCACCGTCAGGGTCAGCGCATTGGGTACACGGCGCCAGCGCAAGTCATAGTATGCTGCCACACCGAGCAGCAGCGGCAACCCAACCAGCAAGAGCGGGTTCAATTCCAACGGTACGGTTGATGAACGCAGAGCCAACGACACGACGCTCCCGAGCACACGAGTGCACACAACGGAACCGGTCGCGCCACCAGTCGCATCACGCCGTCTGTTCGCGGCGTCACAGGCTCAACCGTTGTTGATCGCGCCAGCCGAGTTGTCGAGTCGCGAATTGACCGAGGTGCCCAACGACCGCGCACCCACGATGACCACAATCGCGATGACCGCAACGAGAATTGCATATTCGGCCATCGTTGCTCCACGATCGCCGCGCAGCGCACTTCGGACCTTCGCCATCAGTCTCTTCATCAAGTCACTCCGTTGGGTCACGCCAGGATCCAGAGGGGGATGCCACAATACACATCGGCGCGCAGCGACGACCTGCGCTCCGACGTGTCTGTGAACAGATCAGCCGTTGTTGATGGCACCGGCGGTGTTGGTCATGCGCGAGTTCACCGAGGTGCCCAACGAGCGTGCCCCGACGATGACGACGATCGCGATGACGGCCACGAGAATGGCGTACTCTGCCATGGTGGCGGCCCGCGTGTCCCGCACGGCCTTCACGATACGGTTCTTGAGCGAGTTCATTACCTGTATTCCCCCGAAATCGGTTTGTTTTCGTGCGGGCCAATCCCGCCGTACTCATGCGCCGGACAAATGGAGCACTTTCCAGACGTGGCATTTTGTGTTCCCTGAGGTTGGCCCCCCCTAACAGCGCTGCGTGAGGCGCTGTGACGTGACGAACGCTTGAGCACGGCACACTACCGAACGCGAGCAAACCCGACGGATTCTGGTGGCTAAGCGATTGTATCCAAATGCTTTGCGCATTGGTGCCATCCGCGCGGTCAGCGGATCTCGGGATCGCCTCATCGACGACGCGAAATTTCGGGGTCGTGACTCGAGTCGGGCCGCCCTTTCCAGCGAAAGCTGGCCGAAATGCAGCGGAAATGCAACGGCATGACGCGCGCGTGCAACAGTCTGCCAATCAACGGAGGGTTCGGCGCCACGGGTTGAAGAGCAGCCGCGACGTGGCGGAGGGCGGGCTCGACAACCGCGGTGGGCGCTCATCCCCCGCCGTTGGCGGCACCATCGCCAGCGCCCGTCGTGGCACCGACGGACGTGGCACCGACCGTCGGAGATTGCTTTCCACCCACGGCCGACCCGCCTGGGGGTGACGACTGGGAGCCGGTCTCGTCCTCACCGGACGTCGCGCTAGGTTGCCGTCACTTCACGGCCGCGACTCACCGCCCCGTCGCGACAGGCGCCTGCGACAGGCGCGTCACGCTCCCCCGCCCGCGCATGCCTGCTCCCGAGCCGTCCCGATCCCGACCGTTGTTCTCCTTGCCGCTGATCGTGGCACTGCTGCTGTTCGCCGTGCTCACGCTGGCCAAGGCATCAGTGATGCCAGATGGAGATCCCTATTGGCATGTGACCACCGGGCGCTGGATCCTCGAGCATGGCACCGTGCCGGTGCGGGATCTGTACTCGCATTCCGCGTCAGCATTTGCCTGGTCGGCCCATGAGTGGCTGTCGGAAATCCTGATGTACACTGTGCAGCGGCTTGGCGGTTGGCAGGCCCTGCAACTCCTCGCGTGCACCGCCTTCGCGCTGACCGCAGGGTACATGCTGCGATTCCTGATGCAGCGCATGGCGGTGGCCCCGGCCCTGACGCTTGGTGTGATCTGTCTGGCCGTGATGAGCATGCACTTCATGGCGCGGCCGCACGCGTTCGTCTGGCCCATCACCGCGCTCTGGGTTGGCACGCTGGTGAACGCTGGTGAGCAGCGACGTGGTCCGCCCCTGTGGCTGCTGCCACTGCTGATTCTGTGGTGCAATCTGCACGCGAGCTTTACCCTCGGACTGGGGTTCGCCGGCGCGCTCGCACTCGACGCGATCTGGAACGTGCGCACCAGCCCGGAGCGCCAGCCCCTCATCCGGAAGTGGGCCATCTTCCTTGGCCTGGCATCGCTCTGCATCCTGGTGAATCCGCGCGGCGTACACGCCATCACGTACGCACTCGAAGTGATGCGCATGTCGGACACACTCGACATCGTCGGCGAGTGGCGCTCGGCTGATTTTCATCAGTTTCAGTTCCTGACCCTGTGGCTGGCATACGTGATGGTCACGGCCTTCACCGGACGGCTGGTGATGTCACCGATCCGGATCATCTTCGTGTGCGGGCTCATCTACCTCGCGCTCAAGCATGCGCGGTATCACGCGCTGGTCGGTCTCGTGTCACCTTTCCTGCTGGCACGGCCGTTGGCGGAGGGTGCCGCGCGTACCAGCGGCGCCGAGGGTTCGTCCGCGGGGCTGCTGCCGGCGAAGCCGATCGGTGTGGCGATCGGCGTTCTCGCCGGCATCGCGCTGGCCTTCGGCCTCTATCCGCGGCTGCAGGCGGCCCCGAGCCCGTTCGTGACGCCGGCGAAGGCGTTGGCGGCGTTCACCGCCACTGGCGCCGAAGGGCGCGTCTTCAATACCTACGTATTCGGTGGATACCTGATCTCCCGCGGCATCCCGGTCTACATCGATGGGCGCGGCGACATGTACGGCGATACGATGATGAAGGAAATGGCGGACGCCAACGATCTGCGGACGCCCCATGCGCTCGAGAAGCTGCTCGAGAAGTACGCGATCGGCTGGACGCTGCTGCAACCCAAGACGTCGGCGGTCGAACTGCTGGACCACCTGCCGCAGTGGGAGCGCCTCTACGGCGACAGCATCGCCGTGGTGCACGTTCGCCGCGATCTGCTGGCTGCGGCACGAGCGAAACAGCGGCTGCCGCTGCCGGGGAGCCCGACGATCAGTCGCTGACGCGCTGCAACACGGCGAGCAGCGACGAGCCGGGCAACTGCCTCGGCAGAACGCGCGACTCCAGACGGAAGAACGAGGCGACCAGGCGGTGCAACAGCCGCGCCGCGCGGGATCGCGGCGCGTGCAGCACCTCGGCGCGCGACTGGCGCAGGGCGAGCAGGACCCGCGCCGCAGGATACAGCGTGTGAAACAGGTACCGCCACTCCACGAGCCGAAACGCACCCGGCAATGCGAGTTCCGACAGGGTGTCCGGTTCGTAGCGTCGGTAGTGGCGATTGCGGACGTCGTAGTTCGACCAGAGATCGCGGCGCGCAGGCACCGTCACCACGATCGTGTGCAACGCCGGAAACGTTCGGGTCAACGCACTGAGCAGCGCTGCCGGGCTCTCGAGATGTTCCAGCACGTCAAGCAGGAGCACGACACCGACGGTACGCCGAAATACTTCGGGTAGATCCTTCGCGTCCAGACCCAGCGACAGAAACGGGGCCGTCTGCTGGTTGACCGGCGGCGCTGTGCCAAGGTCGCAGCCCCAGCAATCAATGCCTGCGTCGCGCAGGTACGCGGTGACGATCCCGGTGCCACAGCCGATGTCCAGCACTCTCGAGGGCGTGTCCGGCTGGCGGCCAATGACCGCCGTCACCGTGGCGTGGACGATCTGGTTTCGTGCGTGATTCCAGTAGTGGTGCTCGATGCCAGGCGGATAGATGTCGTGAAAATCCTGCTCGGTGAATGCGCTGTCGGGCGCTGCCGGCGACGTCACGCGGGCGGGTGCGCTGCAGGATCGCCCGACGCGCGCGTCGTCACCAACTCCGGGCCTCGCCCCTGGAGCGGCACCCGGCTCCCCGGCTCCCGCAGACCATCGCGGTCATCGCGGTCATCGCGGTCATCGCGGTCATCGCGGTCATCGCGCAGCATGGCCTGCTGCGCTTCGATCAGTCGCATCGCAAGCGCCGCCTCACGCGCCAGCGGCGCGCCGATTTCGCGCACCAGGACGTTTCGGGCGTCGTCGATCAGATACAGCGGCTGGTGCTGCCCCTGCTCGAAGATGCGCCCGACGTACGAGCCGACGACGGCGATCGACATCAGGATCAAGCCCGTGAAGACGGTCAGCAGAATGACCACGCTCGTCCAGCCGGAGATCGTCGTGCCAAGAAAGAACTTCGCGTACAGGCTCCAGCCGAGGTAGAACAGGCTGAGTCCCCAGAGCCAGAGCGAGGCCCAGACGATGGCACGAATCGGCGTCGAGGAGAAGCTGAAGAAGGCGTCCGCCGCCAGGCGCAACATGCGGCCCAGCGGGTACTTCGTTTCGCCCGCCGCACGCGCGTCGCGGTCATACGTGACAATGGCCTGCCGGAAACCGAGTGCGGCGAACATGCCACGCAGAAAGCGATGCGGCTCACGATACTCGCGGGATGCCAGCACCGCCGGGCGCGACAACGCTCGGAAATCGCCGGAGTTCTCGATGATGTTGACCGTCGCAAAACGTTTCAGCAGCCAGTAGAAGAGGCGGGCCGATCCGAGCTTGAAGGTCGATTCGCCACGGCGGATCCGGCGCTGCGCGTGCACGACGTCCATCCCGGCCTCGACCTGCGCCAGCATCTCCTCGATGACTTCCGGTGGATCCTGAAGATCGGCGTCGATGATGACGACCATGTCACCGTCGGCGTGATCCAGCCCGGCGGTGACGGCGATCTGGTGCCCGCGATTTCGGGCGAAACGCATGGCGTGCGTTCGGGGATCGCGCTGCGCCAGCCTGGCGAGAATCCCCCACGTCCCGTCCGTGCTGCCATCGTCCACGAACAGAAACGACGTGTCCACGCCGCGCAGCGCGAGCCGGCTTGCCAGCGTGGTCACGCGCGCATGGAACGCCGGCAGCACCTCGGACTCATTGAAGCACGGGACCACCAGGGTCACCGTGGAGATGTTTCGCTGCAGCTGGACCTCCACGCAATGTGTCACGACAGATGGTACAGTCTGACGGCTCGGCCGGAGCTTCGCAACAGTTGAGCCGTACGGCAAGCCACTGGCGCGCGACCGGCAGGACGGATCCTGAAACGCGGACGTGTCGCGATACACCGGGGTGGGGGCCATCGAGCAGATCGCGGCCGTCGGACGCCGGCGGGTGCGCCGTCAGTCGGCGTTCTACAAGTCCCTG
Organism: Gemmatimonadaceae bacterium; assembly: GCA_031423355.1. GTDB lineage: Bacteria > Gemmatimonadota > Gemmatimonadetes > Gemmatimonadales > Gemmatimonadaceae > JACMLX01. The sequence goes on along the minus strand of JANPFJ010000296.1, from coordinate 1,756 downwards.
CCTTGCGCGGAGGCGAATGTGATTGCTGCCGCCAGCACCCGGCGGAGGACGAGCTGCATCGGCACCGCGCGCGCCGCGTCCCACATGGGGGGCCAGTCGGACGCTTCATCCAGATACCCGCGCATCGCCAGCTCCATCTGGATCGCGTGAACGCCGCTGGTGGGCGACCCGAAGTGTCGCGTGATCCACCCGCCCTTGAATCGGCCATTGACGACCAGTGAGTCGGCCGCACAGGCGTCGGCCACGGCGGCCGTGAGTGCGGGGTCGCAACTGGCACCGTCATACGTCCCGATGTTGAACTGCGGCAACTCGCCATCGAAGAGGCGCGGGACATGGCTCAGGATCGAATGGGCATCGTATACGACGATCCGCGGATGGCGCTCGCGCAGACGGGCGGTCTCGGTCGTGAGGGCGACATGATACGGATCGAAGTACCGGGTACGGCGCCGTGCGATCTCATTGGCATCTGGAAGACCACCGGCGTCATAGAGTGGCACGCCCGCGAACGTCGTCTCAGGGCACAACCCGGTCGTCGCCTGCCCGGGATACAGCGACGAGCCTGATGGATCACGGTTGACGTCGATCACCGTGCGCGAGATCGCTGTCCGCACGACCGTCGCACCGAGGCCTGCGGCAAATCCATACAGGCGATCGATGTGATAGTCCGCGTCGTGGCGCGCGTCGGTCATCGACCGCAAGCCGCCGATGCCACCGGGAATCTCGGTCCCGGTGTGCGGAATGCTGACGATCAACGGCGCATCGCCGCGTGTCACGGTGAGCCAGTCGGTCACGCGATCTCCGTCCGAGCGTCCGCTGCAGGTGTCATGTTCGGTGCGCTCCGCCTATCATGTCGCTGGTGTCTGGACACATGTTCGCTGCCACAGGGAATTCAGAATGACGGTACTCTGGTCACGCACCGCGCTGCTGCCTTCAGGCTGGGCAGAAGATGTCCGGATAGTAATGACCGACGGCATGATTGCCGACGTCCGGACCGGCACGCCGGCGCTGCCGGGTGACGACCGTCACGCGATCACGATTGCGGGCCTGCCGAACGTCCATAGTCATGCCTTTCAGCGCGGCATGGCAGGGCTCGCCGAGCATCGTGGCGCCAGTGACGAGAACTTCTGGAGCTGGCGCGAGGTGATGTATCGGTTTCTCGACCAGCTGCAACCGGACGACGTCGAGGCGATCTGTGCGATGGCCTACGTCGAAATGCTGGAGAGCGGCTACACACGCGTCGGCGAGTTCCACTACCTGCACAACGACATCACTGGTGCGCGGTACGCCGATCCGGCGGAGATGGCGGGGCGCGTGATCGCGGCGGCCGGGGCCACCGGCATTGGCCTGACGTTGCTGCCGGTGTTCTATGCACATTCCGATTTCGGCGGACAGGCTCCGAACCACGGACAACGGCGCTTCCTCACCGACCTGGACGGTTTCGCGACGCTGGTGGGCGCGTGCAAACGCCTCATGCCGGCCGACGGTGTCGTGGGCATTGCACCGCACAGTCTGCGCGCGGTGACAGCGGACGAACTGGCCATGCTGCTTGCGCGATATCCTGACGGGCCGGTTCACATACACGCCGCCGAGCAGCTCAGGGAGGTTGAGGCGAGCCTCGCGTTCTCTGGCGCACGACCGGTTGAGTGGCTGCTCGAACACACCGACATCGACCCACGGTGGTGCCTGATCCATGCGACGCACATGACCGCGGCCGAGACGAACGCGTTGGCTGGCAGCGGCGCGGTCGCCGGTTTGT
>JANPFJ010000295.1:0-3509 GCA_031423355.1 Gemmatimonadaceae bacterium | reverse complement strand
GCATTGGTGAAGCCGAACTCCTTCAGGCGATCGAGGAACCGCACCGTCTCGGCCATGCCGGCGCGACGGTAGCTCTCGAACACGAGCTCGCCGAGCACCTTCTTCTTCATGTCCTTGTTCTGGAAACCGAGGACTGCCGGTACGATGGCGCTGAACAGCACACGACCGGCGGTCGTGGTGACCCACGCGCCCTCGTACAGATAGCGGATCACATCCTTGCGGATGAGGTTTCCGAGCGCCAATGCCGTCTCGACGTCGCCATGGGCACTGTAGTGCTTGAGCGCGTTGAACTTCTTCGGGTCCTTGGCGGTCTGATCGAAATCAGCCGGTGCCTTGGTGGCGACATAGCAACCGAGCACGATGTCCTGTGACGGCTCCGCCACCGGACGACCGTCGGCCGGCTTGAGGATGTTGTTCGAGGACAGCATGAGCACGCGCGCTTCGATCTGTGCCTCGAACGAAAGCGGAACGTGCACAGCCATCTGGTCACCATCGAAGTCGGCGTTGAACGCCGCGCAGACGAGCGGGTGAATACGAATGGCCTTGCCTTCCACAAGCACCGGCTCGAACGCCTGAATACCGAGGCGGTGGAGCGTCGGGGCGCGGTTCAGCAGCACCGGGTGGTCGCGGATGATCTCCTCGAGGATTTCGTACACCTCGGGGCTTTCGCGCTCCACGATCTTCTTGGCGCGCTTGACCGTCTCGGCAATGCCCTTGTCGACCAGCTTGTGGATGATGAACGGCTTGAAGAGCTCCAGCGCCATCGCCTTCGGCAGACCGCACTGGTGCAGCTTCAGCTCCGGACCCACCACGATGACCGAGCGGCCGGAGTAGTCCACGCGCTTGCCCAACAAATTCTGTCGGAAACGGCCCTGCTTGCCCTTGAGCATGTCTGACAGCGACTTCAGCGGACGCTTGCCACGGCCACGGATCGCCTTCGAGCGGCGACCGTTGTCGAACAGCGCGTCGACGGCTTCCTGCAGCATGCGCTTTTCGTTCCGGAGAATGACTTCCGGGGCGCGATGCAGGATCAGCTTCTGCAGACGGTTGTTGCGGTTGATGACGCGACGGTACAGGTCGTTCAGGTCCGACGTGGCGAAACGGCCGCCATCGAGCGGAACGAGTGGTCGCAGATCCGGCGGCAATACCGGAATCACGTCCATGATCATCCACTCGGGACGGTTGCGCTGCTCGCCGTTGTCACCCGAGTTGCGGAAGGCATCGACGATCTTGAGGCGCTTCAGCATCTGCTTCTTGCGATGCTGGCTCGTCTCGGTGGTCAGCGACAGGCGCAGCGAACTCGCCAGCGTGTCGACGTCGAGCCGCTTGAGCAGCTCACGCACGGCGGGGGCGCCGATGTCGGCGAGGAACGCGGTGTCACCCTGTTCCTTCGCCCGCATCCGCAGGTCGAGGTATTCGTCTTCGTTGAGCAGCTGGTTCGCACGCACTTCCTGCGAGCCAGGATCGATGCAGATGTAGTTGCTGTAGTAGATCACCTTCTCGAGGTCACGCAGCGTGACGTCGATCAGGTTGCCCATCGGGCTCGGCAGGGTCTTGAAGAACCAGATGTGCGCAACCGGCACGGCCAGTTCGATATGACCCATGCGCTCACGGCGGACCTTCGCGAGCGTGACTTCCACGCCGCAACGGTCGCAGATCACGCCGCGATAGCGGATCCGCTTGTACTTGCCGCAATGGCATTCCCAGTCCTTGACGGGACCGAAGATCCGCTCGCAGAACAGACCGTCCTTTTCCGGCTTGAAACTGCGGTAGTTGATGGTCTCGGGCTTGGTGACTTCACCCCACGACCACCACGTCCGCAGTCCCGTCAGCTCGAGACGCTCGCGTTCCTTCGGATCCTTCGGACCACGGATCTCCTCGGGCGAGGCGATCCGGATCCGGATATAGTCAAAACTCGACGCGCGGGCTTCGCGCGCATTTCGGAAGTCAATCATCGATTACTCCTCGCTGGCGTTGTCGGCGCCAATGCCGTCCAGCATGGGATTCGGCGCAAAACCATCACCCTTGGCTCCCATCTTCACATAGATGCCGAGCGCCTGCAGTTCCTTCACGAGCACGTTGAACGATTCCGGCGTGCCAGGTTCCGGGAGGTTCTGGCCCTTCACGATCGCCTCGTACACGCGGCTGCGACCGTTCACGTCGTCCGACTTGACCGTGAGGATCTCCTGCAGCACGTGCGCGGCGCCATACGCCTCGAGCGCCCACACTTCCATTTCACCGAAGCGCTGGCCGCCGAACTGCGCCTTGCCCGCCAGCGGCTGCTGGGTGACGAGGGAGTACGGTCCGATGCTTCGGGCGTGAATCTTGTCGTCGACAAGGTGGCTGAGCTTCAGCATGTAGACCTCACCGACGGTGACCGGCGACGAGAACGTCTCGCCACTCCGCCCATCGCGCAGCCAGATCTTGCCGGCCGGCGTGGTGCCGGCCAGGCGCAGCAGCTCATCACACGCCGCATCGACATCGAGGTCGCTCTTCTTCCCCGACGTCGCCGCAGCCAGCGCGCGCAGCTCGTGACGCGCCAGCAGATCGCCGTCGCCACTTGCCTGCGCGGTCGCCACCAGCTTGGCACCCGCTTCCAGCACCTCACGATGTGATGCCGACGCATCGGTCAGCATCGTTTCATGCGACGTGACCTGGAAACCCAGCTCCGTGCGCTCGCGCTCGGCCAGCTCGCGTGCCGCGGACAACACGTACGCGCTGACCCGGGCGTGCACGTCCTTCGTCTGCGGCGACATTCCCTTCCCGCCCAGATCGGCGATCCGGGCATCCGCCAGCAGCGTCACCTTGTCGGCGTCTTCCATCGACGGCTTCACGTCGGCGACGATCGAGGCCAGGTCGCTGTCGCTGATCACCAGCGGCGGCGTGGACTGCAGCTCGAGTCCCTTGCGCGTCCAACTCAACGCGGCAAGGCGCAGCATGAGGCCGATTTCGCGCTCGTTCGCACCCTGGAACACCGGTGTCTTGGCGTAGAAGCCAAGCAGCTTGGCTGCCCAGCCAAGGTGTGTCTCGAGGATCTGCCCAACGTTCATACGGCTCGGCACGCCGAGCGGGTTCAGCACGATGTCCACTGGGCGGCCATCGGGCAGGAACGGCATGTCTTCTTCAGGCACGATACGGGCAACGATACCCTTGTTGCCGTGACGGCCTGCCATCTTGTCGCCGACCGAAATCTTGCGCTTTTCAGCCAGGTAGACCTTCACCAGCTGAATCACGCCAGGCGGCAGTTCATCGGGCTGCAGAATGCTGTCGATGCGCTGCTCCGCCCATTCCTCGATCCGCGACTTCTCAGCCGCGGCCGCATCGAGAATCACGCGGATCTGGTCATTGACCTTCTTGTTCTCGACCCGGAACGTCTTCAGGTCGAGCGTCGCCAGCTTGAACGTGCGCAGGAATTCCTTCGTCAGCGTGGTGCCCTGCGTCACCGCTTCTTCCACGGTGCCCGACTTGAGCGCCAGCGCCACCACCTGCCCGTCCAGAATGTCCGACAG
>JANPFJ010000294.1:0-1203 GCA_031423355.1 Gemmatimonadaceae bacterium | reverse complement strand
GGTGGGTTGCTCACGACCACTGCGTTCAGCGATAGTGAGCTCATGGCCCGCTCGGGCCCCTTGGAAACGCCGCCGGCCACACCACGCCCACTGAAGTCACGCGATGGCGACGTTGATCCTGAACCCTCGCGCACGCGACGTTCGTCGATCCCGCTTTCATACACCTGTGGACGCAATCCCTCAAACAGCTCCTGCGTCACCACTGGACGCGTGGCGTAAAGTGGTTGATACAGGTCCATACTAAATGAGATCGGGCGTCCGCTGACGAGCGAGAGTGCCACACCATTCCAGTCGCTCTCGGTCTGATTCTCTACAATCGCCCAACCTTGAATGCGACTCGCCGTTTTGTCGAGCAACAGGCGATAGCTCGTCTTCCAAATTGGCGTCTCGACCACGTAGCCAATGCGGACGCGACGGTCGCCGACTCCCGAAAAGTTGATCGTCACCGGCTTCTTGTCCTGATCACGCGCCTGACTGAGCGCCAACAGAGCGCGACGCAACTCGTCTTGCAGCGCCGGATCATCAAGGGAGAAGCTGCTCACCGATGGCAAGGCGAGGGACCGTATGCTTGCACCACTCAACAGATTCAGCACCGCAACCGCGGTCGTCGCGATGGGCTGACCTGACGCCTCGTTTCGATATCGGGTTTCCACGCCGAGTACGGTACCACTTATGCGTTCGGTCGGCATCACAACCGTCACGCGCGCCCCGCGCAGTTGATTGAGCAACTCCGCAAGGCTGGGATTCTGCGTGATGTCTACCTGAAAGCTGCGCAGGGTCTTCTCCAGGGGATCCTGGGACGCGTAGGTAATGGCGCCGATCTTCCCACCGTCCTGATCCTGAATCACCAACGATTTGAGGATGTCATTGATCTGGCTCGTCTTGAAGCGCAATTCGGTGGCCACCTCATCGCGCACGCGTCCTGCATGCTCGAAATAGCCCACCCCCGATGAGAAGAGCATCACCCGCTGCACGGGCACGTCGGTTCGCGCGCGCGGAGATTCTTGTGCGCGGGCACCCGGGACGGGTAACAACGGGACCGCCCACAAGAGGACGGTACGTAGGCGTGCCATCATGAGCGCTTGCTTGGTACTGGTCATTGTGTCTCCTGAGCGAGTGATGCGCATACCGTCAGGGGGAGACGCTTGCGGCTGCGCTTCTTGCACACGCCCCGATCCCTCTGGTCCAAGGTTGCGACCTGCG
>JANPFJ010000293.1:0-1378 GCA_031423355.1 Gemmatimonadaceae bacterium | reverse complement strand
TGATCCCGACGGCCGATCGTCGCGCGATCTTTTTCCGTCGACCGGCGCGCGGCGGCGACGCCGATGGTGCGACCGCTGGCACCGAGATCGCCAAGCTCGTGATCGCCACGCCGCAGCGCGCGGAGCCGGTGAACTTCGCCTTCACGGTGCGGGTCGATCGGCGTGCGGAGTGGAATCAGCTGTTCGAAGAGTCGTGGCGTGTGATGAAGTACCGCTTCTACGACGAGAAGATGCACGGCCGTGATTGGGATGCCATCAAGACACGCTACAAGCCGTTGCTTGCCGCCGTCGGCACCAACGAAGACGTGTATGATCTGGCCAACGAGATGATCGGTGAGCTGAACGCCTCGCACACCGGCGTGAACGGTCCCCCGACACGCGCCATGCCCCGTGTGTACACCACACGTTTCCTCGGGCTTGAGTTGGAGCCAAGCGACGTAGGACGCTATCGCATTGGCCATATCTATCGCGAGGGGCCGGCCGACAAGGAATGGTTGGGTCTTGCGGAAGGCGACTACGTGTTGGCGATCGACGGACAAGACGTGAAGTCGGGCGACAACTACTGGAAGATCCTGTCGACCACCGTGAACGAGTACATCCCGGTGAAAGTCGCCAAGGCGGCGAGCGGTGACGGCGCGCGAACGGTGCGCATTGCCAGCGTCACGTCGCTCACCGACATCAAGTACGAAGAGTGGGTGGCCAACAACCGGGAGACCGTCGAGAAGGATACGAAAGGCGACATCGCCTACGTGCACATTCGGTCGATGGATCAGCCGTCGCTCGCGCGTTTCCGCAACGAGATCGATCGCTTCTCGAACAAGAAGGGCATTGTTGTCGACATCCGCTATAACGGTGGCGGCAACATCGATCAGGAGATCATCGATATCCTTGAACGGCAGCCGTATCAGTTCTGGAACCAACGTACTGGCTCACGCAGCTGGGGCCGCCGTCCGCGGCAGGCGATTGCCGGGCCGAAGGTCATGATGATCAACGCGCGTAGCGGATCGGACAGTGAAGTCACGCCGATGGCATTTCGCCAACTGGGGCTCGGGCGCATCGTTGGCAACCCGACAGCTGCGGCCGTGATTGCCACGGGCAGCTACACGCTGATCAACGGCGGCACGATCCGCACACCGGGCTCACTGGTAGTCACGTACGATCCCACGCAGCCCAACAACTACGGGGTGAATCTCGAGAACCTGGGCGTGCCACCGGACGTGTGGGTGAAGAACTCGCCGATGGATGAACTCAAGAAGTTTGATCGCGAGCTCAAGACGGCGATCGAAGAGGCGGTGCGCATGCTCAAGGCGGCGGCGCCGAAGAAGATCACCAGCAACAACTGAGCGGTGGCGTGTCACCCCGCACGTGCGGCGCGATC
>JANPFJ010000292.1:0-51072 GCA_031423355.1 Gemmatimonadaceae bacterium | reverse complement strand
CGGGCCGGCCGGCCTGTACTTCGCGCTGCTGATGAAAAAGCAGGACCCCACACACGACATCACCGTCGTCGAACGCAACAAGCCGTACGACACCTTCGGCTGGGGCGTGGTCTTCTCCGACCAGACGCTCGAGAACATGCGACGCTGCGATGCGCCGACGGCCGAGTCGATCGAGTCGTCGTTCGTGCACTGGGACGACATCGAACTCGATTTCAAGGGGCGCACGATCCGCAGCGGCGGCCACGGCTTCATCGGTATCGGCCGCAAGCACCTGCTCAACATCCTCCAGACGCGGTGCGAACAGCTCGGCGTCACGCTGCGCTTCGAAGTGGAAGTGGACTCGGACGAGGACTTCCCGGACGCCGACCTGATCATCGCCTCCGACGGCATCAACTCGAAGATCCGCACCAAGTACGCCCACGTCTTCCAGCCTGACATCGTCACACGCCCTAATCGCTTCATCTGGCTGGGTACGAAGCGTACGTGGGACGCCTTCAACTTCACCTTCGAGAAGACCGGACACGGCTGGTTCCAGGCGCACATCTACAAGTTCGACGACGACACCAGCACCTTCATCGTCGAAACACCGGAACAGGTGTGGAAGGCCCACGGGCTCGACTCCGCCGATGCCGATCAGTCGGTGGCCTTCTGCGAACAGCTGTTCGCGCGCACGCTGCAGGGCCACGCCCTGATGACCAACGCCCGGCACCTTCGCGGCTCGGCATGGCTCAACTTCCAGCGGGTGCGATGCGCGGAGTGGTCGCACTTCAACGGGCGCAATCACGTGGTGCTGATGGGCGACTCGGTACACACCGCCCACTTCGCCATCGGATCCGGCACCAAGCTGGCAATCGAGGACGCGATCGAGCTGGCGAAGCAATTCGCGGCGCTCGGTATCACCGCATCGGCGATTCCCGCAGTGTTGGCCGAGTATCAGAAAATCCGCGCGGTGGACGTGCTGCGACTGCAGAACGCCGCCTGGAATGCCATGGAGTGGTTCGAGGCGGTAGGTGAACGCTACGCCGACTCGTTGCCACCGGAGCAGTTCATGTATTCGCTGCTGACGCGGTCGCAGCGGATCAGCCATGAGAACCTTCGTCTGCGCGACAAGCAGTGGCTGGAAGATTTCGAACGGTGGTTCGCCGAACACTCCGGCATGCATCTGGACGCCGGGGCACCGGTGCCGCCGCCGATGTTCACGCCGTACACCGTCCGTGGCATCACACTCAAGAATCGCGTTGTCGTCTCGCCGATGGCGCAGTACTCGGCCACCGACGGCGTGCCCGGCGACTACCACCTGGTACACCTCGGCGCGCGCGCGATGGGCGGCGCGGCACTGGTGTTCGCGGAGATGACCTGCGTCAGCCCGGAAGGTCGGATCACACCGGGCTGTCCCGGCCTCTACACGGAAGTGCAGCGCAACGCGTGGGCGCGCATCGCCACCTGGATCCACACCAACAGCGACGCCAAGTTCGGCATTCAGCTTGGGCACTCCGGTGCCAAAGGTTCAACGCAACTGGCATGGGAAGGCATCGATCAGCCGCTGCTCCACGGCAACTGGCCGCTGATGTCGGCCTCACCACAGCAGTACATCGAAGGGGTGAGTGAACCGTCGCGTGCGATGTCGCGTGACGACATGGATGAGGTGCGCGAACAGTTCGTCCACAGCGCACGCTGGGCGGCCGACGCCGGTGTGGACTGGCTGGAGCTGCACTGTGCCCATGGGTATCTGCTGTCGTCGTTCATCTCGCCGCTCACCAATCACCGTGATGATGGGTACGGCGGCACACTCGAGAAGCGGTTGCGGTATCCACTAGAGGTGTTCAACGCCGTGCGCGCGGTGTGGCCCGAACATCTGCCGATGTCAGTCCGTATCTCGGCACATGACTGGGTGCCGGGCGGCATCACGCCGGACGACGCGATCCTGATCGCACGCGCCTTCAAGGCGGCGGGCGCGGATATGATCGATTGCTCGTCCGGCCAGGTGAGCAAGCGCGAGAAGCCGGTCTACGGACGGATGTTTCAGACCCCGTTCTCTGATCGCATCCGGAATGAAGCCGGGATTGCGACGATCGCGGTGGGCGCGATTTCGGAAGCGGATCATGTGAACAGCATCATTGCGGCCGGTCGCGCGGATCTGTGTGCCGTGGCGCGTCCACACCTCGCCAACCCAGCGTGGACGCTGACAGAGGCGGCACGCATCGGGTACTCGCCCGTCGTGTGGCCGAAGCAGTATCGGTCCGCCAAACCGCAGCTCGAATCGATCTTCGCACGAGAGAAAGCGGCGCAGGCGGCGCTGGCGGCCAGCAGCGCGAAGGAGCCCGCGTGACCACACGACTGCCACTCGAGGGGCAACACGCCCTCATCACAGGGGCCGGTCAGGGCATCGGCGCCGCCATCGCACGGACACTGGCCGCCGATGGTGCCTCACTGACGCTGCTCGGCCGGCGTCGTGAACCACTCGATGCATTGGCCAACACGCTGCAAACGGCGGTCACGGTCGTGACGGCCGATGTCGCGGATCCCGAGGCGCTGTCGCTGGCATTCGCGACCTCACGCGCGGCGCGCGGCGCGGTCTCGATTCTGGTGAACAATGCCGGCCAGGCGGAGAGTGCACCCTTCCGCCGCACGACGCAGGAGTTGTGGGACCGCATGCTGGCCGTGAACCTCACCGGCACCTTTCTCTGCACACAGGCTGCGTTGCCCGATCTCTTGCAGGCACGCGCGGGACGCATCATCAACATCGCCAGCACGGCCGGCCAGCGTGGCTACGCATACGTCGCAGCCTACAGCGCGGCGAAACATGGTGTGATTGGGCTGACCCGATCACTCGCGCTCGAGCTGGCGCCAACGGCGATCACGGTCAATGCCATCTGCCCCGGCTTCACCGAAACGGAGATGCTGCAACAGAGTCTGGCGACCATCGTGGCCAAGACCGGACGCACGGAGGCCGCAGCGCGCGGCGAGCTGACGAAGACCAATCCGCAGGGCCGCCTGATCCAGCCTGACGAAATCGCGGCAGCAGTGCGCTGGCTGGTCTCCGAGGGAGCGCGATCGGTCACCGGGCAGTGCATTTCTGTCTCGGGCGGAGAAGTGATGTGAGCGCCTCGCGCGGCGGGTCAGGCAGCGCACCGCTGCTCGAGCCGGAAGCGATCGGGCTCGAGGGCCGCGTGGTGTCGGATGACCATCAGTCGTTGAAGGTCTGGCTGCGATTGCTGTCGTGCAGCACACAGATCGAAACGACGATCCGGAAACGGTTGCGACAGGAAGCGGGGATCACGCTGGCACGCTTCGACTTCATGGCGCAACTGCACCGCCATCCGGAGGGATTGACGATGAGTGTGCTGTCGCGATACCTGATGGTGACCGGTGGCAATGTGACCGGGCTGGCCGATGAACTGGAGAAGGAAAAACTCGTCGAGCGAATCGCCGAGCCGAAGGACCGCCGCCTGTCGCGCGTCGCGCTGACGAAGAAGGGACACCGATTGTTCGAGCGGGTCGCGGCGGCACACGAGGCGTGGATCGCCGGACTGTTCGGCGGCATGACCGGCACCGACATGCGCCAGCTCTACGAACTCCTTGGCACGCTGCGGGTGCAGCTGACGTCACAAACCGCCTCCCTTCCACCCACCACGACGGCGCGACGCCCGCGCCGGTCGGGAGTGAAGACATGAGCACGCCGATCGACGCATCACTCCGTGACGGAACACTGCGGCCAATCGCAGGATTCACCGCGACGCATTTCGGTTGGGAGCTGACCGACCGCGTCGGCGTCATCACCCTCAATCGGCCCGAGCGGAAAAATCCGCTCACCTTTGCGTCGTACGCCGAGCTGCGTGACCTGTTCGAGCAGCTGCGTTATGCCAGCGATGTGACGGCAATCGTCCTCGCCGGCGCCGGCGACAACTTCAGCTCCGGCGGCGACGTACACGAGATCATCGGCCCGCTGGTGGGCCTGAGTGCGCCCGACCTGCTGCGCTTCACGCGCATGACCGGCGCGCTGGTGAAGGCGATGCGCCACTGCCCACAACCGATCGTGGCGGCGGTGGATGGCGTCTGTGCCGGCGCCGGCGCCATTCTGGCGATGGCTTCCGACATGCGCCTCGGCACCGCGCGCAGCAAGACGGCCTTCCTGTTCAACCGCGTTGGCCTGGCCGGGTGCGACATGGGTGCCTGCGCGCTGCTGCCGCGCATCATCGGGCAGGGGCGCGCCAGTGAACTGCTCTTCACCGGACGCTCGATGTCCGGCGACGAAGCATTGCAGTGGGGGTTCTTGAATCGCCTCTGCACACCGGAGGCCGTGTTGAGTGATGCCACTGCCCTCGCTCGCGACATCGCCCACGGTCCGACGTTCGCCAACGGGCTCACCAAGGCAATGCTCCATCAGGAATGGGCGATGAGCGTGGACGATGCGATCGACGCCGAGGCGCAGGTGCAGGCGCTGTGCATGCTGACGGAAGACTTCGGTCGCGCGTACCGCGCCTTCGTGGCGAAGCAGCGGCCCGTGTTCGAGGGCAATTGATGCCGACGCAATTCAGGAGTGCTGCCGATGAGTGACACCCGGTACCTCGACTGGCCGTTCTTCGAGTCACGGCACCGTGCGCTGGCCTCGGAGCTCGACGCCTGGTGCGTGAGTCATCTGGCGCACACGTCGCACGACGACGTGGATGCCGCGTGCCGCGCGCTGGTGGCGCAACTCGGCACGGCCGGCTGGCTGCGCCATGCGGTTGGAGGCACTTCACACGGTGGCAGCACCGACACGATCGATACACGGGCGATCTGCCTCATCCGCGAAACACTCGCGCGCCACGACGGCCTCGCCGACTTTGCCTTTGCCATGCAGGGACTCGGCTCTGGCGCGATCACGTTGCATGGGAGCGCCGAACAGAAGTCGCGCTACCTGCCCCGCGTCGCCAGCGGCGAGGCCATCGCTGCTTTCGCGCTGTCCGAGCCCGATGCCGGCTCCGACGTCGCTGCGCTGGCGTGCACTGCGACCATCGACGGCGACAGTGTGAGACTGGACGGGGAGAAGACGTGGATCAGCAATGGCGGCATCGCCGACTTCTACGTGGTCTTCGCCCGCACCGGCGAACAGCCGGGTTCACGCGGCATCTCGGCCTTCATCGTCGACGCGGACGCGCCTGGCCTGGAGATCGCGGAACGCATCGACGTCATTGCGCCGCATCCGCTGGCGCGCTTGCGATTCACCGGGTGCCGGATTCCGCTCTCGGCGCGCCTTGGTGCGGCCGGCGAGGGGTTCAAGGTGGCGATGCGCACTCTGGACATCTTCCGCACCTCGGTGGCCGCCGCCGCACTCGGCTTCGGGCGTCGCGCGCTGGACGAGGCGCTTGCGCGGACAACCACGCGGCAGATGTTCGGCGGTGTACTCAGTGACCTCCAACTGACACAGGCGAAGCTGGCGCAGATGGCCACCACCATCGACAGCGCCGCGCTGCTCACCTATCGTGCCGCCTGGATGCGCGACCAGGGCCAGACGGTGACGCGTGAAGCGGCGATGGCGAAGCTGGTGGCGACCGAGGGTGCGCAGGAGGTGATCGATGCCGCGGTCCAGCTGCTCGGCGGACTCGGCGTGATGCACGGCAACATCGTCGAGCAGCTGTATCGGGAGATCCGATCGTTGCGGATCTATGAAGGGGCCACCGAGGTGCAACAGTTGATCATCGGGCGTGATTTGCTCCGAGCCTGGAACGAGGAGACACGATCGCATGCCTAGTGCTCATGTCGACACCTTTGCCCGCGACAATCTGCCGGCCATCGAGCTGCAACCCGAGTATCTGTTCACGCTGCCCTCGCTCCAGTTTCCAGCGCAGCTGAACTGCGCGACGGCGTTGCTCGATCGCCATATCGATGAAGGCCGCGGCGAACGTATCTGCCTTCGCGCCACCGGCGTGACCTGGACGTACGCCGAGCTGCAGCGCCAGGCGAACCGGATCGCGAATGTCCTGGTGCAGCAGATGGGGCTCGTACCGGGAAACCGCGTGTTGCTGCGCGCGCCGAACAACCCGATGATGGTGGCGGCGTGGTTTGGCGTGATCAAGGCTGGCGGCATTGCCGTCGCGACGATGCCGCTGCTGCGCGCCGTCGAATTGCAGAAGGTGATCGAGAAGGCGCAGGTGAGCCACGCACTCTGCGACGCCGCGTTGGCGGTCGAGCTCGACCTGGCCCTGACAGAGACGACCCGACGCGTCGCGGTAAAGCACTTCAATACCGAGTCTGCGGAGTCACTCGAGAGTGGGATGGCGACCGCAGAATCCACGTTCGCGAACGTCGACACTGCGTGCGACGACACCTGCATCATCGCGTTCACCTCCGGGACGACTGGTCAACCAAAAGGCACGATGCACTATCATCGTGACGTGATGGCGATCTGCGCCTGCTGGCCGGTGCACATTTTGCGACCGCGCGAGGACGATGTCTTCATCGGCAGTCCGCCACTCGCATTCACCTTCGGGCTTGGCGGATTGGTACTCTTTCCGATGCAGGTGGGCGCCTCGGCCGTGTTGCTCGAGAAGCCGACACCGCAGAATCTGCTTGACGCGATTCTCGAGTACCGCGCGACCACGCTCTTCACCGCGCCGACGACGTATCGCACGATGGCGCAGCATGGCGACGCGCTCCGTGGGTCATCGCTGCGGCAGTGTGTCTCCGCCGGTGAGGTGCTGCCGGCATCGACGCGTCAGCTGTGGCGCGAAGCCACCGGCGTCGAGCTGATCGACGGCATCGGCGCGACGGAGATGCTGCACATCTTCATCTCCGCCGACGAGGCCCATGCCCGACCCGGCGCGACCGGCATGGCGGTGCCGGGCTACCTCGCGACGGTACTCGATGACGACGGGAATCCCGCACCGGTCGGACAGATTGGACGGCTGGCCGTGAAGGGGCCGACCGGCTGCCGCTACCTCGCCGATGCGCGGCAGCGCGGCTACGTGTACAACGGCTGGAATCTCACCGGTGACGCCTATCTGGTCGACGCCGACGGCTACTTCCACTATCAGTCGCGCACCGATGACATGATCATCTCGGCGGGCTACAACATTGCCGCGCCAGAGGTGGAGGACGCACTGCTCAAGCATCCGGCGGTAGCCGAGTGTGCGGTGGTGGGTGTGCCGGATGAGGAACGCGGGCAGATTGTGAAGGCCTTCGTTGTCCTTCATGAAGGGCAGCAGAGCGATGCCGCGCTGGTGCGCGCGCTGCAGGACTTCGTGAAGTTGTCGATCGCGCCCTACAAGTATCCGCGCGCCATCGAGATTCGGACGCAGCTTCCGCGCACGGAAACCGGCAAGCTGCAGCGCTTCCGTCTTCGGGACCCCGCATGAGTATCAGCACGTCATCACACCACACCATTCCGGAGTGTTCCTGATGCGAATCCTGCTGCCATCAGGCTGGCCGCGGCCGCGTGGCTACTCCAACGGCGTGGCCGTGCGTGGAGAGATGGTGTTCGTGGCAGGCATGGTCGGCTGGGACACGGAGGGCCGGTTTCCCAGCACCACGATTGCCGGACAGACGCGCAAGGCTCTCGAGAACATCGTGGAGGTGCTGCGCGAAGCCGGTGCGAAACCCGAGCACATCGTGCGCATGACATGGTATGTGCTGGACAAGCGGGCGTACATGGATTCAGCCGCTGAGATCGGCCGGAGTTTTCGCGAGGTGATCGGCAGCTACAACGCGGCGATGTCGGCAGTCGAGGTCAGTGCGCTGATGGAGGACGAGGCGCTGGTCGAGATCGAAGTCACGGCGATGATTCCGGACTGAGGTCAGCCCTGTTCGCGCCGCCACTGTTCGAGTGCCGCCAGCCGGGCATCGAGTGACTCGAGCGTCGGCGCCGATACGCCCGAGTGAGCGCGCACCGGCGTTACAGTCGACCCCACAGGCGGCGGTGTTGGCGAAACCGCACGCATCCCGCTCTGACTTCCGGCGACTGCAGGCGACGTGGCGACACCGCGGGCACTCCGTCGGATGAAGGCGCGACCGATCGGACCAAGCCAGAGCCATCGAAAGACCCGTTCGCCAGGCGGCATGCGAAACGGAGAACGGATGATGAGCACCACGCTGACGCTGATCAGCAGCAGCCCCGAGATGACCAGCACGATTCCCGGGATCCCCGAATTGAAGCCACCATTCGGCGCCCGAACCCGCAGTCGAGACGCCAGGTAGAGCAGGGCAACACCGCCGGGAAGTTGCATCCCCGCCATGATCAACGTCTTGCGACGCCGACGGTGCGTCTCCAAATCAAGCTTGAGTTGCGAGCGAAGACTGTCCTGCTCATCGACCGTCGCGCGCAGCCCGCGAAGCGTCTCTGTGGGTGAGAAGCCCGCCTCGGCCAGACGGCGGGCCATCGCCATCGCTTGCAGTACGCGCGTCATCGCAATGCCGAAGAAGATGACGAGCGGTAGTAGCAGCCTGTCGAGGTTCGAGAGGTCCCCGGGTGCGTTGCGCAACGTCACCGCGCTCAGCAGGATCATGAAGAGCGACACCAGCAACAGCGTGCTCAGCTCCTGTGCGAGACCTCGGATCTGGATCGGGATCTCCGGCGCGGCCAGCTGCGCCTGATCGATGGCCTCGACGAGCGCCTCGGCGCTGGCGAAGCGATCGACGGGGTCCTTCGCCACGCAGCGGTCGATGGCAGCGGTGAGCGGCTCGGGGAGCCCCGGGCGTTCGCTGGCGAGCGGCGGCACGGGTTCCGTCAGCTGGCGAATGAGAATCCGCTGCGAAGTGGGCCCCGCCATCGCCGTACGGCCTGTCGCGGCGAAGAAGGCCACGAGTCCGAGCGAATAGATATCGCTCCGCCCGTCGACCGCATCCGCCGACGCCTGCTCGGGGCTCATGTACTCCGGCGTCCCGACCACTTCGCCTACGCGGGTGAGGCCCGCCTTTGCCAGCGGGCCGGCACTGATCGCACGAGCGATGCCGAAATCCATCACCAACGCACGACCCGTGGCGCGCTCGATCATCACGTTGTCTGGCTTGATGTCGCGGTGCACCACACCACGCCCGTGCGCATACGCCAGCGCGTAACCCACGTCCTGCAACAGCCGCACCAGTTCACGCACGCCGAGCGGGCCGGAGCGCCTGACCTTCTCGGCCAGGCTCTCCCCTTCCACGTATCCCATCGCGAAGGCGACCAGGTCCTCGCTCTCCTCGACCGCGTGTACCGGGACGATATTCGGGTGCGAAAACGAGGCGGATGTGCGCGTTTCGCGCAGAAAGCGCTCGCGCAGTGCCGCGTCGACCGCAAATTCCGCCGGCAGCACCTTCAGCGCGACGGCACGGTCCAGTCGCACATCGCGCGCGAGGTATACCGTGCCCATGCCGCCGCGTCCCAGCTCTCGCTCGATCGCGTATCGATCGCCCAGCCGCTTCCGGACCTGTTCGAGATCGGTGCTCGCCATTGGCCCCCCCTGAGCGATGATTACCGCGCGGTCGCGGCGGATTTCACCACGACACCGCCCTTCATCACGAACTGCACCCGCGCCAGCAGCGCAATGTCCTGCAGCGGATTGCCCTGCACCGCCACCAGATCGGCCACCTTGCCGACCGTCACGCTGCCGAACTCCTTCTCCACACCGAGCAGTGTTGCCGCGTTCATCGTCCCGATCGTGATCGCGTCCATCGGCGTCGCACCGAGGATGTCGACCATGTACTTGAACTCCTCACCATTGCGACCGTGGATGTCGCTGGTGGCATCGGTGCCGAGCGCGAACTTCACACCGGCCTGATAGGCGCGCCGCAACCGCATGCGACGTTCGGCCGCGATGGCGGTGGCCTTGGTGATGGAGTAGGCCGGTACACCCTTGCGCGCACCGTCGGTCACGATCTCTTCCAGAATGATGAGCGTCGGGACGAGGTAGGTGCCCCGCGCCTTCATCTCGGCGATGGCTGCGTCGTCCACCAGGCTGCCATGTTCGATGGAGGCCACGCCAGCACGGACGGCGGCCAGCAGCCCCGCGCCGCCATGTGCATGTGCCATGACCTTGCGCCCCAGGCGCGTGGCTTCGTCCACGATGGTCTTCATCTCATCGTCGCCGAACTGCGGCGCATTCACCGCGTCACCTACCGAGAGGATACCACCGGTGGCGACCATCTTGATCTGGTCGGACCCGTACTTGACGTTCAGACGCACCTGCCGACGCACCGCGTCGGGGCCGTCGACGATCACGCCGGTTCCGGGGATCGCGAGATTGGGACTCCAGCCGTTTACATCGGCGTGGCCGCCGGTGCTGCCGATGGCAGGGCCGGCCGCATGAATGCGTGGCCCGGGAATCAGGCCCCGATTGATGGCGTCCCGCAACACGACGTCCACATAGTCAGTGGTCCCCGCTTCACGGATGGTCGTGAATCCTGCTTCGAGTGTCTTCTTCGCATTGATCACGCCGTAGATCGCGCCGTGCGCCGCCGTCTCCTTGAGCACCGACAGATCGCCACCATCGTTGTCGATCGACTCGATGTGCGTGTGCATGTCGAAGAAGCCGGGCATCAGCGTATAGCCGGCAAGGTCGATGATGCGCGCGCCGGCCGGAATCCGCACCTGTGCGGCCGGTCCCACCGCGGTGATCCGCTCGCCAGAGATCACCACCACCGGCGACTCCATCTGGGTGCCATCTCCGGTGATCAGTCGCGCCGCGCGGATCGCGGTGACGGAGGGCGCTTGTGCCGCGGCAGCCTGGACCGGGCCGGCGAGGGACAGGGCGACGAGCAGGAACATCGAGCGCATACGAACTCCACGGGAGGTGACGGGGTACCCTGCTCCGAACGGTAACGTTCGCTGGCCGCGGCGGAATGGCCGACGCTTTCGCGGGAGTGACACCTTGCTTGCGTTCCCCGTCCATTCTTGAATAATTGCGTGTTCTCCGAGAGCTCCGCGGCGTGTCTGCCAGCAACGTTCTCCACCCCCATACTCCGTGTCGAACCACCGCGTTGATCCAGTCCGTCGCACCGCACGGTGTTTGACCGCCGTGGCGGCCGCTGTGCTGGTCGCGGCGTGTGGCGCCGGTGGAGACTCGATCAGCTACGACTCGGATGGCATCGCGCGAGGGGTCCTCGACCTGGTACCACACAACACGGAGTGGGCCCGTTCGATCGAGCCCGACGCTGTGCTGTATCGCATCGAGCTTCGACCGGAGTCACCGTCCGCCACGGCCCCAACCTCGGTGCTGTACAACTTCTACGCACCCAGAGAAAACGCCTTCATGACGGCGACCAGCGATCCGAAGGTCCCGTGGGAGGGCGCGGAGCCGCAGTACTGGCCCCTGGACCAGATTCAGCCGATGCCGTTGCCCGCCGTGGCGATGGACTTCCGGGAAGCCTGGGACCGCGCCGGAGCGGCCGGCCTGACGCAGGTGACGAGTGTCACCCTCGAGGTGCAGCGGCGCTTTGGCCTTGTACTGGTGGTCTGGTCGCTGCTCGGCAAGGTCCCGCAGGCGGGCGAAGACGGGGTGTACTTCAATGCCCTGTCGAAGGAACGAGTACTGCGCGCAACCCTGATCAACCCACCTTCATCGCAGTTGATGGTCGAGAAGGCGATGTTCGAGTATCGTCGCGCGTTGCGGGGCACGGCGGCGACCGGGAAGAGCCGCTGCTCTGGGCCAGGCATTGCCATTCCGGCGCTGCACCCAGTCGTCTGTTTCAATGTCGACTCGCGCGACTATACGGCACCGGAAGAGTAGCGGCGCGTGCTGGGGCGCTCGCGGGTGCCGGACGAACCGATTGCCGGGTGTCGATTTGCGCGCCTGCCGAACGACTATGGTTGTCCGCAGCCTTTTCACACCAGAGTCGGGAGAGAATCCAGATGAAGTACCTGTGCCTGATCTACGACGCCGAAAGCACGCTCGACGCCATGCCCAAGCCCGAGATGGATGCGTTCATGGGCGAGTACTTCGCCTTCACGAATGCAATCGCCAGTGCCGGTCAGATGGTCATCGGTGAACAGCTCCAGCCCGTGCAAAGCGCGACCACGATCCGCATCCGGAATGGCAAGATGACCACGACCGACGGCCCCTTCGCCGAAACGAAGGAACAGCTCGGCGGTTTCTACCTCGTCAACGCGGTGGATCTGAACGAGGCCATCCAGATCGCGGCCCGTATTCCGTCGGCGCGCACCGGGAGCATCGAGGTGCGTCCGATTGTGGTCTACGGCGGCGAGTAGGTTCGCCTCATGACGGCGGAGGGCACACCGCGGGGCGATTCGGTCCGCGACCGGATCGACGCGATCTACCGAAGCGAATCCCGTCGTGTGCTCGCCACGCTCATCCGCCTCCTCGGTGATTTCGATCGCGCCGAGGAGGCGATGCACGTCGCATTCGCCGCTGCATTGCAGACCTGGGAACGCGAAGGGGTCCCGGCCAACCCTCGCGCGTGGCTGATCTCGACCGCGCGTTTCAAGTCGATCGATGCCGAGCGTCGACGGGCACGTCTCGAGACGATGGTCGATGTCGTGGCCGAGCAGCTGCATCCAGCGCTCGATCGGAGCGGGGAGGATGACAGCGACGTGGCTGACGACCAGCTGCGCCTGATCTTCACCTGTTGTCACCCCGCACTTTCGCATGAGGCGCAGATCGCTTTGACGCTGCGCGAAGTCTGCGGCCTGACGACCGAAGAAATCGCGCGAGCATTCCTCGTCACGCCGTCAACGGTCGCGCAGCGCATCGTGCGCGCCAAGAACAAGATTCGCGACGCGCGGATCCCCTATCAGGTTCCACCTCTCGCCGAGCTGCCGGCACGACTCGACGCGGTGCTGCACGTGATCTATCTGGTCTTCAATGAGGGATACTCAGCGAGTGCCGGCGATGTCCTGACACGCCGCGATCTCTCTGTCGAAGCGATCCGGCTTGGGCGCCTGCTCGCCGAACTGCTGGCCGAACCCGAGGTCCTGGGATTGCTGGCGCTGATGCTGCTCCAGGAATCGCGTCGCGCCGCTCGCTCTTCGGACGATGGCGAGTTGATCCTGCTCGAAGCCCAGGACCGCACCAGATGGGATCAGGCGCTGATCGCCGAGGGGTCGGCGATGGTGCAGCGGGCGCTGTCGTCCAGACGCGTCGGGCCCTACACCGTGCAGGCCGCAATTGCCGCTGTGCACGCGGAAACGAGCGCCGCTGCACAGACAGACTGGCGTCAGATCCTGGGGCTGTACGACGTACTCCTGCGTGCAGATTCGTCACCGGTTATTGCACTCAATCGCGCGGTGGCCCTCGCCATGGCCGTCGCGCTCGACGCCGGTCTGGCCGAGATCGATGCGCTGCTGGAGCGCGGTGAGTTGCGGGACTACCACCTCGCACACTCGGCGCGCGCCGATCTGTTGAGGCGGCTGGGCCGGCTGGGGGATTCGGTGACGGCGTACCAGCGGGCTCTCGCCCTCGTGCAGCAGGAGCCAGAACGTCGCTTCCTGCAACGACGGCTGGCGGAGGTTTCCGGGGCGATCGCAGGAGCATAATTTTGCGTGTATGGCTGCAACGCACGTCGCGCTCCTTCGGGGCATCAACGTCGGCAAGGCGAAACGACTGGCGATGGCAGACCTGCGCGCCGTCATCGAGTCGCTCGGCGGGAGCGAGGTGCGCACACTGCTCAACAGCGGGAACGCGGTCTGGTCAGCAAAGCGGGCGCTGACGGGCGCCGCGCTGAGGCAGGCCGTCCTGAAGGCCACGGGGGTTGATTCCCGCACCACCGTGCTGACGATCACAGAGTTGGCGACGATCATGGCCGAGCATCCGCTGCGCAGCGCGGTCACGGATGAAACGCGGTTTTTCTGCTATATCCCTGCAACGGCCGACGATCTGGCGCGATTCGAGCCACTTCTCCTCCGGAACTGGGCACCGGAGATGCTTGGCGTTGGCTCGCACGCGGCCTACGCATGGAGTCCGGGCGGGTGGCTGGCCAGCAAGCTGTTCGATCATGTGAGCAGGACCTTCGGCGATGCCGTCACTGCGCGCAACTGGGCCACGATGCGCAAGCTGCACGCGATGGTGACCCCTGACGCGAACTGAGCACGAGCCGGCGCCAGACTACTCGTCGAACTTCGCCCCGACCGGTGCGCGATAGCGCTGAAACGGTATGCGCAGCAGGTTCCCAATCCGTGAGTGTTCCGCCGGATTCATGTGGGTGTCGATGCCGAAGACGACCTGCGCGCTGTCCAGGCGGGCGAACGTGCCGAACAGCCGGTCCCAGAATGAAAAGATGTTGCCGAAGTTGGTGTCGGTGTACGGCAGCGTGAAGTGATGATGCACACGATGCATGGCCGGTGTGACGATCACCAGGCTGAGCGCGCGATCGAGTGCGGCCGGGAATCGAATATTGGCGTGGTTGAACTGCGACAGCATTGCCGAAAGCGACTGGTACAGGAACACGACCCAGATCGGCACGCCGGCCAGCACCACGCCGGCCGTCGTGAACACGAACCGGAACACGCTTTCGCCCGGATGATGCCGGTTGGCGCTGGTGGTATCGACGTGGGGATCCGTGTGATGGACCAGATGGAATCGCCACATCCAGCGGACCTTGTGTTCCGACCAGTGCACGAAGTACGCGCCGATCAGATCCAGCAGCAGCAGGCCCATGATCGTGTAGAGCCAGAGCGGCATCGTCGGCAGCCAGTTGAGGAGACCGAACTTCGTGGCGGCGGCCCAGTCGCTGGCGCGGAGCAGCACACTCGCCATCATGAAGTTCACGATCACGGTGGTGAGCGTGAAGAAGAGATTGATCGCGGCGTGCCGCCCTTTCGCATACGTTCCGCGAAACAGCGGAATGCCCGTCTCGAGGAGCATGAAGAATGTCAGGCCGCCGACCAGGATCAGGCTCCGGTGTGCGGACGGAATGGTGGCGAAGTAGTCGACGAGGTGTTGCATTTGCGGGGCAGGTCACAGTGTCGACCCGCTGCAGGTTAGCGTGCGGGAGCGGTATCCCATTATAGAGATCGGCAATCGGACGCACCAGCGCATCCCGCACCGCCAGCTCCGACGCACGCGCCACCGGACCCTGCCAGAGACATCAGTGCGCCCAACGAGTGCAGCTGCGTAACTTGCACGATACCAGCGCGCTTGCACACACTCACAGTACGTCTCTGCGAATCGTGGCCACCGCACCCGCCCGACACATCCGCCCCGCGCGCGGAACACTGCCCACCCTGGCGCAGACGGCGCAGCGGAGCGACATCCGGGTCGATCCGCTGCTCGCTGAACTCGCGACGGCAGAATTGGCCGATGTCTTCGCGCGCCTTCGGTCCGCACCACAGGGACTGAGTACCGCTGACGCGGCGCGTCGGCTGGTGGAGCATGGCGCGAACGAGATGCTCGCGACGCGGGCCGAGGGATCGCTGGGCCGGCTCTGGCGCGCGGTGAAGAACCCACTCGTGCTGCTACTCGCGGCACTTGGCACGGTTTCGGCGGCCACTGGCGATTTCCGCGCGGCCAGCGTGATCGGCGTGATGATTCTCGTCGGCGTGGGACTGCGCTTCGTGCAGGAATCCCGCGCCGACGCGGCGGCAGCGGCACTGCGTTCGATGGTGCACGTCACGACACTCATCACACGCGACGGTGTGCCAGGCAGGATCCCGGTGCGCGAGGTGGTGCCCGGCGACATCGTCACGCTCTCGGCAGGCGACATGATGCCCGCCGACCTGCGGCTGCTCGCGACCAAGGATCTCTTCGCGGGGCAGGCGAGCCTCACCGGTGAATCGCTGCCGGTGGAGAAGGCCAGTGACGCGCCAACGGTTGACCTGCCGTCGCTCGAAATGCCGACGCTCTGCTTTCGCGGCACCAGTGTGCAGAGCGGCACGGCGACCGCAATCGTGGTGGCGACCGGAGCGTCGACCTACTTCGGCCAGATGGTTGGGAGCCTCGAGGAGCAGGAGCCACCGAGCGAGTTCCAGAAGGGACTCGATGGCTTCACCTGGCTGATGATTCGCCTGATCGCGGTGATGGCGCCGCTCGTGTTCGTGATCAATGGGCTGACGAAGCACGACTGGAAGGAAGCGTTCTTCTTCGCGCTGGCAGTGGCCGTGGGGCTCACGCCCGAGATGCTGCCGATGATCTTCTCCGTCTGCCTGTCGCGTGGTGCGGTGGCCATGTCGAAGCGCAAGGTGATCGTGAAGCACCTCGACGCGATCCAGAGTCTGGGCGCCGTCGACATCCTGTGCACCGACAAGACCGGCACGCTGACGATGGATGCGATCATCCTCGAGCGCCACACCGACGTGCGTGGCGTGGAGAGCGAGCATGTCATCCGACTGGCCTATCTGGTGAGCCACTTCCAGACGGGACTGAGGAGCGTGCTGGATGATGCGATCCTCGCCCATGAGATCGCGAAGGAAGTGGTCGAAGACGCAGCCTGGGCGAAGATGGACGAGGTGCCGTTCGATTTCAGCCGCCGGATGATGTCGGTGGTGGTCGAAGCGCCGACCATGCCGCGCCGGATCGTGACGAAAGGCGCGGCGGAAGAGACCATTGCGAAGTGCACGGCCATGGAGCTGGATGGCAAGATCGTACCGCTGGACGAGACGAACCGCGCGATGGCACGCGCCATTTACGAGTCCCTCAGCCGTGACGGCTTTCGCGTGCTGGCGGTCGCGAGTCGCGAGGTCACCGTGCAGCCGAAGTACGGCGTGCCCGACGAGCAGGAACTGGTGCTTGCTGGATTCCTCGGCTTTCTCGATCCGCCGAAGGATTCCGCGACGGCGGCGATCGCATCGCTCCGTGCGAACGGTGTGCGAATCGTCGTGCTCACTGGCGACAACGAGCTCGTGACACAGAAGATCTGCTCGCAGGTGGGTGTTTCTGCTGCTCACATGCTGCTTGGCCCGGCCATAGAGGCCATGGACGACACCGTGCTGGCAGCGGCGGTTGACCTGCCGAATGTGTATGCGCGGCTCTCACCGGGACAGAAGCAACGGATCATCCGCGCCCTCCAGAAGCGCGGACACATCGTGGGCTTCCTCGGCGACGGCATCAACGATGCCCCCGCACTGCACACGGCTGACGTCGGACTGTCGGTCGATTCCGCCGTCGACATCGCGAAGGATTCGGCGGATGTGATCCTGCTCGAGAAGAGCCTGCTGGTCATCACGGATGCAGTGCGCGAGGGACGCGCGGTGTTTGCCAACATCCTCAAGTACGTACGCATGGGTGCCAGCTCGAACTTCGGCAACATGTTCAGCGTGATCGGTGCCAGCGCCTGGCTTCCCTTCATGCCGATGGCACCGATCCAGATCCTTGCCAACAACCTGCTGTATGACTTTTCTCAGCTGCCCATTCCCACCGACCGGGTGGATGAGGACCAGCTCTCGAAGCCAAGACCGTGGTCGCTGACAGCGCTCCGGCGTTATATCCTCATCATCGGTCCGCTCAGCTCGATTTTCGATTACACCACCTTCGCGCTGCTCTATTTCGTGCTCGGTGCGCGGGATCTGTCGCACGCGGGGCTCTTCCAGACCGGATGGTTCGTCGAGTCGCTCATGACACAAACGCTGGTAATTTACGTAATCCGGACCAACCGCATTCCCTTCATGCAGAGTAGGCCGAGCTGGCCGCTGGTGATCACGACCGCCTGCGTGCTCATAATCGGGCTCTGGCTGCCGGTGTCACCGTTTGCGACCGCGCTTGGATTCGTCGCGTTGCCTTCAGTCTACTGGCCACTCCTGCTCGGCACCGTCACCGCATACCTGCTGCTGACACAACTCGTGAAGATGCTGTTCGTCCGCCGCGGGTGGCTCTGACGCGACAGTCATGATCGATCACCCGTCACTCACCCCTGACCGTCACCAATGGACGCCCTGACGCTCGACTGGCTGAACAACCTCGCAGGCTGGTGCGGCGCGATGAACCTCGTCTTCACCGCCGCCACCGGCGATGAAGTGGCCTGTGAACTCGACATCTCAGAGAAACATCACCAGCCCTTCGGTCTCGTGCACGGTGGCGTGTACTGCGGCGTGATCGAAACCATCTGCTCGATCGGCGCCACGATTCATGTGCGCTCGCACGGGCAGGAAGCGGTCGGACTGGAGAATCACACCTCGTTCATCCGGGGCACACGCAGCGGCAAGCTGCTGGCGGTGGCACGACCCATTTCGCGCGGACGCACGAATCAGGTCTGGGAAGCGTGGATCCACGACGAGAAGCAGCGTCTGGTGGCACGAGGCACCGTGCGCCTGCAGAATGTGACGGCCACCGAGGCGATGCCGACGGTTCCGGCATCCTGAAACGCTGGCACGTGGTGCCTTCCGCTGACGCTGGTTGCGGACACCGCCGTGCCGTTCGTGAGACGCCGACCGCGCCGCTGGCCGGTCGCAACGAACGTGCAAACCAATGGACTCGGAAGTAGTGTCAGACAGTCGAAGCCGTCCCGTTCGCCCTCTCACCCCGGTGCCATGAGCTCTCGCATCGCCCAGCGCAGCGCCGCGCTGCTCGCTCTCCGCTGGCACGCCGGTACGGGCACCCTCGTGGCGCTGACGGCCGCGCTGACCATCGCCGGCGCGCTGCCGGCGCTGACGGTGCTCGGTGGTACCAACGCGGCGCCATCGCTGACTCTTGCGCTCGGCGACACCGGCGCGCTACTCGCCGACTGGGGCGGGCGCGGAGTGGTATGGCCGCAGTTGCAACAGCTCGCATTGCTGCAACTGCTGTCGATTGTGCGAGGTGCCACGCTCCTGACACTGGGCGTTGGCGCCGCTACGCTGCTTGCGCTGCATCTTGCGCGAACGGCGGCGCGGAGTGGCGAAGTGATCGTCGCGCGGTCGATCGGTGCGTCACGCAAGGACATGTTTGGCGCGATGGTACTGGAGTCGGGAGCGCTCGCAGGCATTGCGCTCTTTACCGGCATGGTGTTGGCCCTGATCGCGGTGGTGGTGATGCGCGCGGCGTGGCCGGGCAGTGTGGCGTCGGCGAGTGTCGGGCTGGCCGTCGCGGGGACACTTGGCGTCACCGGGCTGGTGATGGTGGCGCCGCTCCTGCTGATTCGCGCGCTGAGCACCACCCGGCTGGTTGACGATGATCGTCGCCCGCTGACCCTGATCATTCCGGCGCTGCAACTCGGTGCCGCCGTCGTGGTGTTGGCAGGAGCCGCCACACTGCGCGGTGTGACGACGATGCAGGAGCGTGCGGTGGCGGCCGGCACCACCAACAGCACGATGGTTCAGGACGTGCGCGCCGAGGGCGGTGATCGACTTGCCCGCGCCAAACGCTTCGCAGCATTCCTCGACTGGCAGCACGCCGCGAACGCGACGGCGCTGGTCAGTCTCGGGTCGAGCGGAGTACACCGCGGCCTGGGAACTATCGCACAGGCCACCAGCGACTGCGGTAATCGCTGTCGTCCCGGCACCGCCGTGCGCGCGTTCACGGAAACCGTCGCGCATCACGCCGTCAGCGGCGACACCTTCACGGTGAATGGGCTGCGTGTGCTCGCCGGGCGAGCCCTCAGCGACGCCGATCGATGGGACAGCCCATTGGTCGCCGTCGTCAACGCGAGCCTCGTGCGCGCGATGTTCCCGAATGGTGATGCCATCGGGCAACGGATTCAGCTCCCACTGCTGAACGATGCCTGGTTCGAGGTGATCGGTATCGTCGAAGACGCACATCCGCGAGGATTGGGCGGCGTGATGCAGCCGCCACTCGGCGTTTACGTGAGCATTCTCCAGCATCCGGTGGCGCTGTTCGAGGCTGCCACCACCACTGGCGCCGTCCGCGCAGACGCGCTCCGTCTGCTCGGCCGGACCAGTGGCGTCGCCACGTCGGTGCTGACACGCCTCCAGACCGACACGCGCACGCTGCACTGGTTCACCACCCTGCTGCTCGCGATGGGCGTCGTGACCGCCACCATCGCCATCGGCGGACTGATTGCGATGCTGCGACTCTGGCTCGACTCACAACAACGCGAACTCGGCATCCGACGCGCCGTCGGCGCAAGCCGGCGCGCCATCCATCAGCTGGTGCTGGGACGCGCGGCGCGGGTTGCACTCGGCGGGTCGCTCTTCGGCGCCTGGCTCGGCCAGATCGCATGGGATGTCCTCCCGCGTATCGTGCCCGGCGCGCCGGCGTTCGACGGCACCGTCGTGGTGCAGACGTGCGTCGTTCTTTCGAGCCTGACCCTGATCGTCGCCTGGCTGATGGCGGCGCAGTTTACCCGCACGCCGGTCGGTACGCTGCTCATCGAAGTGGGGTAGACAGAAAACGAGAGGACCAGGACGCCTCGGGCGGCTTCGGTCACTGTGGGGACTTCGAACTGCAACGGCTTCAACGCGAAGGGGCAAAGACGCAAAGTGAAGGCTGGGGGACTGAGCTTCGTCCGTGAACGGACGGGCATCCAGCGCTACCGCTGCCTCCCCTGCGCACGGACGTTCAACGACCTGACGCGCACCGTCGTGCTGTCCGGCACCTCGAACGCGGGCGCGTTGACCGCCCTGTGACGCAGGCTGTTTGTGACGGAAAGGTTGACAGAAACGTATACATGACAGTAACCTGATCAGTAATCGGAGGAGTCATCATGGCACAGACGCGAATTCTCGACGCCGACCACGCGCTCTTGCAGGAGCTGGCCGCGAGCACAGGGAAGCAGCATCAGGAAATCATCCACGAAGCGTTGGCGGCGTTCCATCGTGACCGGATGCTCGATGCGATCAATGCCGCGTTCGCCGCGGTCAAGCGAGACGACGGTGCATGGCGTGAAGTGCAGTCAGAACGCATGGCGTGGGACGGCACGGCCGCGGACGGTGTGACGAGTGAGTAGTGGTGGCGCCGGACATGTCACGCCCTCGCGGGGCGAGGTGTGGATGGTCGACCTCAGCCCAACCCGTGGGCGTGAACAGTCCGGTATGCGCCCGGCACTCGTCCTGTCTGTCGACAAGTTCAACCACGGCCCTGCGGACCTCGTGATCGTGGTGCCGATCACGAAGACGAAGCGCGGAATCCCGACGCATGTCATGGTGCCAGCGGGCGAAGCGGGATTGACCTTCGACAGCTACATCAAGTGCGAGGATCTGCGCTCCATTTCGAAGGATCGCCTGGTGCGACAGATGGGCGACGTCACGTATCCGCGCATCGAAAGTGTCCAGCAGTATGTTCGCCTCCTGCTGGGCCTCTAGTTGACCGCTGGATGTGTAGATCGACCGAACGAGGCTCGCTCGTGCCAAACCGGCGCGGACGAGCCTCGTTTCGCGTCGCGATGTCTGGTCATGATCCGCCCAAACCCGACGCACGTCAGCCGATACCAACGCAGCTGCGGAACAGAGCGTTTGCGTTAGTGCAGTTCCAAATGGCAATGCCCTCTATTCGTTGCGCTTCCGCTGTTCCGTGCGTTGGCGGTGATGCAGTTGGAATTCAGTGCTTTGCCGAGCCGCATTGCGGCTACTCCGCCCGACGTATCAACGTTTGCCGATAACCTGAATGGCGCCGGCGGTGTTGTTGGTACCGAAGAGCGTCGTCGCATCGCTTGCGTTCAGGTACTTGATCTCCTTGATCTGCGAGAGGGTGATCTCTTCCAGCGCGCGCACCCCTCCGCCCATTTTCTGGTTGTCGAGATAGACGGCGATATCGTTCGAACCGACGTCGCCACTGCTCCCGCCCGACGCGTTGCCGGAGCGGACGCGGAGCATGGCGGGCCGCAGGCGCTGCACGATTCCGTAGGCCGTCTGGACTGTTCCGCCGAGGAACGCGATTTCCTCTTCGGTGATCAGGTTGGCGCGACCCTTTGGCGGCTTCTTCGCTGCCGCCGGAGCGACGGCGGAATCCTGCGCCGCGGCGCGGGTCGGCGTTGCGACCAACGCGAACAGCGGGGCGATGACGCAAGCGGCCAACAACAGGCGCAACGATCGCATGTGAAACACTCCCAGGTGAGGTCAGGACTTCGTGCAGGCGTGAGTGAGCATCTCCTGCTGCGCCGACAACCGCAAGCGCTGACACTCCGCTCGCCAGGCGTGCTTTCCGGAGCGTCCAGCATCAGCGCCTCCTGTCCGGCGGGCGTATCGCGGGTATCGTCAGGCGTGTTCCAGTTCGGCGCCGCACCAACCGCTCTCACCCAGCATACCTCATGTCTGCCAGCTCCACGATCCGCGCAACGATCCTCGCGGTCTACACGGCGATCGCTCTCCCGATCGCCGCCCAGCGAGCCCGGCCGGCGAACGTCGGCGCTGCGCCGGTCACCGCAGCGGTCGACTCCACGCTGCTGGGCTCGATGAAGTACCGGTTGATCGGTCCATACCGCGGCGGCCGATCCACGGCCATCGCGGGTACGGCCCGGTCACCGTTTCTCTTCTACTCGGGCAGCACCGGAGGGGGCGTCTGGCGCACCGAAGATGCCGGCCAGAGCTGGCAGCCGATCACGGACAAGTACTTCGGCGGTGCGATTGGCTCGATCGACGTGGCCGACTCCGACCCGAACGTGCTCTATGTCGGTACTGGCTCGCAGGACGTGCGCGGCAACTCGTCGACTGGCCGAGGCATGTGGAAGTCGACCGATGCCGGCCGGACGTGGAGTTTCGTCGGACTGCGTGAGACCGGGGCGATCGGACGGACGGTGGTGCACCCGACGAATCCCGATCTGGTGTACGCCGCCGCACTCGGACATCCGTTCGGCAAGAACAAGGAGCGTGGGATCTTCCGCTCGAAGGACGGCGGTGCGTCGTGGCAGCAGGTGCTGTTCGTCAATGACTCGACCGGCGCCAGTGAGCTCGTCATGCATCCGACCAACCCGCGAATTCTCTACGCCGGCATGTGGCGCGCAGAGCGGAAGCCGTGGACGATGATCTCCGGCGGTCCCGAAGGCGGCGTTTACCGGTCCACCGATGGTGGTGACACGTGGGCGAAACTGTCCGGCGGACTGCCGACTGGGATCGTCGGCAAGATCGGCATCGCGATTTCGCCTGCGAATCCTGACAGGATCTGGGCGATGGTCGAGGCCGAACCGGCCGGGGGGCTCTATCGCTCGGACGATGGGGGTACGTCGTGGACCCGGGTGAACGCAGAGAACAAGATCCGGCAGCGCGCCTGGTACTACTACCGGATCGTGGCCGATCCGGTGAACGAGAATCAGATGTACGTACTGAGTGTACAGATGCACAAGTCGGTCGATGCTGGGCGCACCTTCGAGCCAGTGACCGTACCGCATGGTGACACTCACGACCTGTGGATCAACCCTGCGAATCCGAAGGTGATGGCACTGTCCGACGACGGCGGCTCGGTCGTGTCTCTCACGGCGGGCAAATCGTGGAGCAGCATGAACCTGCTGCCGACGGCTGAGATGTACGATGTGATCGTCGACCACGCCTTCCCGTATCGTGTGTACACGGCGCAGCAGGACAACACGTCGATCTCGGTCCCGTCGTGGCTCGAGTCGAACACGCTGCACCCGATGAATGCCTGGATGGGTGCCGGGGGGTGTGAGACCGGACCGGTGGCGCTGCACCCGGAGTACCCCGACGTGATCTACGGCGGCTGCTACGGCGGGGCAATCAACCGCTACGAACCGAAGACCGACCTGCGACGTGACGTGATCGCCTATCCGCAGCAGCAGGTGGGGCAGAAGGCGTCGGAGATGAAGTACCGGTTTCAGTGGGTCGCGCCGAGTCTCGTCTCGCGCCACGACCGGAACGTCGTCTACCACGCGTCGCAGGTGGTGCACCGCACGCGCGATGGCGGGATGAGCTGGACGGTGATCAGCCCCGACCTGACGACCAATGACAAGTCCACGCAGGGCATGGCCGGCGGTCCGATCAATGGCGATCAGACCGGCGTCGAGATGTTCAATACGATCTTCGCGCTAGGCGAAGATCCGAAGGACGCGAAAGTCTTGTGGACCGGCAGCGACGATGGACGGGTGCACCTGACGCGCGATGGCGGCACCACCTGGCAGGACGTCACGCCACCTGGGATGCCGAAGTTCGCAACGGTGAATCGCATCGATGTGTCGAGGCATGTGGCGGGTCGCGCCTACATCGCGGTGCACCGGTATCGCCTCGATGATTTTGCGCCGTATGCCTGGCGCACCGAGGACTACGGAAAGACCTGGGTGCGGATCGCCGATGGCACCAACGGGATTCCGCTTGACTATCCCGTGCGTGTGGTGCGCGAGGATGCGACCCGCGCCGGCCTGCTGTACGCGGGCACTGAATTCGGCGTGTTCGTGTCGATCGACAACGGTGGGCGCTGGCAACCACTGCAGCGCAATCTGCCGATCGTGCCCATCAGTGATCTGCAGGTCTACAACGATGACCTGATCGTGGGTACGCAGGGCCGCTCGCTCTGGATTCTCGATGACTTGTCACCGCTGCAGCAGTTGGCAGCGGCGCGTCCGACGGCGGCGCTGCATCTGCATCGTCCGCGCGACGTGGTTCGTGCCGATCGGAGTCAGGGTGGTGGTGCCGGTGGGCGCGAGGTGCCTCTGGAAGCGCCGGCGAATGGTGCGGTCTTTCACCTCGTCTTGCGGGACAGTGCGGCGACGCCCTACACGATCGAGATCAGAACCGGGGCCGGCGAACTGGTGCGTACGTTGGTCACCGATACGGCCGACAGCCGGCGGCGCCAGCAGCCGACGCTGCCGACGAAGTCCGGGGCCCACGCCGTGGTCTGGGATCTGACTTGGCCCGGCCCGCTGATGGCGGCGGACCAGGTGCTCTGGGGCTACACCGGTGGAATCCGTGTCGTCCCTGGCGAGTTCGAAGTTCGCCTGACGTCCGGCTCCGTCACCCTAACGCACCGGTTTCGCGTACTGCCCGACCCGCGGCTCGGTGGTGTGACGCAGGCCGACTACGTCGTGCAGTTCGAAACTTCGCGACAGCTTCGCGACACTCTAGAGTCACTGAACAGCTCGCTCGAGACATTGCGTGGGGTCAGGTCGCAGGCCAAGGTGAGTATGGAGCAGGCGACGAAGGCGGGCGTGTCTGGGGAGCTGGCGCCACTGGCGGCGGCCCTCGACGCCGCCGTCGACTCGCTGGAGCGCGTGATGACCGAACCGCGGATCAAGGTCGCCTATGATGTGCTGCGGTTCGGGGGCCGACTCGACAATCAGCTGGCTGAGGCGTACGGCAACGTGACCGGTACGAACGGCTACATCCATGGCGGCCCGGAGGGTCGGCCGACCGCGGGCGCTGTGCAGCGCGCCGGAGAACTCGTCGGGCAGTGGGTGCCGATCGCGAGGCGGGTGGATGCTGTGCTGAGTCGCGAGGTGGCCGCCTTTAATAGCAAGGTGCAATCGTTGGGAGTGGCGCCGATCGTCGTACCGAAGCGAGCGAAACCAATCGCGTGAAGACGGGGACGGAGTTCGCCCGCGGACGGGGACGGAGTTCGTGCGACCCGCGCTCATGCAGTCGTCAGTCACCGTTTTCGGTGATCCGTAGCATTCCCGATTGACATTGTCGGCATTGAGTGCCATTCTCGAAGCGCCACCGCTTCTTGATAGACATTCTCATTTACGACGATGCCTGATAACCGAGCGACACGATGCGCCGGATGCCGCTGCCAGAGCAGCGCCGCCTGCCAACTCCTCGTCCTCGCCGCCGCCGCAGTCAGCCTCGCGACCGCACCCGTCGCCGCACAACAGCCGACGCGCGCGACGACGGACTCCGTCCGGACGCCGCCGGCGCCTCAGGCCCTGCCGCGCGTCATCGTTGCCGATTCGGCCCGCAGGAAACGCAGCTATGCCGTCGCTCGATCGAGCTCTGCGACCCGCACCCTCACCCTGCTCCGTGATGTCCCTCAATCGGCCACACTGATTCCGCAGGCACTCATCGCCGATCAGGCGATGCAGTCGATGGCGGAGGTCGTCCGATACATCCCTGGCATCACCATGGGCCTCGGCGAAGGCCATCGCGACGCACCCACCATCCGCGGCAACAGCAGCACCGCCGACTTCTTCATCGATGGCATGCGTGACGATGCGCAGTACTATCGCGACGTCTACAACGTCGAGCGGGTCGAGGCGCTCAAGGGCTCGAACGCGATGGTGTTCGGGCGCGGTGGCGGCGGCGGCGTACTGAACCGCGTCACCAAGGAGGCGCTCTGGCAGCCCACGCGCAGCGCCACCCTTACCGGCGGCTCGTTCGAGCAGCGCCGCACCACCCTCGACGTCGGCCAGGGCCTCGGCGCACATCTCGCCGCACGCGTCAACGCGCTCTACGAAAACGCATCGACATTCCGTGAGGCATCCGGGAACGAACGGCTCGGCGTCAATCCCACCACTTCACTGATGCTGGGTCGTACACTGGTTCGCGCCGGCTACGAGTTCTATCGTGACCAGCGCGTGGTGGATCGCGGCATTCCATCGTTTCTGGGGGCGCCGGCACCCACACCGATCGCGACCTACTTCGGTGACGCAGACGCCAGCCCGTCGCGTCTCACCGCACACGCGCTGGCGGCCACCGTCGATCGCCAGCTGTGGAACGGGAATGATGTGATCGACGGCATTCAGCTGCGAAATCGCTCGCGCCTGATGACGTACGACAAATTCTACCAGAACATCTTTCCTGGCGCCGTGAATGCAACGGCAACATCTGTGGCGCTGAGCGGCTACAACAACGGCACCGATCGACAGAACCTCTTCAACCAGACCGACCTCACCACCACAATCACCCGTGGCACCCTGCGCCACACGCTGCTGGTTGGTGCCGAGTTCGGGACGCAACGCACGGACAACTATCGCGCGACCGCGTACTTCGGAGCGCCAGGCAGCACCGTTACCAGCCTCGCGGTGCCCTTCGACACTCCGCGCGTCCGCGCCGCAGCGTCGTTCCGTCAGAGCGCAACCGACGCCGATAACCGTACCACCGTCACCACTCGTGCGGTGTACGCGCAGAACCAGATCGCGATCGGTCCGCACTTCCTGGGCGTGCTCGGGATGCGGTTCGATCGGATCGCGGTAGATTTCTTCAATCGCCGCAACAGTCAGTCGCTGCAGCGCCCGGACAATCTGGTGTCGCCTCGCGCAGGGCTGGTGTACAAGCCGATGGAGCCGTTGTCCATCTACAGCAGCTACAGTGTCTCCTTCCTTCCCAGCACCGGGGATCAGTTCTCCTCGCTGACCGCCACGTCTGCGACTCTCGAACCGGAGCAGTTCACCAATCGCGAAGTGGGCGTGAAGTGGGATGTGCGATCCGATCTGGCACTCACGGGCGCGATCTATCGGCTCGATCGAACCAACACCACCGCACCCGATCCCGTCACACCCTCGGTGATCGTACAGACAGGCGCTCAGCGCACCACCGGGTGGGAGATTGGCCTGACCGGTGCACCAACCGCTCGCTGGCAGATCGCCGGGGGCTATGCCAATCAGAATGCGCGGATCGTCAGCCGAACGGCGGCCGCCGCTGCAGGCGCGCACGTACCATTGGTGCCGCGCCAGACGATGTCACTGTGGAACAGGGTGCAGCTGACGCGCCGACTCGGTACGGGGCTTGGGCTCGTGTATCAGGATCGCATGTTTGCGGCGATCGACAACACGGTGACGTTACCGTCGTTCACGCGCGTCGATGCCGCTGCGTTCGTGACAATTACGCGCGTACTCCGCGCGCAGGTGAACGTCGAAAACCTGTTCGACACGCGCTACTACCCCACCGCCCACAGCAACAACAACATCATGCCGGGGTCGTCGCGGATGGTGCGCGTGGCGATGCATGTGACGCCGTAGTCCAGCGTGCGGCGGTCGAGATCGGCCGTCTGCGCGCCGCTGGCTGACGCCGCGCTGTTGCCGCGCCGTCGTCGCGCGGGGTGCAGCGCTGAGGACGTTCCGCGCGCTCCGCGGCTCACCGGCGGCGCGACCGGGTGGATGAGGTTCCCGGCGGCGAAGCAGTCGGCGAACCGCGAGGGACTTGCCGCATGTGGAATGAGGTGCCGCCAGCCGGTGTCGAATGTGCGGACCAAACGTGTCCCACTCCCACTGCTGTCCCCTTCGTTCGAGGTTACACGATATGTCGCACCGTCGCACCCTTCTGATGGCCTGCGCCACGCTGAGCGCCGCCCTCATCCATTCAGCGCCGGTTCAGGCGCAGCAGACCACCCCTCCCGCCGCAGCCGAGCGCCGCGCCCCCGGGCCTGACCGGCGGGGGCCGCCAAGTGTCGATGAACGCGTGGCGCGGATGACAACCGAGCTTGGCCTCACCACGGATCAGGCCACGAAGGTCCGCGCGGTTCTGACCACCGAGCAGCGCGGCATGGATTCCGTGCTCGCCCGTCGCACGGCGGCCCGCGATGCGGAACAGGCTGCGATGCTTGCCACGCAGACCAGCACGCAAAAGGCACTGGCGGGGATCCTGACGCCGGACCAGAAGCTCAGGCACGATGCCATGCGCGCGCGACATGGCGGTCCGCACGGCATGCGTGACCACGGTCCCGACGGTGGTCCACGCGGCGGATCGGCTGACATGCGCGGTGATCGCTCTGATCGCCGTGGCCCGCCGAGCGGCGAGCGGCGTGGCCCACCCCGGGACGATTCCGCCAACCGCTGATCAGCGGATGCCGCCCGATCGAGTGGTCGGGCGGCTACACTCCCCGTGATCGAAACCGACGATGATGCCGCACTGGTCGCGCGCGCCAAACGTGGCGACGACGACGCCTTCCGTCGCCTGGTGGAACGCCACCAGGCGGCTGTCGCGCGCACCGTCTTCGGTATGCTCGGCGCTGGCGATGATGCCGACGATGTGGGTCAGGAAACATTCGTCAGATTCCATCAGGCGCTGGCGTCGTTCCGTGGCGAGTCGTCGGTCCGTACCTACCTGGTTCGTATCGCGATGAGTTGCGCGTTGAATGCCCTTCGCGGCCAGCGGCGGCGCGACCTGCGATTCGTCCGGGATGATGTGGCACTGGAGTCGGTGGCCGATCCCGCGACACCGGCGGCAGGATCGGATGACGGTCAGGCGCAACGCATCCGCGACGCGCTCGATCGTCTCAACGCAGAGCACCGCGCCGTGGTGGTCCTTCGCCTGCTGGAAGAACGGAGCACGAAGGAGTCAGCAGAGATTCTGCAGATTCCCGAGGGCACCGTCTTGTCGCGACTATCGCGTGCCATCAAACAACTACGCGTGACGCTTGGCCCGGTGTGGGCGGAGTTTTCCGAATGAGCGACATCAACGAATCGACCGACGAAACACCACTCGACGACCGCGATCTGCGCCGCGCTGGCAGTTTGTTGCGCGGCGCCATACCGCCCGCGTCGTTCGCTGATGGCTTCGCCGACCGGACCATGGCCCGCATCGCGGCGACGCGCGCCGCTGTGCCGCAGACCGTGCTCCGTGTCGCGGCGATGCAGCGCAGTTTTCGCCTGCTGGCTGCCGCGGCGGCGATCGTGATCGTCGCGCTCGGCCTGAACAACACGCTCATCGCCCGAACCAGCGGCGCGTCGCTGGTCGAAGCAGCGATCGGTCTGCAACCGGTGTCGGCCGAGTCGGTGCTGTCGTACACATCAGAGACCCTTCAGTGATGAGCGCCTCATGAGCACTTCCGTTCGCGCGTGGGTCCTGCTGCTCGTCACTCTCTGCCTCGGTATTGCCGTCGGCCTGCTGGGTGGCGGCGCACTGCAGGAGCGGCGCATGGCACGCGTCAACAACCTCCGGCGGCCAGGCGGCTTCGTCGAGCACGTCCGCGAGGTGATCCAGCCGAGCAGTGATTCGCAGTGGAATGCGATCAGGCCGCTGGTCGAAGCGACGGCCGAGCAGAATACGAACATGCGGCGACTGCACGACAGCGCCATGCGCGCGGCTATCGACTCGCTGAAAGCGCGCCTCGATCCGATGCTCGATGCCGCGCAGCGCGAACGGTTCGCAAGATTCGTCCCGGATCGTGGAGGCCCGCCGGGTCGGTTCGGGCCGGGTCGCGGCGGACCGCGGCGTGGTCGCGGCCCGGCGGATCGTGACGGGCCGCCAGATGGGCCGCCCCCGCGTCCAGATGGCGAACGGGGGCCGCCACCACCGCCCTGATGGTACAGCGCTACTGCAGCGTCGCGCGCGCCCGTTCCGCTTCGGCGGTCAGATACCCGAAACTCGCCCACTGTGATTGCGCCGCCACGATGCGGGCAAAGATCGCGTCGGCCTGCGCCTTGCGGCCGTTGTAGAGATGCCAGTTGCCAAC
Organism: Gemmatimonadaceae bacterium; assembly: GCA_031423355.1. GTDB lineage: Bacteria > Gemmatimonadota > Gemmatimonadetes > Gemmatimonadales > Gemmatimonadaceae > JACMLX01. The sequence goes on along the minus strand of JANPFJ010000292.1, from coordinate 21,025 downwards.
GCCGTAGGCGGTGGTGATGTCTTCGAGAGTGCCATCGGCACCGAAGTTCTTCAACAGATCGGACTCCGTCAGTTCGCCCTTGTAGAGCAGCAGCAGACGGTGATAGGCGCCGTTTTCGATCACATCCATCGATGCAGTGATCGGCGTCAGCACACGCGTAGCTTCATCGTTCCTGCCCAGACGGCGGAGCGCCATGTACATCCAGTGACTGGTGGCTACCAGCATGTCAGGGTTGCCCTTTGACGCGGCGATGTCTTCGCGATACAACGGCAACGCCTTCTCGAACTGGCCACTGAGATAGTACGCCAGACCGAGGTGGTATCGGATGTTGCCCTGCAGTGTGCTGGTGGGGATGTTGCGCGCGTTGGGCTGCCCGTCAGGCTCCACGTCATCCGGCTTGCCCTTGGTGATGGCATAAGCCCGTTCGAAGTCCGCGATCGCCTTCGGGAGCTGGCGGGTGCTGAGGTACCGATGGCCGCGATGCCGGTACATGCGCGCATCGCCCGGATGCTCAGCGATGCCCTTGGTATAGATGTCGATCGCGTCGTTGAAACGACCGAGATAGGCCGTGCGTCGCCCGAGCCAGATGAGCGAGTCGGCGTTGCCCGGCGCGTTGTCGTAGGCCCGACGCGCAGCGGCCAGCTGTGCCTCCATGCGCTCGCGTGTCGCGCCGGTGGGTTCGGGGCGATAGAGTGGCTGCCCGGTCAGCGATGTCGCTTCGACCACGCTGCTCGTGGCCGCGCCTTTCAGGTGGCGATCGAAGAATGCGGTGATCCGCTCGTGATAGTCGATGAAATCTTCGGCCGTCGTGCCGGGGGTGCCGTGACCGGAGTTCATGTAGTTCACCCACGTCACCGGTTTTCCCAGCCGGCGCAGTGCGTAGTACATCTCGCGGGTGTTGTCGGCCGGCACATTTGGGTCCTGCGCACCGGTGATCAGCAGCAGCGGCGTGGTGATCCGGTCGGCGAAGAAGATCGCCGAATGTGCGATGTATTTCTGTGGCGCCTGCCAGAGCGTGGCACCGATCCGGTCCTGACTTTTTTCGGCCGCGTGGACGTTGCGCACACCGAGGCGGGGTGAGTCGGTGTAGAAACTCACCATGTCGACCTTGCCGGAGACGTTGACTGCGGCGCGGAAGCGATTGGTCTGCGTGATGAGCAGGTTGGTAGCGTAACCACCATAGCTGGTGCCGTACACGCCGAGCTTCGAAGAGTCGGCGATGCCGGCCTCGATCACCGCATTGGCCGATGCGGTCACACCCTTCAGCCACGCTTCGCCAGGAAAGCCCGTCTCGAATCCGACTGACGGCTTCACCACCACGTAGCCCTGCGACGACAACACGTTCAGCGACGCGTCGAACGTGTCGTCGAAGAAGTTTTCGTAGATGCTGAACAGTGTCGGATACTTCTTGCCGGTCTGAAAATCAGCGGGTAGGTAGACCACGCCGTATTGCGTCTTGCCATCGGCGTCGTGGTAGCTGATCAGGCGTGTGCTGGCGAGGGCCTTATTCGCGAGCGACGGGTTGAGCGTCGTGAGGCGGCGCACATTCGACATCGCTGCGTCGCCAACGTACAGGTCCTGAGGGCGATTTCCGTCACCGGCGCCGAAGACCAGCACATCGCCGGATTTTGCCAGACGCACGTTACCGTAGAGACGCGCATCCTTCGCCAGTACCTGTGTCGTGCCGGCAGTCCGGTCGAAGCGGATCACGCCACGCTCCCACGCGGTGCGCGAACCGGTCGAGAGGTAGAGGTAGCGGCCGTCCTCACTCCAGGCGAGTGGCTGCACGCGCGGCGTGGTGATGACCGTGTCGTTGGTCGCGACGACCATGGTCATCGTGCTGCGATTGACAGGTGCGATCCAGAGCCCTTGGCTGTTCGACAGGAGCAAGGCATCACCCGATGGTGACCAGCGCAGTACCGAGTAGCGTGTGAGTGCGCGTGCCGCACGAGCCGGAGCCGAGGTATCGCTGGCCGTGCGCGCTGCGGCGGCGGAATCGGGGCCGGCAATCTGCCGCGCCGCAGAATCGCCGATGCTGCGCACGTACACTCGCCCCTCGCGCGCGAAGGCGAAGGTGCGACCATCGCGCGCCCAGAGCGGTGAGAGATTTTTCGTCGAGGCAAGCAGTTCAATCGGCGCGCCACCGGCGAGGCGTCGCGCCAGCAGCTTCGTGTCGGTGCCGAAGATCACGTCGTAGTCGGTCTTCTTCGTATTGTCGAGCTGCCAGGTGATCAGCGAGTCGTCTTCGGAGAGCTGATAGGACGAATACATCGCCGTCGGCAGCAGCTCGCTGGCCTTTGACGTCGTGACGTCGAGGGTGTAGATCGCACGCACATTCCCTTCACGGCGGAGCTTGTCCCATGCGAGAAATGGTTCCGTGCCGTCCTGCACGAACACCGCGCCGCGGGTCATCCGCGCGAACTCCGCGGTCACATCGCGCTTCCACGCGTCGGTATGCAGCGCGACGATCAGGCGTGTGCCGTCGTTGGTCCAGCGCACGTCGCTGTTTTCGGCGATGTACATGCCGGTCGGTACGGTGAGGGTACGCGTGCGTCCCGTGACGCGATCCCAGATCATCGGTTCGAGTCGATCATCCCGGAGCATGAGCATCGCCACCCGGGCGCCGTCCGGTGACCAGACCGCGGACCGGGTGGGGCGTGGATCGGGGAAGACGTTTCTGGCACTACCGTCGCGGGTATCGACTACCCGCAGTCGCGCTGGACTGACGCGCAGATACGTCGGGTCAGTATCGCGACGGTAGTCGACCCCCAATCCATCGCGCCGCGTCGCCACGCTGATCAGCAGCCAGCGACCGTCGGGGGAGAGATCCGCGATCTGCGCGGTGGCTACATCGAGCGCGTCGGAGGCGGTGAAGGCGGTGCGCAGCGGCGCTTGAGCGCGCGCGGCAGGCGTAACGACAGCAACGGCGGCGAGGAACAGCGCGAGGCGGCGAAGAGACATGGCGACGGACCGGAGGCGGGAGCGAGCCGCACGGCGGGGCGGCCGGGCGTGCAGGAAATCGAAGGCCCGGTATCGCTGCGGTCAACGCTCGCTCCTGAATGCCGGCTTCGCCGGTGGCGCAACGGCAGGTGCCGCCGGCCGTTTGGCGAATAATTTGGCGAATGATTCGGCGGATGACGAGAGCCGCGAGTGAGGGCCGGCGCCTGCGGTTGCGCGTTCGCGCGATCCGCGACGAGGAGGCTGAGGGCGGCGGCGCGTCCAGGCATCCCGGCGTGAATACGCGGGAGGGCAGGCAAGGTCGAGCGCTGTGCCTGTGTTTTTCTCTTGAGGGCACTATAATCTCTCGAGGTCATTCACCCGAGGCTCGCATGCGTCACTTCCGGCTGTCGTCCATGCTCCTGATCGTCGCGTGTGTTGGACTTCCAACGCTCGCGCACGCGCAGAAGAAGAACCGCGGCGATCGGAACAGGATCACAAACGAGGAAGTGCTCCAATCTTCCGGGCTCGGGAGCACCGCGTACGACCTGATACACATCTTGCGCCCGTACTGGCTCGAGCCGCCGCGAGGCCGTGTGGCATCACCCAATGGCGATGGATATCGGGATGGCGGCTCCGATTTGAACGGGACGGCCGTGGAAGTGGTGCTCTACGTGGATGGCACCCGTCAGCCGTCAGTGGAGCAGCTCAAGACACTGCGTGTGGCCAGCATTCTCGAGATGCGCTACCTCGATCAGCAACGCGCACTCCAGCTGCGCGGGCCCGGACACGAGATGGGTGTGATCGAAATCACACTGAAGGACGCATCAAAGCGCTGAGTCGCAGGCGGGGTCGAAAGTGTCTTCACGTCGGCCGAGGTCAACGCCGGTTGCATGAGGCGATCATCGTGGCTGAGCCACGGCACTCGGCGCCTGGCGCGGGCGGTACGCCGATTCCGGGATTTCGGCGAGTGTCGAGTGGTGCACCCGGTCGCCCAGACCGTAGAACTGCGTGAAGCTCATGATCAGTGGCCGCCACCGATCCGGGTCAATCCGATCGGCGTGCCCGTCCATCCGGATCGCCTGAGCGACGTGCACACGCACGATGCGGACTTCGAACGAGGTCAGGTTCCCAGCTCGCAAGGGATCAATACTCGCCAGAGCGTGTTCCGCCTCCACGATCGCTTCCAGCTGCACCGGGCATTCGTCGACTCTCGGCGCTGCAACAAGGTCGGACGCGACTGCCGAGAGCCCCGCCACTCCGAATTTGTCGCGCTCATGCCGATATCCCATCGCAAGCTTCTGCGGGGGAACCGGATCGCCGCCGGTGGTGCGCGCCAGGTGATTCACCGACGCAACCTGTTCGACCGACGGCAGGTTGATCACGCACTCACGTGTGGTACGCAGGTTCCTCGGCGAATGTGACCGCGCACCAAAGCCGAGCATGGCGCTGCGGCCGAGCCACCAGATCGATGACATCGGTGCGAGGTTGGGCGAGCCGTCGTCGTTGAGTGTGCTGATGAGAGCAACGGGGGTCCCGAAGTAGAGAATGGCGGGGTCAATGGTCTGATGCATGGTTTTGAATAGAGCGAGGCAGGCTGGTGAGCGCGCGTGAAGAGTTCGTGTCGTGAAATTCGGCCCGTGCGAACCCGCGCGCCTCCCGATTCGTGCGCCGCGCGTCCCGCCCGGCAGGCGTGTCGAACGACTCCGCCGTGGAGGGGTATCTTTGGATTGCGGCGAAGTGACCAATCTGTGCCGCTCGAAGGCACCACCTGTTCCTGGAGTTCTGGAAAATGCCGCGCTCAGTGTCGAAAATCCGCGCATTCCTGCCACTCTTCGCTGGCGTGTTCCTCAGCGATTGTGCGAGTAAGCGCGTGGCCGTTGAGCAGCTGACGCCGCCATATGTGCCGCACGACGTTGTTGGCGACGTGCTCCGGTTCACACTGGCCTACAATCAACGCGCCGCGATGGGGCTCTCGGCCGGCGCGGCATCGCGGTGGATTCTCGCTGCGACTGCGACGGCAATGCTGATTGGCGTCGCCGTCTGGCTGATCCGCACGAGAAACGACGACCCAGCTGTGTTCAGTGGCATTGCTCTGGTGGCGGCCGGGGCTCTGGGCAATCTGGTCGATCGCCTGCGCTGGGATCGCGGCGTGGTCGATTTCATCGACGTCGGATTCGGCGCCTCGCGGTTCTGGATCTTCAACGTCGCTGATGCAGCGATCACCGTGGGGGCTGTGCTGCTGTGGCTCGCGACGCGCAGGGCGCCCAGTCCCGGCGACCCGCAGGGGCAAGAGGCGACGACCAGATGACGACGGGCCGCGATCGTGCCGGGGTGCTGCGTCGGGTGACGATGCTCGGCCTCGCGTGTGCGTCACTGTCGGCGTGCGTGCTGCGAGGGCCCGTCACGAACACCTTTGGCTTCATGCCAAAGCCGCTGCGCAACGCCCGTGCGACACCGGCCGGATGGGGATGGGAGAGCGCGCGCCTCGACACGATTTCGCGCACGGATTCCGCGGGCGGCTTGCTCGCGTGGTGGGGCGCCGCACCGGTGGACGCGCCGATCTGCGGCGGCGCGCTGCTGTTGCACGGCAAGGGGAAGAATCGTGCAGAGCTGCTGACGCTTGGCCGCGCGATGCAATCCGCCGGTTTCTCGGTCCTGATTCCTGACTATCGCGGGTATGGCGGCTCCAATGGCGAGCCGACCTCCGGCGGGATGTTCGATGATGCGGCACTCGCCTACCGCAACCTGCGCACGCGGCTCACTGATTCAGCGACACCGATCGTTGTGATCGGGCATTCGATGGGCACTGCCTTGGCCGCGCGGGTGTCGCGCGCGAACAACCCGACAGCGACGGTTTACCTCGCGCCATTCTCTCGCATCTCGACACTGGTACGCGCGCGTGCTGGCGCGATCGGTCCACGGATGTTCGATACCACGGTGTTCGCATTCAATCCGATCGACGATGCGGCGCTGGTGCCGGGCCGTTCAATGGTGGTGGTGGCCGGTCGCGACCTGTTGATCCGCAAGTCGGAGTCGGATGCGTTTGTGCGCGGGCTGATGACGACCGCGCCCGTGGTGCGTGATGCGAAGGCGTCGCACAACGGGCTGCTGAAGTCGCCGATGGTGTTGCAGGCGGTGACGGACTCGATGCGGGCGTGGACGGGGTGTCGCGGGACCGGCGAAACACGATGAGCATCGACGAGGCCACCGACACCTGAGACACCCTCGACTGGTACCTCAGCTTTCCCTCGCTCGACTCGCTGGCACGCGCGACGGGTGCGGCGAAGTGGCCGACGTGGTAGCGGTTCGTGGACGGGCGACCGGACGTCCTCCTGTGGCAGACGGCGCCGCTGAGCTCCGACATCACCATTGCCGGCGACGTGATCGCGACGCTGTTCGCCGCCACCACCGGCAGTGATGCCGACTGGGTGGTGAGTCCGATCGGCGTGTATCCCGACTGCGTGACGCGCCGCGAGATGCGCGGCTACGAACTGATGGTGGCGAGCGACATCATGCGCGGTCGCTACCGGACCTCGTTCGCGAGGGGCGCAGCCAGACTGCACCATCGCCTCGCTCAAGACGCGGCGTCCATTTCGACGTGAGGTTGGGCGACGCTGCCGGAACCTGACGCCACCGTATAGACTCGATCGCTGACCTGTGCGGCCAACCCCGATTCGCTGGGACATCAATGACAATGCTGCCGAATTCTGCGACGCGGGTGTTCACGACGGCGATTCTCTCGCTGCTCGCGTTCACCGGCGTCGAGGCGCAGGTGCAACTGGCGGCGGGCGCGCTACAACTCGAGCTGAACGCGAAAGGCGCCGTCACCGCGCTGCGAAACACAGCCTCCGCGGCTGACTACCTGTACGCCGCGAGTCCGGCGCCGCTGCTGACACTCGTCAGTGCGGGTCGGCGATATGCGCCTGCGGCGCTGACTGTGTCCAAGTCCCGCGCCGGCACGCGGCTGACCCTCGACTACACAGACGTGGCCGTCCGCATCGTCGTCCGTGTGCGGGAGCTGCCGACGCATCTCGCACTCGAGATCGTGAGTGCGACGCCCGACCAGCGGGTCGACGCCGTGATCTGGGGACCGTATCCCACCACCATCGGGAAGACGGTCGGCGAAGTGATCGGCGTCGTGCGTGACGGCACGGTGGCCATCGGGCTGCAGGTGCTCAGCATGAAGACACTCGGCGGCGATCTGCCGAACGCCGAGGGGAGCACCTGGGCGCGCGGCATCGCGGCCACGCCGTATCCGTGGGGCAGCACGCTGCAGGCGTACTCGCTCGATCGCAGCCGCCCGCGTACGGTAGATGCGTGGGGCGGCAACCAGAAGGGCATGCCTGTACCACCGATCCCCGGTGAGACGGTGGTGGGCAGCAGCATCGCGCTGTTCACCTCTCCAGAAGCGGCGACGCTCGACCGGCTGGAGCAGATCGAGATCGCGGAGCACCTGCCCCACCCCACGATCGACGGCGTGTGGTTCCGGAAGTCGCTGATCTACGGCCGCTCGTACATGATCTCGTCATTCGGTGAGGGCGAGGTGGACGAGATGATCGGCTACGCGAAGCGCGCCGGACTCTACTCGCTGTATCACGAGGGCCCCTTCAAGAGCTGGGGTCATTTCGTGCTGTCGGAATCGCAGTGGCCGACCGGTCGCGCCGGCATGAAACGCGCGGTGGACAAGGCGCATGCCGCCGGCCTGCACTTCGGCGTGCACACGCTGACGAACTTCATCAATACCAACGACCCATACGTCACCCCTATCCCCGACGAGCGGCTGAGCGTCACGGGGCAGTCCACGCTGGTGCGCACCGTGGATGATGTGGGGACGGAGTTCGAGGTCGCGGCACCAGACGTCTACCGCGCTGGCGGCGATACCAACACCCTCCACACCGTGCGCATCGGCCGCGAGCTGGTGCAGTACGACAGTGTGTCAGCCGCCGCTCCCTGGCGCCTGCTCGGCGTGACGCGCGGCGTCTTCGGCACCAAGGCCAGTGCGCACGCCGCCGGGAGTGCGGTGGGCAAGCTGTTCGATCATCCGTACAAGGTTTTCTTCCCCAACTTCGCCATGCAGCGCGAAGTGGCGCGGAACCTCGCCGACTTTCTCAACGAGACCGGCGCCGATCACATCGACTTCGACGGGCATGAAGGCGCGCTGGCGTCGGGACAGGGGGACTACGCACTGGCTGTCTTCGCCGACGACGTCATCCGCGGAGTGAAGCACGACCTGATCAACGGCACCAGCATCTCCAAGACGTTCTACTGGCACATCGGCAGCTACTACAACTGGGGCGAGCCCTGGTACGGCGGCTTCCGCGAGAGCATGCAGCAGTACCGCATCGACAACCAGGCGCTGTTCGATCGCAACTACATGCCGCACATGCTCGGCTGGTACCTCCTCACCGACAGTACCACGGTGACCGAGATGGAGTGGATGCTCGCGCGCGCCGCGTCCTACAACGCCGGGTTCGCGATGGTCGCGCGGCCGGGGGCGTTGCGTGCGAACCCGCGCACGCTGGCGCTGCTCGACGCCATTCGCGAGTGGGAGACGGCGCGCACCAGTGGCGCGTTCAGCGAGGCGCAGCAGCTGCGGCTGCGCAATGCGGCGCGGGAGTTCCATCTCGAGACGATCGGTGCGGGTGCATGGCGGCTGTCGGAGTACGGCGTCACGGCTCCGCTCGTGCGCGAACGCATCGAGCGACAGCCCGGTGAACCGACGGCGAGCAGCTTTCAGGTGACGCAGGACTGGGACGCGCAGCGGCTGCAGTTCAAGATCACGGTGCCGGGCAAGACCGGCTCGGCGCGGAACTTCCGACTGCAGGTGAATCGGATGCCGGAGGTTCTGCTGTCCGTGACGCTCGCGGCGGGCGAGAGCCTGGTGTGTGATGGCAGTGAGACGTGTACGGTGATCACGGCCGCAGGCGCGGTGAAGACGGCCGTCACGCCATCCGTCGCACTGCCGGTGACGCAGCCCGGCGCGCACACCATCACGCTCGATACGGAGCGTGGTCGCGATGATGCGCCGAAGGTGGTGCTGCAGCTGCGCGGTATTCGGGCGGTGGACGAGGTGCGCGCGCGGCCGAAGTGATCGGCGCACGCTCGACAAATAGTCCACCGGCCCGCTGCACTCCAACGAGTTCGCGGCTACCTTCGCCATTGGCCCTCAGCTCCACCCTTCACCCATGCTCACATATCGAGTGTCGCACCTTCGTGCACCGTGCCGATGCGCTGACGTGTGCAGGCATCGACGGTCAGCCCGGGCGCCTGCCTCCTGTCCCGACGAATGACTGAAAATGACTGAATCAGCGCCTCCCCGGAGGAGCATGCCGCGCGATCGCGTCCTTCGCACCGCCCTGTGGGCCACCGTCGCGCTCAACGTCCTCGGTGTCTACGTCTTTGCGTTGCCTGCACTGGGATATCCGTCACCACTGCTGCCAGTCGCCGTCCCGCCCTATTTCGCGGCGCAGATCGCGTACACGATCGCACTGTTCGGCAGCGTCTACGCCTGGCTCGCCCTGCAGCCTCTATTCAACCGCGAACTGGTGGTCGTCGGCGGCCTCGGCAAGCTGGGATTCTTCGCCCTCACCGTCGCGTACGCCCTTGCCGGAACGGTGCCGGTCGGGATGGCTGTGAACGCGACGCCGGACCTCGTGTTCGCCGGTATCTTCCTCTGGTGGGCGCGCGCAGACGCCAGAGACCCGGCGCCGAGGTAGCGCGACCGATGTCGGTGCGACGGTGATCCGCGTGCTCGATCGCAGGCGGCTGACGTGTGATCAGGACTGGAGCGCGAGATGACGGTGGACCCACGGATCAGCGACTACCTGGCGTCGCAGCCAGAGCCCAAGCGCCGCGACATGCAGTTGTTGCACGACCTCATGCAACGGCTGGTGCCCAACGAACGGCTCTGGTTCCTTGACGGCAAGGACGAGCACGGGAAAGTCGTCTCCAACCCGAACATCGGCTATGGTCGCCAGACCATGACCTACGCCGATGGCCGCACCCGCGAGTTCTACCAGGTCGGCCTCAGCGCCAACACCACTGGCATCTCCATCTACATCATGGGCCTGGCCGACAAGACGCACCTCGCCCGGACCTACGGTGCAACACTCGGCAAGGCGAGCGTGACGGGGTACTGCATCAAGTTCAAGACGCTCCGCGACATCCACGTCGACGTGCTCGAGGCGGCGGTCCGGGACGCGATCGCGCAGACCGCAGGTGCATAGATGACCTCGCGAACACAGCACTCATCACAGACCGCATCGCGCATGCGCTGCACGGCCGCACCGTGGACGTACTGGTGCACAACGCCGGCGTCGGCGTGATGAAGCCGCTGCTCGAGCTCACGCCCGACGAGTGGCACACGATGATGGACGTGAACGTCAACGCGCTCTATCACGTGATGCGCGCGGTGCTGCCGGGCATGGTCGCGCGCGGACGGGGCCACATCGTGATCATCGGGTCGATCGCGGGGCGAAGCGCGTTCGCAGGGGGCGCGACGCGTGTACGACCGGCCGGTCGTCCGGACGGGGCTATTGAGACGGCGTGACGTGCGCTGAGTGCGCGTTACAGGATCGGACCAGACGTTGGCGCCGGTCCTTTGACGAGCACGATCGTGACGTCATCGTCGGTCTGGCCGCTCGACTCATTGCGACCAGGTAGCAGGTAGACCGTCGAGAATGTGCCGAAGGCATCGGTGGCGTTCGTCGCGCCGTCGATCATTCCCTGGACGGCGCCAAGACTGTCCGGGAGCTCGTTCATGAGACCATCGAGCACGTCACCCGTGATCACGCCGCCTTCGACCCACGCCCCGAAGAACGAGATCGGCGCCTGCAGCTCACCAGCCGCGTCGATGAATGGGCTGATCCAGTAACGCACCTCGGCATCGTAGTCAAACCAGTGTGGCACATCGACCGTGATCGGGATACGGACGTAGATGAACATCTGCCCGCCGGCGTTCGGATGCCCGTCGCTCCCGTCCGGAAATACGTCCCACGTGAGGATCGGATCGCCGCGAATCGAGAGTCCGCCCTGCGCCGCTACGAACGTCGCGATCGACTCCGGCGACACGAATGCGCCGATCGAAAATGGAAGCTCGTTGGCAAATTGCCGATAGACGAGCACCGACGATGTGCGGTCATTCATGAACGAGCCCAGCGAGCTGCGTTCGTCATTGCCTCCCGATCCGACTTCGAGCTGCACGTAGCGCCCGTTGCAGTGATCGTTCTGGAACAGCAACAGGCGACCGCCGACCTCGTCGGCGCTCGCACTGAGCCGGGCCGATGAGACACGATCATTAAAGTGCACATCGTCGAGTTTCACGAAGCCCGTGAGCAGGCCGCCGCCACCGAAGAGGTTCAGGAACAGCGACGCGCCGTGAAAGTCCGAGTCCGCGAACAGCGTTGCCGAAATGTTGTCGCCCTCGAAGGAGTCACCGTCCTTTGGCGCGGTCTTTTCAGAGAGGACGCGTCGGGCCTCGTCAACCAGCCCTCGCAGCGCGTCGCCTGGTTCCGAAGTGCTCGACACACGGTTGATCGCCATCTCGATCAGCAGTGCCCCGCGCGCGGAGGGTTTCGCACCGTACTCCTTGAGTGCGAAATGCAGCTGCTCGTGCGCGGCGACATCGTCGCGGAACAGGTCCGCGTGCCGGTACGTCCGTCGAGCCTTCGGTGTCGTGATCCGTCCCTTGCGCGGATCCTTCGTTGGCGGCGCCTTTGCTCCCTCGACCATGCGAACGCGCGCCTGCGGTTTCGACGCTCCGTTCGTCGTGAGACACGGGCGGCAGCGTTTCGCATCGTCGCAGAACGCTTTCAGGCGATCACAATCCGCAAGCAGCAGTTCCAATTCGCTCTTCTTCATAGCTCGGCTCCGTGTTCTGGGTGGGAACCTCACGTGCATCGCGTCAAGTATGACACGCGCACATTAGCACGGCGAGATCACTTGCAGGTCGAGCTCGGCGCTGCGACGGCCTCAGCTGACCAATAGTCTCGTGCAATGAGTCAGGCGCTTTTCACTTACATGAACTCGCCTCATCGTCGTAGCAAGCCGAGCGATGATGGCTGGAAGCCGGCTACGATGTCGCGGTAGTCACCGCCACCCCAGTCACCCATGTTGGCGCGCATCCTCCATTCACCGTAGCCGGTGGAACCGCGCGGATTCACCGCCCAGCCGCGTGCCGCCCATGTCTGTCCGGAGCCACCAGTGCTTCCCTTGAAGCCGTTCGTATGGACGCCGGTCGGACCGCCGTGCGCCGAGACCACCGTCGGCACTCGACTGCCAGCCTGGTAGCCGGCGGGCAGCATCAGGATGCCTTTCTTTGGCTTCCCATCGCTCGACGTCCATGCGATCACGCGCGTCTCGCCCAGCGCGCGCTCCGACTGCCACGCGTTGGTGGTGGTGATGCGCTTCGGCTGCGGCAGCGACGCGTCCTGCATGAACACCTCGCCCGGCCACTGCGGTGACTCGATCACGGTCTTGCGAGAGGAAGGGTGCAAAGCTCTCGACCGGTTCGCCGATTCAGATTATGGGGGGAGGTTTGCGTGGGTCATCGGTCCGTCGGCAAACGAGGTCGAACTCTGGCAACGATACAGGCGACCGGCGAACGCCGCCTCCCTCACTCCAGCAGCGCCGCCGACAACTGCTTCAGCATCCGCGTGAACACCTGAGCGTCATCGACACCACCCGCGAGCACCAGCGCCCCCTCGATCCGCACCACGGCGTCCTCTGCGCGATGGCGCGCGATGGTCTTCGACACCCCTGCGTCCACCAGCACGCACGTAATGGCGTCCATCCACTCGGCAAACATCGCCCGCAGTGGCGCACGAAACCGTCCGCGTGTGCTGCCGAGCACGATCTGCGCCAGCAGGCACGGCTCCGTCCCGTGCACGTAGAACGTGTCGAGCGTGCGAATCATCGCAGCGATGCGTTTTCTGGGTGTGCCTGGCCCGCGCAGCGGTTCGAAGAGCGACGCGCGGAGTTGCGCCGCCAACCGCTCGAGCACGCTGAGCAGCATGTCATCCTTCCCGTCGGGGAAGTAGTGATAGAGACTCGACTTGCCCAGACCGGTCGCCTGCGACAGCTCCGACAACGACGTTCCGTCGTAACCGGCGTGCCGGAACACGGTCATCAGGCGGTCGACGACATCGTCACGCGAAAGCAGGGCTGGGGGCATGCAGGTGGTGAGAGGGTTGTACCATACGGTACAGCGCCCGATCATCTCCCGCAAATCGCGTGAGAGGATGCTGGAGGGTGATGGCGGGATTGACGGGTGCCGGTGTCACCAGTAATGTACCGATCGTTCGGTTGTGTGCCGATGACTGCGCACGGCCAGGCTCACAGCTCGTCGTCGGTCACACAGGCTCCGGGAGTCTCCACCATGCCCACCGAACTTCGCCCACCCCTCCCGCCCTTCACTGAAGCCACCGCCCGCCAGAAAGTCCAGATGGCAGAAGACGCCTGGAACAGCAAGGATCCCGAGCGCGTCGCGAAGGCCTACACGCCCGACAGTGAGTGGCGCAACCGGCATGAGTTCATCAACGGCCGGGAAGAAATCGTCACCTTCCTGCAGCGCAAATGGGCGAAGGAACTCGACTACCGGCTGAAGAAGGAATACTGGGCGCACGGTGACGATCGCATCGCCGTGCGCTTCGAATACGAGTGGCACGACGCGGCGGGCCAGTGGTTTCGCAGTTACGGCAACGAGAACTGGGAGTTCGATGCGGGCGGCTACATGCAGAAGCGCTACGCGAGCATCAACGACCTGGCGATCAGCGAGAGCGAACGCAGGCTGCGATAGCCGACCGCGTTCCTGACACACGGCGCGCAGCCGCCCTCGCCTGCCGCCTACTTTCTCGGTACCACCCGCCGTGGCTCCCGCTCTTCGCGGTCATCATCGTCCACATCCACGGCCAGCGGAAAGAACAGCGACCGCTTCACTTCGGGATACGGCACCCGCCAGCCCTTGGCCGCTCCCCACAGGATGCGGTTCAGCCGCTCGGTCGGCGCCGCATCGGGATCGTGGAAGTTCATCCGCGCACTGGCCACCGCTGCCCGTTTCCGCGCCGCGGCATCGGGCCCGGTGATCTCGCCCACGCGCAGGTTCGTCTCGAAGAGCGACTGCCGCGGCGTCAACGCGGCGTAAGGCGTGAAGTCGGGTTGCTCCGTCGGCCCGATGAAACTCGCGCGCATGTCCGTCGCCACCAGATCGAACATCGTCAGCGCTGGCAGGCCGAGCATCAGTTCGATCGTCTTCACCATGCTCGGCTGGCTGTAGAACGTGCTGTCGATCACACCACGCCGCGCGTAGGGGCTGGCCACCAGCGCCACCGTGCGATGCCCATCGATGTGATCCACGCCATTCTGCGCGTCGTCCTCGACCACCAGAATCGCCATCGATTTCCAGAACGACGACCGGCTCAGCGATTCGACCAGCTGCCCAAGTGCCAGATCGTTGTCCGCCACGCAGGCGGCGGGTGTACACCAGCCGGCACTGGTGCCCTGCGTGTGATCGTTCGGCAGGATGATCAGTGTGAGATTGGGCATCGACTTCGCCGCTTCCCACTGCTTCAGGTGCTCGAGTACCACGCCGGCCTTCATCACGTCCGGCACTTCCTGCGTCCAGCCGGGATACTCGCGCACCAGGATCCGGTCCAGGCTCGGGATCTCACTGCGCGTGTTGTACAGCCGCTTCAGCTCCTGACGGCTGCGCGCCGTGGTGTACGACGGATCCCCGTACATCGCCATCAGGCGCGCCCGCGCACTGGGCATCGAATCACTCGGCGCCGGCGCGTACTCGCCGAAGCTGACCACGCGCTGCCCCTTCTGCATCGCCGCTTCCCAGAGGAAGCCACCGGAGGAATAGGTGAGCGGATCATTGCCCTCACTCGGATAGCTGCGACCCGAGTACAGTGGCCACATCGGATACGCCGTCTCGCCACCTTGCGTCAGCCAGTTGTGACCATCGGCCGAATTGCCGCCCGACGCAAAGAAGTGATCGAGCAGCACGAACTGCTCGCTCAACGCATGTGCATTCGGTGTGACGTCGCGTCCATACATGGTCAGACTCGAATCACGAGCACCCTTGCCGATATCGCCGAGGACCTGATCGAAGGTCCTGTTCTCGCGAATGATGTACACCACGTGCTGAATCAGACTCGGCTCACCGGGTCGCTCGGGAACTGCCTGCGCAACGGCACCCGCACGCGGCGCGATCGACGGTGCGGCGGGTCCGGCGGCCAGATGGAAGCGATTGTTCTCCGCCACACCGGTGGTGTAGGCGGCGAGTTCGGACGCACTGGGCATCGCGATCACGTTCAGACTGCCGCGCTCAGCGAAGACATAGCGCCCTTCCTTGCCGGCGGTGCGCCCGGTGCCGGCACCAACTCCGAACAGTGTACCGACGGCGATCGTCGCACCATCGGCGCTGACATCGATGCTGCTGGGATACCACCCGGTCGGAATCAGTCCGCGAAAGGTTGCATCACCGGCGGCGGCAGCGCGCACGTCGTAGAGCGCGACCGCGTTGGCGCCGCCGAGCGTGACGAACAGCGTGTTACCGTCAGGTGACAGTGCGATGGCGGTCGGCGTGAGTCCGGCCTTTCGTTCGCGGAACGGCGCAATCGTGATGGTGCCGACGAGCGTGTTGCTGCGTGTATCGATGACACTGATGCCGTCGCTGTTGCCGTTGGCCACGTACAACCGCTGACGCGTCTGATCCCAGACCAGTCCCGTGGGATGCGTGCCGACCGTGATGTGATGCGTGATGGTGCCGGTCGCAATGTCGATCCGGTCGACCGTGCCAGGCAGGGCAATACCGCGCGCATTGATGCGCACCGGTTCCGCCGCCGGATCGCAACACTGTGAGGCGCGTCGTTGTCCGGGCCGCGGCTTGGCACCACCGAACACCGTCACCCACGCCGTTGCGCCATCCGGCGAGATGACGGCGGCAATCGGCAGCACGCCGAGTGCGACGCTGCGCAGCCGTTCGCCTGAATCCGCATCGAGGATGGCGAGTTTGTCGTCGGCGGGCAGCGGCAGTACGGCGACACGGTGGCCGTCAGCGCCTTTCCTCGATGCGATGGCGGGGCCACCTGCGATGAAATCGCCGAGGCTTCCCGACGCCGTCACGATCGTGGCCGCGGAGTCGGTGCTGTACGACACCAGTTGCGCCACCGCCTTGGCCCGGGCCAGCGGTGGTCCGCCGGGCGTCCGGCTGGCGGCCACGTCGGCCGGGAGCTTGCTGACCGACGACAGCGTGACGCGCTTCGTGACCGGATCGATCGCCAGTCCGTGTACGCCCGGCCGTCCCACGAACTCGGCCCGGGACAGGACCCGGTTGTCACGCCAGTTGAGGTGCCACGCGCTCCCCGGCACGGCCACCCAGACGTCGCCCGACGTCTTTCCGAAGCGCACACCTGCCACGCGTCCGTCGAAGATCGACTGCACCCCGGCTGGTGTGACGCGCTGACCGACGGCAATCACACCGGGATCGGGTACCGAACGCTGGGGTGCCGGAACGGGCTGCTGGGCCTGCAGGAGCGCGGCGAGGAAAACGAGCACGAGAGCCTTTGGCGGAAAGGGAAGACTGGGACCTTACCGCCGTGGCTCGTCGACTGGCAAGCAACATCTCCGTGACGACGCCTGCGCTCGAGGGGGCGTCGTCTGCACACTCATGCGATATCGGAACGCGCCGCGCGCCTGTTCTACCGATCCGGCATCGTCGTTTCCAGGCGCTTCGCGCTCAGATCGACACGATGCGTCAGCGCGCCCGCGGTGAGGATCTGTGCGTACCGCGTTCCATCGAAGCTGACGGCGCCGTGGGCGGCCACGCGAACCGGCGCACGTTGCGCGGGCCCGATGGCGTTCGAGAGTTCGAGTACGACGAGCCCCGTCAGCGGCCAGACGAAGTTCAGGTCATTCACGAGATAGCGCACGTCGCTGAACCGATGGACCCGGGTGAGCGTGGACGATTCGCGATCGGCGGCCCCAGCGTCGACCTTGACGATCGAGTCCGTGCCATTCATCACGATGCGCCCCTGGTCGTCCTTTGTATAGCGACGGACCCGCGTGCGCGACTCAGTGACGCCAGCCGAGGGTGTGGACTGCGTCCGGCGCACCTCCTCGATCACCGACGTCGGCGCACCATCGTAGGCAGCGCACACCTCACCATTTGCATCGAGGAACCGCACCTGCGAGCTGTCGCTCGCGCCACACGCCGGCAGGGCGTTGCACTGGAGGAGTGCCGCGATCGATGGGCGCGTGAACGCGTCGTCGAGGCCGAAGTAGTCGATCATCACCGGCGTCAGCGCCGTCGAGAGCGGGAACGTATCGGCGGCTGCGGCTGCAGTGGCGCGAGGCGTAGCGAGGGCCAGCGCCCCAGCCGCCACGACAAGTGCTGAGAGCGCAAACACAAACGGTCGAGAAGGCTTCATCGCCAGAGGGGACGGGGTGATCACTCCCGAGTAACGATGCCCGGGCACGTCCGGTAACAGTTCCCAGTCGCGCCGAGTGGGCTTCCGCCGCGTAAGCCACAGTGCCGCTGCATCCTGCACCAGACGGCTCGCGAAGCACAGGGGGGAGGCACTGGCCGGCCAGGAGGATTCGTTGCGGACCGTCCATCCTGCTGAAACTACGCTTCGCACCACCCCGTACCCGGTTCATGGCGACAACCATCTCGCCCTTTCCCGACTCTGACAGCGACTCGCCCTCGCCTTCGCCTTCGCCTTCGCCTTCGCCCTCGCATCCTGCCCCCCGCCACCATGATGCGCAACATCACGCTCGCCGCCCGCATGCTGCTCAAGACGCCGATCGTCACCACGATCGCCGTCCTGTCGCTGGCGCTGGGCATCGGCGCCAACGCCGCGATCTTCTCGCTCTTCGAACAGCTGCTCTGGCGCAATCTGCCGGTCACGTCGCCGGAACGCCTGGTCAATTTCAAGAACCCCGGGCCGATGCAGGGGTCGAATTCGTGCAATCAGGCTGGCGGCTGCGACGAAGTCTTCAGCTACGCCATGTTCCGCGATCTGGAAAAGGCGCCGTCGGCATTCTCTGGCATCGCCGCACACCGGCTGACCAGCGTGTCACTCAGCATCCGCAACGAACCGCGCACCGGGGAAGCGGTGATGGTCAGCGGCGGGTACTTCCCCGTGCTCGGCCTCCGCGCCGCAGCGGGGCGATTGCTCACGCCAGAGGATGACAAGGTGGTGGGGGCGAATTTCGTCGCGGTGATCAGCTTCGCATTCTGGAAGAACACCTTCGGCAGCGATCCCGCCGCGGTGGGGCAGTCGATCGTCGTCAACGGGAAGTCGTACGCGATCGTCGGCGTGGCGCCCGACGGGTTCGAGGGTACGACGACAGGGGCACGGCCGCTGGTCTACGTCCCGATCTCGATGCAGGAAGTGATCGATGGCTTCAAGCGATGGGAGAACCGGCGCAACTACTGGACCTACCTCTTCGCTCGCCTCAAGGCCGACGCCTCTCTCACCACCGCCGCCACGTCGATCAACGCGATCTACTCGCCGATCATCAACGATGTCGAAGCCCCGCTGCAGCAAGGGATGAGCGACAAGACGATGGAGAGCTTCAGGAAGAAGAAGATCGAACTGGCACCGGGAGCGCGTGGGCAGAGCGGCATCCAGGGCGAAGCGAAGACGCCCATCATGCTGCTCTTCTCGGTGACATTCGTGGTGCTGCTGATCGCCTGTGCCAACATCGCGAACCTCCTGCTCGCACGCGGTGCGCGCCGCGCGACGGAAATGGGAGTGCGTCTGGCACTCGGAGCCACACGCCGCCATCTGGTGGTACAGCTGCTCACCGAGAGTGTGATGCTGGCGCTGGCCGGCGGACTGGCATCGCTGCTGGTGGCGCAGTGGACGCTGAACGTCGTGGTCTCGATACTGCCGCCAGAGGCCGCCGAAACGATGACGTTCGGCATCAGCCCGGCGGTGATCACCTTCTCCGCGCTGCTCAGCGTCGGCACCGGGTTCTTCTTCGGCCTGTTCCCAGCGCTCCACAGCACACGGGGTGACCTGATCAGTGCGATTCGTGCTGGCGCCGGACAGATTGCGGGTGGACGCGCCGCAACGCGCTTCCGCTCCGCACTGGTGACGGCGCAGATCGCCCTCTCGATGGGGCTGCTGATCATGAGCGCGCTGTTCCTCAAGAGCCTCGTGAATGTCAGCCGCGTGGATCTCGGCGTGAAGGTCAACGACATCGCCACCTTCCTGATCGTCCCGTCGCGTGTCGGCTACGACAGTGCTCGCAGCCGCGTGCTGTTCACCCGGGTGGAGCAGGAACTGGCGGCGATTCCCGGCGTCACCGGGGTGACCAGCGGCCTGGTGCCCCTGCTCAGTGGCGACAACTGGGGCAACGATGCACATGTCCAGGGGTATCCCTGCGGGCCCGATGTCGATTGTGGGTCGCGCTTCAACGAGATCGGCTCCGACTACTTCAAGACGCTGGGTGTGCAGTTGAAAGCTGGTCGTGAGTTCACTGCGGCTGACCAGCTTGGGGCACAGCGAGTCGCGATCGTGAACACCGCGTTCGCGAAGAAGTTCAAGCTCGGCGCCGACGCAGTGGGCAAATTCATGGGCACCGAGAGTGACGACACGCTCAATGTGCAGATCATCGGGCTGGTGCCGGATGTGAAGTACAGCGACGTGAAGGACTCCGTGCCGCCGGTGTATTATCAGCCGTGGCGACAGGACGCACGAGCCGGCGCGCTGTATTTCTATGTCAAGACGTCGCTCCCGCCCGACCAGATCCTCGGCACGCTGCGCGCCACGATCAAGCGCCTTGACCCGGCGCTGCCCGTCGAATCGTTGAAGACGATGCCGCAACAGGTGCGCGAGAACATCTTTCTCGAGCGGATGATCTCGATCCTGTCGTCAGCCTTCGCGTTGCTTGCGACACTGCTGGCGGGTGTCGGGCTGTACGGCGTGCTGTCGTTCTCCGTTCAGCAGCGGACGCGAGAGATTGGTGTGCGCATGGCGCTTGGCGCCGACGGTGTCAACATCCGCTCGCTGGTGATGAAGCAGGTCGGTGTCATGATGCTCATCGGCGGAACCATTGGCGTTGCCGCCGCGCTGGGCCTCGGACGCCTGGCGCAGTCACAGCTCTATCAGCTGCAGGGCCATGACCCGGTCGCACTCTTCAGTGCCATTCTCCTGCTGACACTGGTGGCCTTCGCCGCCGCGCTGGTGCCGGCACAACGGGCCGCGGGCGTCGATCCGATGCTTGCCCTTCGCTACGACTGACCTCCCTGATACGTGGATATCGTTCGAACTCCCCCAAAGAAGACACGTCGCAACCTGATGATCGGTGGCGGCGTGGCGGCAGTCGCTGCCATCACGGTCTGGTTGCTGCGCCTCGCGCCCGCCGCGCAGACCATCGAACGATCGGCAGTGCTGATCGACAGCGTGCGCCAGGGCAATGTCGTCCGCGAGGTCCGCGGTCCAGGCACGCTGGTACCGGAGCACATCCGCTTCATCACCGCAGCGGCCAGCGCGCGTGTCGAGCGACTGGCCTCGGAGTCGGGCAAGCAGGTCGCGGCCGGTGACGTGCTACTCGAACTGAGCAACCCGGACTTGCAGATCCAGACCATGCAGGCCGAACAGCAGGTGCGGCAGGCGCAGATCGAACTGCTGAACATCCGGACGAATCTGCGCAGTCAGCTGCTCACACAGCGCGGCGTGGTGGCCACGACGCGCACGCAGCACATGGGGGCGCTGCAGGAGGCGACGGCCGCTGACTCGCTCGGCAAGCGCAATCTGATGTCGGCGTTCGAGGTGAATACGAAGAAGGCGCAGGCCGAGGAGTTCACGACCCGGCTTGGGGTCGAGCGCGATCGCCTGACGCTGATGGAGGAGGCGATCGAGTCGCAGATTTCGACGCAGGCCAGTCAGGTGGAGCAGCTGAAGGCGATTGCGGCCAATCAGCGCAATCGGCTGCAGGCGCTGCAGGTGCGCGCACCGGATGCCGGCGTGCTGCAGGAGCTGACACTGCAACTTGGGCAGTGGGTACCGGAGGGCACGACACTGGCGAAAGTGGTGCAACCGGGCAGCCTGAAGGCCGTGCTGCGTATTCCCGA
>JANPFJ010000291.1:0-3215 GCA_031423355.1 Gemmatimonadaceae bacterium | reverse complement strand
TCCTGCGCCGAGGCGCTGGGAAAGAAGTAGTCGTACTTGCCGTTGAGCATCAGCACCGGTGACTTCACGTGCGGCAGGTAGTTGAACGGATCCACCTCGGGGCGGCTGCGTTCCATCGTGAGGCCGGCCACGACCAGCGTGCTCACCTTGATGCGGGGCTCGACGGCGGGAATGATGCCGCCCATGTTGCCACCCCAGCTGAGCCCGAGATAGGCGAACTTCGTCGTGTCGATGTCGGCGCGCGTGCTGAGGTAGTCGAGCGTGCGCTTGAAGTCCTTCACCCACATCACGACGTGGTCGCGCCAGAAGATGGAGTTGTCGGGAATGTCGCTGCGCAGGCTGTCGCTGCGCTCGTTGATGCCCTTATAAATTGGGAGCACGGTAACGCGTCCGCTGGGCGGCAGAAAACTACTGCGCGTATCGGGCGTGCTTGTGCTGGGTGCGGCGCCGATTGAGCCCGAGCCCGGAAAGATCACCACCGTCTGGTACGGTGGTTTCCCGTGCTTCGGCAGGTACACCCATGCGAACATGCGCTCACGCCCGTAGACCGCATCGAAGCTCACCCGTTCGACAATCCAGTTATCCGGCGTGGTGTCGCGCGATTCCACTGTGGCGTTGAGCGCGATCTTGTCGTAGTCGAACTGAGGCAGGAAGGCCGCGAAGATCGCGTCGGCCACCGGTGGGGGCGTGACACCCGGTGCACGCGCAGTGCGCCCTCGTTGCATCCGCACTGCGTCCGCACTGCGTCCGCATAGAGTTCGCATCGCACGGTCCGCGTTTCCTCACATTCAACGGAGCGACAACGTGCCAGCCAGTGACAGTCTGAGTCGAGGCGCTTTTCACGGGTGTCTCGTACCGTGGTCCACGCGCTCCTTCCCACTGTGTCTATTCATCTGGAAAGATCACCGAATCCGCTGGGGAGCCTGCGCTGACTGCCTTTCGAGAACTCGATACCGTCGTGCTGACGCACGATTTGCCTGCTGTCGGCCTCTGTACCGGCGACATCGGTGCCGTCGTCCAGCTCTATCCGGCCGGTGCCGTGGAAATCGAGTTCGTTACGGCATCAGGCCGCACGCAGGCGCTATGTGCGCGCCGTTCGCGATGATGATCTACTCGCCGTGCGCCCCGCGCGACGTCAGGGGGCAGCTTGAGAGTGCTTGTTGCAGATGGGCTCGCCACGGCAATAATCCGATAATTTCACATTGTGGTGAAAATACTGGACTCCGCACTCAGGGTACTGTAGACTGTGCGCATGCTCTCCCGTGCCCTTGCCCCACAGATCCGCGCCGACCTCGCACGCAAGCTGGTGCTTCTCTCGGGCCCTCGCCAATCGGGAAAGACTACGCTCGCGCGCGCGCTCCTTGGCAAGTCCGCTGACGCGCGACGCCGATACCTCAACTGGGACGACGACGAATCGCGCGCGCGCACCCTGGAACGCGACTTCCCCCTCCGAGGGCTCGTCGTGTTTGACGAACTGCACAAGTACTCGCGATGGCGCAACTTCGTGAAGGGGCTCTTCGACGTACACCACCCTGAATTGCGACTCTTGGTGACCGGCAGCGCGCGTTTGGACTTGTATCGTCGCGGCGGTGACTCGTTGCAGGGGCGTTATCACCACTTGCGGCTGCATCCACTCTCCGTGCGCGAAAGCGGGGCGGTGGTCGCGGACATGCTGGCACTCGGGCCGTTCCCGGAACCGCTGCTTGGTGGTGATCGCACGCAAGCCCGGCGCTGGTCACGGAGCTATCGCACCCGGCTGGTCCGCGAGGATGTGGCCACCCTGGAGCGCGTCGATGAACTGGGAACGCTCGAACTTCTCGCCACGCGGCTTCCGGCATTGGTCGGGTCGACCCTGTCGATCAACGCGCTGCGCGAGGACCTGCAGGTGGCGCATCGTACGGTGGAACGATGGCTGGATATTTTCGAACGGCTGATGTTCATCTTCCGACTGCTCCCGTTTGGCCCACCACGCATCAAGGCCGTGAAGAAGAGTCGCAAACACTATCACTACGACTGGACCGCGATCGCGGACCCCGGGGCGCGGTTCGAAAACCTCGTGGCGTTCCACCTGTTGAAGGAATGCCACTGGCAGGAAGACGTTGAGGGAATCGACGCGGAGTTGCGTTTTTTTCGCGATGTTGAGGGACGCGAAGTGGACTTCGTACAGCTACGGGATGGGTCGCCGATTCGCTTCGTCGAATGCAAGACCGCGGACCGCCAGATAAGTCCGCACTTGCTGTACCTTCGGCGGAAGTTCCCGGATGTCGACGCGGTGCAAGTCATCCAACAATCGGGATTGGATCGACTCACGGACGACGGCGTGCGTCTTGTCAGTGCCGACATCTTCCTGCGGGAACTGGAAACGTGAGCGGCTCGGTCGACCGCTTTGGGCGCTGTCCGGTGGACGACGCGAAGAAAGGAACGGCAGATTCAACCGGTCGGCGCAACAGCCTGTGCTAAAGATAGCGGCGGGTGTGCGAAAGCCGAGATTTTGTGGGGTCGCGTGTTGCGTTGCTTGGCGAAGTGATTCGAATCGCGTTGGGTGTGCCCTCGGCGCACGCGCGAAGGCCACCCACTTGCCGTCGGCGGAGAGCGAGACGCTCACGATCTCTTGCCCGTCGTCGGCGTCCCATGACGTGAGTTTGCGCGGCGTGAACGACGGCCCCTCGGCGACCCACAGGTTGCGGCTGCCGCGTTCCTCGAGCGTGTAGGCGATGCGTGTGCCGCGCGCCGACGCCGTGAGCTCGGCCGGGAACGGATAGGCCGTGATCTGATCGAGCGTGAACGACGGGGGCGCGCGACTCTCGGTGGCCAGCCTGCGGCGGCGCGGCGAAGGCCGTGAACAGCGTGTGCCTCGTTCGACACTGTCGCCGCCGCCCCGACCGTGAGCACGGCCCCCATGACGCCCCGCGAGACACACCGGCGCGGTGGCTGGCGCGCCGACGCCCGCGCACCGGTGCTCGCGAGCTGGGGGACGGGGACCTATACTGAGCGCACCCCGATTGAAATTCCTCTCCTGACGAAGAGAAAAGGAAAAGACGGCATCCACCATTCACCAACGGAACAGATGACGACGTTCGCACACTTCCGCTTCCCGCTTGTTATTGGCGTCGTGCTTATCCAAGGATGCAACCCGATCTACTATTCTCCCAACACGCAGAACGTGCCACTGCTGCGTGGCAAGAAGGACCACAGCATAGCGATTGCCGGCAACA
>JANPFJ010000290.1:0-1829 GCA_031423355.1 Gemmatimonadaceae bacterium | reverse complement strand
GTCGAGTTCGACGTCATGCTCACGGTCGCTACCACGCGCGCGCTGCGCAGCCTCCAGTTCGGCCGCGTCCCCGCGACGGCCGTTCACGCACACTTGCGGTTCACGCATGAGCTGTATGACGTACAGGCGACCCTCTTGGGGCTAACGACGTCGACAAACGCCGCAAAACTTCTTGACGAGGCGGAGCCGCCATTTCTGCACTACCAATTGCTGAAGTCGGCGCTCGCCCGCCTTCGCGCAACGTCCATCGACACCGCGATGCGAACCATTCGTCTCCGTGGAACGCTGCGCGAGGGACTGCGGGACGCCGCGATTCCGACCGTCCGCCGCACGCTGATGGCGTTAGGGGACCTGTCTGCGGCGGCATCGGCATCGCCGCATACCATCAGCACACCGCCACCAATCATCGTCAATATCTCGGCGTTCCGATTGCATGCGTTTACCCGCAATAGTGACCACGAGGCGGATCTCATCAGCATGGACGTGGTGGTGGGCCAAGCGTTCGATCATAAGACGCCGGTGTTCAGCGGGGTGCTGCGCTATCTGGTCTTCTCTCCGTTCTGGGACGTGCCACCGAGTATCGCCCGCACGGAGATCCTCCCGCGTGTGCGTCGAGATCCATCGTACCTCACGCGCGAAGACTTTGAAATCGTGAGTGGTAGTGGCGCGCTGCTTGGCACGTCGGATGCGGCCGTCACTGACGTGGCGGCCGGTCGTGCGCGAATTCGACAGCGTCCGGGGCCACAGAACGCGCTGGGCGGAGTGAAGTTCGTTTTCCCGAATGCGTTCAGCGTCTACCTGCACGACACGCCCGCGCAATCCGTGTTCCTGCGGGCCCGTCGCGATGCCAGCCATGGGTGCATCCGGCTTGCCGAGCCGCTGCGACTGGCACGATTCCTGTTGCGTGATCAGCCCGCGTGGGATTCGCTGCGCATCAACGACGCGGCGCATCGGACAACACCCGTGCAGGTCGACCTGTCACGACCGGTGCCCGTGCACATTGTGTACGCGACGGCTGTCGCGCGTGAGAACGGCGACGTGGAGTTCTACGTCGACATCTATGGCCACGATCGCACACTCGCAAAGCTGCTCGCGCGGGGCTTCCGCGCTTACCGCTAGAAAATGATCAGCTCACGACGCCGAGTCACGGTGCGCTCCGCCTGCAAATCCTGCACGGTCACGGTGAGGACATAGCGCCCGCGTCGCGCCGAGCCAAGGTCCAGTCGCAGCGACTCCGTGTACACGGCCGCGCCAGCCGCCGATCGGTCGTATTCAATCGCGACGCGGTCTTGCCCACCCGTTCGCACGATCGCGTCGCGGAGACTGCCGAGCACTTTCGCACTGACGGCGACCATCCCTTTTTGCTCCACGCGCTGCACAACGAGCGACACGCGGTAGCGCGCTGTGCCGTCGACCACGGTGGGTTGGTACACTTCCCACAGCAGGTCAAGCGGTTGGCCACTGCGAATGGTGTTGCCATTCACCGGGGCAACGGTGAAGTCGCTCCAGCGCGCGGCCACGAGGTTGGTTGGCGATGTGATACGGCTGCCGATCAACACATCGCTGCTGCCAAAACCCGAAGTCGTGAACCCATCGAGCTCACGAATGGCACGTGCGACACGAAGCGCGTCTGTCTCAAGGGCTTCGACGCGCACATAGGCGGTGGTTGCCGGAATTCGTGTGCGCCAGCGTTGCGGGGTGAGCGCGAGCGTGTCCTTCTCACCGGTGCGAATCGTGTTCGTCACACGCACAACGACTCGCCCTGCTGCGTCAATAGCAAACAGGCCGGTCTTGAGAACATTCGTGTCGGTCGGCATCCCCGCGCGCAG
>JANPFJ010000289.1:0-38300 GCA_031423355.1 Gemmatimonadaceae bacterium | reverse complement strand
GATCCGTGTCCCTTTGTGGGCCCAGGCCTCTCCCTGGAACTCCGTGTCCACGCCCGCCATGATCCGCAGCAGCGAGCTCTTGCCCGCGCCGTTGCCGCCAAGGACGCCGATCTTGGCGCCCGGGTAGAACGAGAGCCAGATGTCGTCGAGGATGACCTTGGAAGGCTGGACGACCTTCTTCAGGCCCTTCATGACGTAGATGAACTGTGGAGCCACGGGTCTCTGGGGAATGCGGGAAGGGCTGGGGCAGCGTCGCGGAGGGCAGCGGCGGCCACGAAGGATGCAAGTTAGTGCGGCCAGCCAGCGCTGGAGGCTGCAATGCTGCAGCTTACAGCCAGTGGCACGTGGTGGGCACTGCCGCTTTGGTGCCGCGTGCGCCCGGGCACCAGCGGTCGGTCGCGAGAGTACGTAGCTACGCGGCACCTCTTCCCCAACCATCCGTCCGTGGACTTCTCGAATATTCAGGCGCAGCTCGGCAGTTCTCCGCTGAGCGCCTTTCCGATCGTGTTTCTGGCGGGTGTGCTCACCTCCCTCACGCCCTGCATCTACCCGATGATCCCGATCACGGCGGCGATCGTCGGCGGGGCGCAGACCGCGGAGGGCGGCGCGACCAAGGGCCGAACCCTCGGCCTGACCATGGCCTACGTCATCGGGCTGGCACTGGTGTACTCCATCCTGGGCCTGATTGCCGGTTTGTCCGGGAGCATGTTCGGCACGATCAGTACCAACCCGTGGCTGTATTTCGGCATGGCCAACATCCTGCTGCTGGCCGCGCTGAGCATGCTGGATGTGCTGCCGGTGCGCCTGCCGGGGTGGTTGCTGACGCGGGCCACGAACGCCGGCCAGAATGGCGGGTTCTTCGGCGCCTTTCTGATGGGAGCGATGTCGGGCCTCGTCGCCGCACCCTGCGGCGCCCCGGTCATGGCCAGCGTGCTCACCTGGGTGGCGACGACCAAAAGTGCGGTTCTGGGGTTTCTCTACCTGTTCGTCTTTTCGCTCGGCATGTGTTCACTGCTGGTGGTGGTCGGACTCACCTCCGGTGCATCATCGAAGCTCCCGCGCAGCGGCGCATGGATGTTGTCGGTCAAGCGTGTTTTTGCTGTCCTGATGATCGGGGTGGCCGAGTACTATCTGATCGAGATGGGCAAGTTGATGTTTTGATGTCGTGTTCCGTCGGGTACTGCAACGACCTGACGCAAAGTCATCAGAGTTTCCGGCCGCCACGCGTTTCGTTGAATTCCATCATTCCATATATACCGATGCCATTGTCATTCCTACGACGTATTGCCCTGACCGCAGCGATTGCAGCGCCAGCACTGCTCGGCGCGCAGGAAGCGGGAATTCCGGTGGGGAACGTGGCGCCGAATGCCGCGCTGCAGACGCTCGATGGGCAGCCGGCGCAGCTATCGCAGTGGATCGGCCGGATGCCGGTGGTGCTCGAGTTCTGGGCCACCTGGTGCAGCAACTGCAAGGCGCTCGAGCCGGTGATGATCAAGGCGGCGAAGACGTTCGGCCGGCAGGTGAAGTTCGTCGGCGTGGCGGTGAGTGCCAACCAGACGCCGGAACGGGTGAAGCGCTACATGCAGCAGCACCCGATGGGTCTGGAGATGCTGTATGATCGGACCGGGACGGCAGTGGATGCCTACGACGTGCCGGCGACCAGCTACGTGGTGGTGATCGATCGGGCGGGCAAGGTGGTCTACACGGGCAGTGGCGGTGGGCAGGATCTGACGGCCGCGATCAGGAAGGCGCTCTGAGGGGCCTCTCCGCACCTGCACGGCGTCAATGCAATGACGCCAGAGAGCAACGGAGAGACGCTTTTTCTCCCGCCGTCAGCAAGTGAAGCGACGCTGAAGAGGCAGAAACGACAACCGGCCTGCTCTCATATCGAGAGCAGGCCGGTCGTCGTTCTCAGTCCCTCCCGATCAGGTGCTCATCACATAGTGACCGATGCGCTGGGCGTCTGATCGGAGTTCATCACGGGCAGCCCACGCCCTTCAGCGAGGCGTCGAGCCTGTTCCGGAACAGGCACTCGGCCTGCGGCACCGGCTGCACCTTGATGCGGAAGTGCGTCGGCAGGTCGAGCGGCAGCGTGGTCAGGCGGCCGTAGCGGCGGACGTCCACCCAGCGGCTTCCTTCCCACAGCAGCGAGTAGCGCTTCTCGTACAGCACGGCGGTGATGGCATCGTTCGCCGTCGCAAACGCACCAAGAGGAGCCAGTCCGCCGCTGGCGACGCGGACGAAGTTGATGTCCGGCAGCGCCGCCGCGAGGTTATTGAGCCCGATGTTCGCTTCCGCGCGCAGCAGGATCAGTTCTTCGTTGCGAATGACCGGAATCGAGGTGGTATTCGTCGGATAGAGGGTCCAGCCCACCGTGCTCGGGATACCGGCGCCGCCGGGCGGAACCTTCGGCGGGATGGTACGCGTCTTCGCAGCCACGCGGAGATCGGGCACGCCGGCGTTGGTCTGTGCATCCGTCACGATCGACGGATGCGCTACCTGGTCAGGTGACACCGGGGCGCTGAGCCCATTGAGTGCGTCACCTGCTGACGACGAGTAGTTCCAGTACGCGCCGACCCTCAGATCAGCGCCGGACGCAGAGTTGATGAAACTCCCGTTCAGCGCAGCCAGCGCGGCGGTGAAAGCAGCGGCACCGCCGCCCAACGTGCCGTAGTACACGCCGTACCTGGCGGCGAATGCGCGGTTGAGCTTGAGGAAGTTCGCCGGCGTGCTGAACGGCGCAAAACCCGCGGGCAGGTTGAACGGGAACGCTGCTCCGCCTGCGGCCAGATCGGCCGCACCAGCATTCAACAGCGCGAGCCCGAACCTGTACGCCGAGTCCCGGCTGACGAACGGCTGTGCCAAGTTCGTGACGAGGTCGATTTCCACCGGCATACCGATCGTATCGCGCGTCTGCAGCAGGTACAGCACTTCCAGCCCACGGAATGTCTTCGCGAAGCCCCTGGCCGAGCTCTTCTGCGCCGCGGTGAGGAAGGCTGCCTTGTCCACGATGTCGATGAAGTTCAACGTGTTGCGCATCACCGTGAAGCGACCGTTCCATCCGCCGCTGGCGAAGCCGGCGTTGTCGAGCACGGCCACGGAGAGGTAGTTCGTCACCGTGCGGCCGTCGGTCGAGAAGTAGTTCAGTGACTCACGACCCAGCACGCCGGTGTCGTTGTAGTAGCCACCGATGTTCCCGCGCTCGGCGGCGAGAATGCCGGACGCGAGGTTCTGGATCAACGCGATGTCGGCCGTCGTCGTCGTCGCGACCGCGTTGTAGTTCGGAATGTTGTTCAGCGCGTCGGCATTGCACCCGGACAGCAGGGCAACCGCAAGTGCCGCAGCGACAGAGTGGCGAATCATGCCGTCACCGAGTCGGATGGTTTGATGCAGCTTGGCTGCGAATGAGTATGTCATGGCTTAGAACCCGAAGTCGATGCCGAAGGACACGTTTTTCGTCGGCGGGAATGGAGCGAGGTCGACGAAGCGACCCACGTTGTTGCTGCCGAAGTTGTTCACTTCCGGATCGGCGCCCCAGTACTTCGTCCACACGTGCAGGTTGCGGCCGGTCAGGTTGACGCGCACATCGCTGAAGCGCTGGCCGAGGTACCGCTGCGTGAACTTCGCGGGGACGGCGTAGGTGAGCGACACTTCGCGCAGCTTCACGAAGCTGCCATCCTGAATGTACGCCTGCGTGTTGTTGCCGCCGTTCCACCATGAGTAGCGATAGTCGCCCAGCGTGGCCGTTTGCGAGACATCCACGAGCACGAGGCGGCCGCCGGTCAGGATCACGCAATCGCGGCGGGTAGCCGTTGCTCCACGGCACGGCGAGGGCGCGTCGAAGTCACGTGACATCAAGCCTTCGTCGTACAGGTTGTTGGACATGCTGGACAGGTCACCGCCCTTGCGCCAATCCATCTGCACGCCAAGTGTGAGGCGACCGACCACAAAGGTGTTCGTGAAGAACATTTCGTGGTTCGGGTTCGACTCGCCGATGATCGTGTCGCGCGTGAACACGGTGTCGTTGCCCGACGCCGCCTTCGTGTAGATCGGCTTGTTGCCCCAGATGGCCGTCGTGCTGACGCCCTGGGCGATGCGCGAGCGACCGTAGCTCGCACCGAAGCCTGTGCTGCCGACAGCGAACGGGGCGATCGGAAGCTTCTCGACCTTGTTGCGAATGCGCTGGAATGACGTGCGCGACACCCAGCTGAAGCCCTTCGCACGGATCGGCTCGACGGTGAGCGCCACTTCGGTGCCGTTGTTCGCCAGCGTGCCACCGTTGAAGAACTCGGCGTTCAGCCCGGACGACGCGGCGAGCGGGCGCTGCAGGAACAGGTCGGTGATTTTCGAATTGAAGACCGTCGCTTCGAGGCCGACACGACCACCAAAGCCACGGGCATCGAAGCCGAATTCCGTCTCCGTCTTGCGTTCCGGCCTGACGTTCGGGTTGCCAAGCGTGGTGTTCACACCGAGCGCATTCACGCCGGCGATGAGGCCGGCGCCACCGAGGGTGACGAAGCGAGCGCCATACGTCGGACGGTTGCCCGTCTGGCCCCACGAGGCGCGGAGCTTGAACTCGTCCAGCTTCGGCAACGCGCTCACGAAGCGATACGACCCCTGGAATGCCGGGAACGTATAGAACGTCCCGCGGTCGCCGTTGTCGCTGGAACGGTCGCCGCGGATGCTGCCGGACAGGTACAGGCGCTCGTCGAAGGCGAGGAGCGACTGCTGGACATACCACGCCTGGTCGATGGTCTTCGTCTTCGTCTGGTTGGTGAACTGCGTGCCCTGGTTGATGTTCGTCACGGTCGGAATCAACCCCCGCGCTGTGACCAGGAACGCGTTCAGGCGCTGCTGCTCCTGCGTCACGCCAGCCACGGTGCTGAGCGAGAAGGGCAGGTTGGACGGCGTGAAGTCATACGACATGCTCAGGCGCTGATTGAGCTGGCGGCTGTTGGTCGTGTTCTGCACGGCAGTACCCGGCAGGCCGTCGTTCGCCTCGAACTGCAGGAAGTTCGGGCTATAGAGCTGGTTGTCCTGCGAGAACTGGTCGATACCCGTCAGGTACTCGAACCGCAGGCGGTTCGACGCCGTCTGGAGTGCCTGGAACGACAGCGACCCGCTGCCGAGGAATCGGTTCACGTCCTCGGTGTTCTTGATGTATTTGAACGTCTGGAACACGTTCGAGCTGCTCGTGCCACCGCCACCCGCCCAATCGTTCGTCGGGTAGTTCCCATTGGCATCGGTCTGGTTCAGCGTCGCGAAGCTCGGCGTGTACGCAAAGTTGTACAGCGGGCTGGTGTACGTGTTGTCGTTGTTCGACAGACCACGGTTCGCGTTGTTTCGGGTGATGCCCAGGTCGAGCTTTGCCGAGATGCGGCTCGACATGTTGTGATCGATGTTGATGCGGGCGTTATCGCGCAGCGCGTTGGTGCCGAAGGCAATGCCGCCCTCGAGCTGCCGGCTCAGCGAGGCGAGGTACCGAGTGCCGCCGTCGGCGGTACCACCGCTGACCTGGAGCGCCGAGTTGTAGCCGAAGCCCTTTTCACCGAACAGCTGCTTGTTGAAATCGTTGTACGGGATGGTGTTGCCGGCTGCCGCATACAGGGTGCGGAACTGTGCCACGCCGCTGGCACCGCCGATGGCGGAGGCGACACCGATCGCCGTGGCCGTGTCCGTGAACCGGCGCTGGCCCACGCCGCGAAGCAGCGACGACTGACCGACACGCTGCGTGACGCTCCACCGCGGCGTGCCTGCCTTGCCGCGCTTGGTGGTGATGAGCACCACGCCGTTCGTCGCGCGCGAGCCGTAGAGCGAGGCGGCCGCGGCGCCCTTGAGCACCTGCACATCCTCGATTTCCGCCGGGTTCATGTCCGCCAGGCGGTTCGTCGGATTGTCCTGCGACGACGAGTTGCTGCCGCCGCTGGCGGCGGTGATCGCGTTCGCACCGCTGTTGATCGAGGCGTTCGACATCACGACGCCGTCGATCACGAACAGCGGCTGGCCGTTGCCAAGAATGGACGTGACACCGCGGATCTGGATCTGCCCACCGCCGCCCGGGGCGCCGGAGTTGATGTTGATGCGCGCACCGACAACCTTGCCCTGCAGCGCCTGGTCGAGAGAGTTCGACGGCACCGCCGCAAGCTGTTCGCCACCCACGGACACCACGGCGGTCGCCGCGTTCTTCCGTTCCAGCGTGCCCTGCTGGCCCGTGACCACGATGCCTTCCAGCTGCAGGACGTCCTTCTTCATCACGATGTCCACGGTGCTCATGCCACCCGGAACCAGCACCGTCTTCAGCGAGTATCCGATGCGACGGACCCGCAGGGACACGGCGCCGTTCGGCACCAGAAGCGAATACACACCGGCGTCGTTCGTATATGCGCCGCTGGTCGTTCCCACGAGCTGCACGCTCACGTTGCTGAGCGGCGAGCCGCCCCCTTCTTCTGTCACCTTGCCAGTGACGCGCCGCTGCGCGTGTAGCTCTGCTCCCGCCAGCGCCAACAGCGCCAGGACGGTGGCTCCCCGACTGATGAGACCCACGGAACCTCCTCCACTCATGATGTGTGGTCGTGCTGCCGATACTCCCCGGACCCACCCGACGTGGGGACCCGGCTGAAACCAGCGTCTCGCAGCATCGCCTGTGGGCCAGCGGCTGTCAACGAATCTCAGACCGATTTGTGACAAACCAGCATCATTTTCGCTTGAGGTCGGTTGACCCTGATTGGTCGCCTGAATGACCCGGCGTACAAGCGCCACCGGAATGGACAGGTGAGATCGGCGCGCAGCCCGTGGCGAAGGTCCGCAGTTCAGCAGAGTTCGCTGCGATCGCCGGCTTCAGCTTCCGCGGAGCACCACATCACAGAGCAGCGTGGCCGCCTGCGGCTCCCGCGTGGCATACGCCTGAATCCGCTCGACGCGAATCGGTGCCCGTACCATGAATCGTTGAGCCCGCCGCCAGGCGTCGTCGGTCATCGTGCGGAAGAAGTGCACCGTGCAGTGCGGCGTGAACGCAAACTTCGGCGCCGCGAAAGGCAGTCCGCAGGTCGCAATCCGATCGTGCAGCCAGCGCACCGGGCCATGCACCGGAAGCGGCAACATGATGATGTTCGTGGCCGGGAACCGGTCTGGCGCCCCGAACACGAAATCGAGCGGAGCAACCGCATCGCCAACCCGCGTCAGCGCGGCGGTCAGTTCCTCGGTCGAGGTGTGCAGCGGCAACACCCCAACGCCACTCGATCCCGCCAGAGTCACATGCGGCCGGAACAGATTGGCAAACTTCGGATCCAGCTTCTGCTGCAACGCTGCGATCCGGTCCGCTTCCGCGCCGAACAAATCGGCGACGATGAATATTCCGTCGGCCACGGCGGTGCGTCAGCGGGCGAGAAAGATGCGATCGATGCGACTTCCCGGATGTGCATCATGCCACCGACGCACGATCAGTGCACTCGCCATGCCAACCGCCGCCCCGGTCACCACATCCGACATCCAGTGCTGGCGATCGCGCACGCGACTCACGGCCGTCAGCGTTGCCAGCGCATACACCAGCGGCGGACCAACCGTCCGCCACCCCGCTGCCCCCTGCCGGCGCCACTCGGCCGCCAGCGTCACCGCAGCGGCCGCCGACAGCGCGGAGTGCCCCGACGCGAAGCTACGGGTACTGTCACTGCGCAGCCCACCAAACAGATCCCAGTGCGTTGGACTGTAGTCGGCAGTGGCGTAGGGCCGCGTGCGACCGGCCAGCACCTTGATTGCCGAAATCGCGACGCCGCTCAGGAACACCGCTTCCGTCGTTCGCAGCCCAAGCACCGCAGTGCCAGAATCGCCGCGGACCCGACCCAGCAGCCACGTCGCGGGCCCGACCCCGGAGGCCGCGTACGAACCGGTGACGTCGCCGACCTGTGACAGCGCTTCGAGCGTACCGTTGTCCTGGACGCTGGTGCGGCGGGCCCACGCGTCGCCGCGACGGTCTATCGTCGCCACTCCCAAGGCAAGCGCGGCCATGCCGCCAAGCTTCCAGCTGTCGGCCCGCCGAGGTCCGGGACGAGCGCGGTCGGCCGGCAGGGCGCGGGCCATCGCGGGCTCCGGCGTGGCTCCGACCGGTCGCGCCCACGCGGCCAACGATGGCGTCGTCTGCATCAGCGCCTGTGCCGCGGCGCCAGGCGCCAGCAAAACGGCAACGACACCGAGCGCGGTCCACGTACCCCGCCTCCCCAGTGCCCCGCCGCCACGCGCCATCATTCGGACGCCTTCGTCCCCTTCTTCTTGCCCTTCTTCGCGCTCTTCTTCTTCCCCTTCTTCGCGCCCTTCTTCTTCCCCTTCTTCACCTTGGGCGGCGCCATGATCGAGCCACGGCACTTCGGCGACCCGCATCGGCACGTGTACAGCTTTTCGTCTGCTTCCGTATGCTCCGGTGTCCGCTCGTACGCGTAGTCGTAGAGCAACTCGGTGCCGACCGCGATGCTCTTCAGCGCCGAGATGAACACGCGCCCGTCCTCTTCCTCGATCGCTTCGCAGTTCGGATCACAGGAGTGGTTGATGTACTTCGCCGGCCAGTCGAGCGGCCCGGCGTCGAGCACACGCGAGCCATCACCGATCGCGAACAGAAAGGTGTGGTGCCGCCCCATCTCGTCATCGGGATAGCGGATGTCCGCCTCGTCCTCGTCAATGCACTCACCGAGATACTCGATGATCCGGGCGCCCTTCTTGATGCTGCGATTCGCGAACGCGCCCTTGCCCTGGATCTTCGATGTCCGAATGGCGAAAGCGAGCTTGCGGGTACCTGCGAAGTGAGCCACTGGACAGGACGATGAGGCGTGACAGTCAGAACGTGAACACCGGAGAATAGTCACCAGCGGCACGCTCTGCGACGTTCGCCCGAAACTCGCGGCGGCAGGTCGAGTCCGCGATTGCGTAACGCCGCGGCATCCGACCACCAGAAACGACGATGGGGCATGCGTGAGCATGCCCCATCGAAGATTCCATCGTGCGTCACGGGTGGCCGCGGATGCACTGCCGCCGGTGACCGCGCAGCCACCGGGGCTGCGCGATCGCGAGTCAGATCCAGCTACGGCAGCACCGGAAACTCCACCAGCGCATCGGCATCATCATCGTCCGCTCGCGTTGCCGCCGGTGCCAGCACCCCAGCCTTGACTGGCGGCTTGCCACGCTGGCTGAGGAATGCATTCACGGCATCCAGCGGCGCACCCAGCTCGGTGCGCAGTTTCTTCATCTCCTCGTCGAGCTGCTTCGCCAGTTGTTGAAACACGCCTTGCGACTGCCGCGTGGGGCGCGCCGGTGCTGACGACACAACGCTCGCGAGTGCGGCGATCTGGTTGTTGAGGCGGATCGGATAGTTCAGCGGATCCTGCCCGCTGCGGTTCTTCGTCTGGTAGAGCGAGTCCTCGATGACGGCCAGTCGCGTCTCCCAGGCGCGTGTCAGCGTCGCGAAGGCCGAGGTGTCCGTCGGCGACAGGCTCTTCATCCGCTCCTCGACCTGTGATCGCAGGCCACGAATCACGGCCACGGCCGTATTCGCCTCACTGGTGCGTTCGTTGATCCGCTTCAGCATCGCTGCCTGCGCGATGTAATCGGCCGGCGTGGCGCTGCTGCGTGGATCGGCGAGAATCCGCGCCTTGCGCGTCATTGGCGGTGCGTCGTTGACGCGCATCGTGAAGGTGTACGTGCCCGGTGCCACCAGCGGACCGGTGAGCTGCGCGGACCACATGATCAACCCATCGAAGCCGACCGCATCGGCGCCGCGCATGTTCCAGGCGAAGCGGTTCAGTCCGAGCTTGTTTGGCAGGCGCGGCGGGCGTGGCGCACGACGCGGGGCATCCTCATCGGTCGGGTCGAACTCCGGTGCTGCGACATTGGCGCGACGCGCGGCCACATCGGCCGCCACTCCCGCCGCGACCAATGAGTCGGTCACCCGCTTGACGGTGATCGCACGCGCGATCGAATCCGCGCGTGACGCCGAGTCCTGCTCGCTGGTCAGCGATCGCACCAGTGCGCCGGTCGAATCGCGCACTTCCAGCGTCACGAGAGAATTGCTGCTCGCGATGTGGTACTGCAGGATCGTGCCCGACGACGGATTGGCACCGGTCGGACGGGGCCCGGTCGGCGCCCCGCCACCCCACGTGATACGTGGCACATCGCGCGGCTGGAAGAGATGCGCTCTGGCGCTGGCCACGACGGGGGTCAGCTGACGCAGCGCGCTCACATCGTCCAGAATCCAGAAACTGCGCCCGTGCGTGCCGGCAATCAGGTCGCCATCCTTGAGCGCGATGTCGTGCACTGGCACCGGCGGCAGGTTCTGCCGGAGCGAGAACCAGCTCAGTCCATCGTCGAGCGACGCATAGATGCCACGTTCGGTGCCGGCATACAGCAGGCCGGGCCGATCGGGATCTTCGCGGATGACGCGCGTGAATTCCTCACCGGGAATGACGGTCGAGGCGCGCGTGACCTCACTGCCATCAGTGCGGCCGCCATCAATCCGGGCCCAGGTCGCACCGTAGTCATTGGTGCGGAACAGATACGGCTGGAAATCGTCGAGCTGAAACCGGTTGGCGGCGATGTACGCCGTGCCCGGTGCATGATGCGAGGCTTCGACGATCGAAATGCGCGCCCATTCCCGCGTCCTGAGCAGCGGGGGAGTGACGTTCTTCCACGTCAGGCCGCCATCGCGCGTCAGTTGCACCAACCCGTCATCGGTGCCGGCCCACAACAGGCCCTTCACCAGCGGCGATTCTGCCAGGGCGAACACCGTTCCGTAATACTCGACCCCCGTCTGGTCTCGCGTGATCGGACCGCCACTCGGCCCCAGCGTCCGTGGATCGTTGCGCGAGAGATCGGGGCTGATCGGCGTGTAGCTGTCCCCTTCATCGGTGCTCTTGAACAGCACATTCGATCCGACGTACATCACCTTCGCATCGTGCGGCGAGATCACGATCGGGAAGGTCCACTGCATACGGTACTTGAGGTCCACCGCGCTGTGGCCCATCGGATTGAGTGGCCACGGGTTGACGTTGCGCGACAACCCTGTGCGCATGTCCTTGCGGGTCAGGAAGCCACCGTAGCTGCCGGCGAAGATGATGTCCGGGTTGGTCGGGTGCGCGGTGACATAGCCGCTCTCACCACCACCCGCCTCCTCCCAATCGGCGATCGACAGGGGACGCTCGCTGCGACTCGGTCCGCAGAGCGTGCTGTTGTCCTGCTGCGCACCACAGAGGCGGTAGGGAAAGTGATTGGTGACGCTCACGTGGTACATCTGCGACGTGGCGAAGTCTTCATCGGTGAAGGTCCGACCACCGTTCACCGTGACGTTGGCGCCACCGTCGTTGGCTTCGATGAAACGCTGGTTGTCGTTCGGCGCAATCCAGAAATCGTGACTGTCACCATGCTGCGCCCGGATCGTGCGGAAGGTCTTTCCGCCATCGGTGCTGCGATGGAAGTTCACGTTGTTCACGTACAAGATGTTGGTGTCGCGTGAATCGGCGTGGATCTTGGAGTAGTACCAGGCGCGCTGGCGCAGCTTCCGGTCGTCGTTGACCCGCGTCCAGGTGGCGCCGGCGTCGTCACTGCGGAACACGCCGCCGCTGTCGTTCTCGATGATCGCCCACAACCGGCTCGGCTTCACCGGACTCACGGTGATGCCGATGTTGCCCCACAGCCCAGTTGGCAGACCAGTGTTGCGCGTGATCTCGGTCCATGTCTCGCCGCCATCCGTGCTCTTGAACATGCCGCCGCCAACACCGCCGCTGACCAGTTTCCACGGCTGCCGGTACGCCTGCCAGAACGCGGCGTACATGATGTTCGGATCGGTCGGATCGAGCACCAGATCGCTGGCGCCGGTGGAGTCGTTGCGGAACAACACCTTGCGCCAGTTCTTGCCGCCGTCGGTGCTCTTGAAGATGCCGCGTTCCGCATTGCTGCCGAACGCATGTCCCTGTGCGGCAACCCAGACGATGTCGGGCGTCGTCGGGTGCACACGAATCCGGCTGATGTGCCGCGTATCCTTCAGGCCGAGGAACGTCCAGGTGCGCCCGCCGTTCTCGGTGCGCCACATGCCATCGCCATGACTGGTATTGCCGCGGATCGGATACTCGCCGCCGCCGACGTAGACGATGTCAGGATTGGACGGCGCCGGCGCCACGGCGCCGATCGTGCCACCAAAGTACCGATCGGTCATCGGAACCCAGGTGTTGCCGCCGTCGGTCGTCTTGAACACGCCACCACCGGTGGTCCCCATCCAGTATTCGTTCGGGCGAGCCTGTGTCCCCGCGACGGCCACGCTGCGGCCACCACGGAAGGGGCCGACCTCGCGCCACTGCAGCGCACGCAGGATGGTGCTGTCGATGGGTGAGGTGACTGCCGCCAGGGCAACCGGACGCGTGGCGGCGCGGCGCGGCTGAGCGACCGCAGGGATGGCGATCAGCGCGAGGCTGGCAATTCCAGCGATGGCGAGGCGCCATCGCGCTGCCGGATGAAGCGAACATGACCTGAGCACGACGACTCCTGCTTCGAGGGTGGGGATGAACGCCCCCCGCACGCCAGCATGCATGAGGATCGTTCGACTGCCGCGCCGATTCTCGCGCGCTGCATGACGCTACGCAACCACCATGGCCCGCGTTCGACCATGGTCCGGGTATGTGTCGCTCGGTCACGGCTACGCGGGCCTGCTATCTTGATTCCAGCGAACGGTGCTTGCCGCCAGGTCGGGTTCGACAGCGCGATGACGCGCCTCAGGAGTGCCAATGATGCGACTGTTTACCGTCGACCCTGCCCGACCCGATCCTGAGACGATCGCCAACGCTGCCGCTCAGCTGCGCGCCGGAGCACTGGTCGCCTTTCCGACGGAGACGGTCTACGGTCTGGGTGCCAACGCGCTCGACGCCGCCGCCGTCACCAGAATCTTCGAAGCGAAGGGACGGCCATCGTACAATCCGGTGATCGTGCATGTGCCGCACTCCGAGGCGGCTCGTCGTGTCGTCACGTATTGGCCGGATACGGCGACGGCGCTGGCCGCGGCCTTCTGGCCTGGCCCGTTGACGCTTGTGTTGCCAAAGCACGCGGATGTGCCGGACACGGTGTCGGCGGGGTTGCCATTCGTCGGGGTTCGGGTGCCGGCGCATCCGGTGGCACTCGCGCTGCTGCGCGCCGCCGGCGTCCCGGTCGCGGCGCCCAGCGCCAACAAGAGCAACCAGTTGTCACCCACGTCTGCACAGCACGTCGAACGCGGGATGTGGGATGTGGATGTCATGCTTCTCGATGGCGGACCCTGCGTGGTTGGCATCGAGAGCACCGTCATCGATCTCAGCGCCGATGTGCCAATGTTGCTGCGCCCTGGTGGCGTATCCGTGGCGGCACTGGAATCGGTGCTTGGCCAGAAGGTCCATCGGCCAGGCATGAAACCTGGCGGCGATGAGCCCCGTCGGTCGCCGGGTGCGCTTGATCGGCATTACGCACCTCGCGCCATCGTGCGGATGGTGCCGTCCGGCGATGGCGTCGCGCTTGCCACGACGATCGACGCCCTGCGAGACAAGGGCGGCTTGATTGGTGTCGTCGCCTACTCCGACTTCGATCTGCCATTCCGCGAAGACGTCATCGTGCGGGTGTTGCCCGGTCGTGCCGAGCCGTATGCGAGCGTGTTGTTCGCAGCGCTGCATGAGCTGGACAGCGTCGGGGTGACCGGCATCGCGGTCGAGGCGGTCCCGGACCTGCCGATCTGGGACGCGGTGCGCGACCGCCTCAAGCGTGCCGCATCGTGATCGTCTGATCGGGATTCCGCGCTCCCCTGACGACGCAGCACGCCGGGCCCGGTGTGCCTGAGCGGCAGTCGACCCCTTAGTTTGCCTCGCATGCTGCCCATCAATCTCTCTGGAAAACGCGCGCTGGTTGCCGGCGTCGCTGACGACCACGGTTTCGGCTGGGCCATCGCCAAGGCAATGGCCGAGTCCGGTGCTTCGGTGTGCGTCGCCACCTGGCCACCGGCGCTCAACATCTTCCTCAATCTCATCGAGCGAGGAAAGATCGATGACTCGCGGAAGATGTCGGACGGTTCACTGCTGACCTTCGAGCGCATTTATCCGCTCGATGCGATGTATGACACGCTCGAGAGTGCGCCCGACGAGGTTCGCGAAAACAAGCGCTACAAGGAATTGGGCGATTTCAGCATTGCGGGCCTCGTCAAGCGCTTCACGGACGATTTCGGCCAGCAGCCGATCGACATCGTCGTACACTCGCTTGCCAATGGCCCGGAAGTGAAGAAGCCGCTGCTCGAAGTGTCGCGGAACGGGTATCTGGCAGCGGTCAGCGCCAGTGCGTATTCGATGGTCAGCATGGTGCAGCATTTTGGTCCGATCATGCGGCCCGGCGGCTCGTTCAATTCGCTGACCTACATGGCCAGTGAACGCGCGATTCCAGGTTATGGCGGAGGCATGTCGAGCTCGAAGGCCGCGCTCGAATCCGACACTCGACTGCTGGCGTTCGAAGCGGGACGGAAGTGGGGCGTGCGCGTCAACACGGTCTCGGCCGGACCGCTGGCATCACGCGCCGCGAGTGCGATCGGCATCATCGAAAAAATGGTCGCGTACTGCGCGGAGAACTCGCCGTTACCCGACGCACTCATGGCTGAGGATGTCGGCAATACCGTTGCCTTTCTGGCCAGCGACCTGGCGAAGGGTATCACCGCGACGACGGTCTACGTGGACAAGGGTTACCACTCGATGGGGATGGGCGCGAACGCGACGAGTGCGTAACTGACGTCCACTGGTCAAATAGGTTATCAGCGTGTGACGCCCAGCCCGGATCATTCCGGGCTGGGCTTTCGTTTACGCCTCACGTGCATTCCAACGCTCGCGCACGCTGTGCCGTATCGTTCACTTGCCCCAGTCCGACGCTCAGAATTCATCCGTAGCCCCCCGCTTCATGATCCGTTCTCCGTTCAACACCACGCGAGCCGCCGCTGTGCTGGCGATGGTCAGTCTGGTCGGCTGCGCTAAGCAGACGCCGACCACCGCTCCTGCGCCGAGTCCCGCAGCCGGCCCGACCGCACCGGCCCGCGGCACACCAGCACCTGGGACGCCTGCGCCGGGTACACCGACCGGAGCCCCGAATGGCGCGCCCGCTGGCATTCCGGGCGGCGCCGGCGCCGGTGAGCCGAATCCGCGTCCGTACGCCAGCGTCATCACGCCGCGTGCAAAGACCCGCAAGGGGTTGTTCAGCACGCACATCGCAGGCAGCCGACTTTACTTCGAGATTCCCTCGAAGGAGCTGGGCCGGGACATGATGCTGGTGGCCAGCCTGAAGGGCACGCCGGCCGGCATCGGCATTCGCGGCACGCTCGGCAACAACGCGCTCCTCCGCTTCGAGCGGAAGGAAAACCGGATCCTGGTCCGCGCGGTGAACTACCGTAACGTCTCCAGTGATTCGACGAATCGCATCAATCGTGCGATGTCGATCATTCAGTTCTACCCGATCATCGCGGCGTTCAACGTTGAAGCATACGGTGCCGACAGCGCCGCCGTGATCGACGTGACGCGCATGTTCACCGGTGGCGTGCAGGAACTGACGGCCTTTGGTCAGCGTGTGGCAGTGGACCCGACCCGCTCGTTCATCGAACGCGCCGTGGCCTTCCCGGGCAACGTGGAAGTCGAGGCATCACAGACGTTCACGGCGCAGGCCGCGCCCGGACCCGCGCTGCCCCCTGGCTTCGGTGGCGCGCCAGCCGCCGGCGCCACCACCGAGCTCTATCACTTCTCGATCGTCAAGCTCCCAGACGTTCCCATGAAGCCCCGCTTCTGGGACGAGCGCGTGATCTGGTTCCGCACCGGCGCGCAGGACTTCGGTTCCAACCAGCAGCGCGTGCCAGACCGGACGTTCATCAATCGCTGGCGCCTCGAGAAGAAGGATCCGTCGGCCGCCATCAGCGAGCCCGTCAAGCCGATCGTGTACTACATCGATCCGGCCACGCCGCTCTGGCTGCAGCCGTGGGTGAAGAAGGGAGTCGAGGAGTGGCAAGCCGCCTTTGAAGGCGCCGGCTTCCGCAATGCGATCGTGGCCAAGGATGCACCGAACGATCCCGACTTCAGCGGTGAAGATGCAAGCGTGTCGATGGTGCGCTGGCTGCCGACACCGGTGCAGAACGCCGTGGGACCGAGTACGGTCGATCCGCGCACCGGCGAGATCCTCGACGCCGATGTGCAGATGTACCACAACATCATGTCACTGCAGCGCACCTGGTACTTCTCGCAGGTCGGTCACCTCGACCCGCGCGCGCAGTCGCTGCAGTTCCCTGATTCGCTGATGGGTCGCCTGATCCAGTTCGTCGTCGCGCATGAAGTCGGCCATACGCTCGGCTTTCCGCACAACATGAAGGCGAGCTCGATGTACCCGCTGGACAGCATCCGCAACGCGAGCTTCGTGAAGCGTATGGGCCACTCGCCCAGCATCATGGACTACGCGCGTTTCAACTACGTCGCGCAGCCGGAAGACAACATCGCGCTGGCGGACCTCACCCCGCGCGTCGGCACCTACGACGCCTTCGCGGTGAAGTGGGGCTACTCACAGATCCCGGGCGCCACAACGCCGGAGTCCGAGAAGCCGACGCTGGACTCGTGGGCCCGCATGCAGGACACGATCCCGTGGTTCCGCAGCGCTGATGATCGTGGCATTCAGGGTGCCGATCCGGGCGAAGTGAGCGAAGCGATCGGCGACGCCGACGCCGTGCGTGCTACCGAGTAC
Organism: Gemmatimonadaceae bacterium; assembly: GCA_031423355.1. Taxonomy (GTDB): domain Bacteria; phylum Gemmatimonadota; class Gemmatimonadetes; order Gemmatimonadales; family Gemmatimonadaceae; genus JACMLX01. The sequence goes on along the minus strand of JANPFJ010000289.1, from coordinate 21,557 downwards.
GGCATCCGCAACCTGAAGCGCCTGGCACCGATGATCGAACGTATCGGTGAGTCGGTGAAGGGCGAGGACTTCAGCGACGTGGCCGAAGTGTACAACGGGCTGGTCGGGCAGTGGCGGACCGAGCTCGGTCACGTGACGCGCATCATCGGCGGCGTGGATCGGCAGACGAAGGCCACCAGCCAGTCGGGTGCCGTGTACGTACCGGTGACCGGGGCCCGTCAGCGCGCCGCGATGAAGTTCCTGCAGGAGAACGCCTTTGCCACGCCGACGTGGCTGCTCAACCCGAACGTGCTGCGCAAGATCGAGTCGTCGGGCAGCATCGATCGGATCGGTGGTGCGCAGGCGGCGGTGCTGGCTGCTGTCGTCAGCAACGACCGCATGGTGCGGATGATCGAGCTCGATGCACTCCCGGCCAGCGCCGATCGCTACACCCTGCCGTCGATGCTGACCGACCTGCGTCGCGGCCTCTGGAGCGAGATCTACGCCGGACAGACGATCGATGCATACCGTCGCCGGCTCCAGCGCGCCTATCTCGACGCGATGGCATCGAAGATCAACCCGGCCGCGCCGAACCCGTTGCTGGCTGCCTTCGGTGGCGCCGGCCCGTCGGCCCGTGCCTTGGCCGACTTCCGCGGCCTGCTGCGCGCGGAGATGAATGACCTGTCGCGTGAACTGGTGACGGCTGCTGGTCGTACCAGTGATCGGGCGACGCGCGCCCATCTCGAGGATGCGCGCGACCAGATCAGGAAGATGCTCGACCCGAAGTAACTGCACCCCATCTGCGCGCCGGCACACGGCGCCGCAGTTGGTCCCGACGCCCGCTCCGAATCTTTGGAGCGGGCGTCGGCGTTTGTGTGGCGGACGCGGTGGCAAGCGCCTCGTCGCCCAACCGGATTGCAGGTAGCTTCACCGACTCGCGCTTTCGTTCTGATCGACCCCAACCCGTCCGCAGTGACCCCAAAGCGCTGGCTGCTCACCATCCTCTCCTTTGCAGCCGCACTCGGTGCGTCGGCGTGGGTGGTCTGGTCGAGCTGGCCGTCGGGGCACGGACGCCTGTCACTACCACTGATGGCGCATCTGGTGGCACTGGGTGGCGCGGTGGCGGAGGTGACGCTGCGCGCATTCAAGCTGACCTGGAGCGCGAAGGCACTCGATATCCCCCTCACGCTCGGCACGGCCTTTCGCGTCTGCCTCGGTGGCGACTTCGGCGCGTCGGTCACGCCATCGCGTTCCGGGGCGGAACCGGCGCGGTTCCTGATCATGGCCGAGGCGAAGACGCCACTGGGCGGGATCGTGATGGTGCTGTGGGCCGAAATCGTGCTCGAGGTGCTGTCACTGGCCACCGTCGCGCTGCTGATCGCGTTGCTCTTTCCCGGCACCGACAAGGCGGTGACGATCGTGCTGGGCGTCATTGCGAGCTATGCACTCACCGTCCTGGCGGTCTCGGTGCTCGGGTTGGCGCTGTCGCGCCGAAATGCCAACGGCCCGCCACCGCCGTGGGCCGCGAAGCTGGGACTGAACGCGGGGCGCTGGCGAACTATTCAGAAAGCATTGCGACAGCTTCGAAGCAGTGTCGCGGCAATCAGGTACGCGAAGCCGGTTCCGATGATCGGGTCGTTCCTGGCGTCGGCGCTCCACGTGATCGCCCGACTTTGCATCCTGCCGGGCCTGGTGCTCTTCGTCGCACCGAACACCGCGATCGCGCCCCTCGTCGCCTGGCCACTCGCCATGCAGTACGGCGCTGCGGTCGTCCCGGCCCCTGGCGGCGGCGGCGCGGTCGAACTGGTCTTCAAGCAGACACTCGGCGATGTGATCCCCGCCGAGATCTTCGGTGCCAGCCTGGTCTGGTGGCGCTTCTACAGCATTTATCTCTACATACTCGTGGGCGGCCTCGTGGCCGGCGGAACGGTGATGCGGTCACTCAGGTCAAAGGACCTGGCTGCGCTGCCTGCTGATCCCGACGCGCCAAGTCCGCCCCCGATCTCGATCACGGACTGACCCGCATGCCGATCCCAGCTTTCTCTCCCGCCTGGGCCAACGCCTTCCTCGATGCCGTCAATTCGGACGGTGCTTACCGAGATGCGGCCAAGGGCTGGACCAATCCAGTGGCACTGGTGGTCGAACCGGGCACGGGCGTTGCCGACGGCGCCGCAGTGCAGCTCGATCTGCAGGCGGGCACCTGCGTCAGCGCCGAATCGCTCACACCTGAGGCCGTCTCGGCACCATTCGTCCTCTCCGCTGACCTTGCCACCTGGAAGGAGATCGTCGGTGGTGCCAGCGATCCGATCATGGCCGTGGCACGCGGCAAGGTGAAGCTCACTCGCGGCTCACTGGCCACCCTGATGATGCACGCCAGGGGGGCGAAAGCACTCGTCGCCTGCGCCCAGAAGATCGATACGCTCTGGCCGTGAATCTCATGGGTGCGGAGCGCGTGGCACGCATTTCCAACGACAGTCTGTCTCCGCGGCTCCGCGCCTCTGCGGCTCCCCACAAAGCAGTTTGTTGACGGTATCGACCAGTCACGGTCCTTCGAGTACCCTGAAGAACGCATCAACCGGAGCGCGAAAATGCCGCTGACCCGCGAACAGACCCGCAGCAAGTACTTCCAGCTCTACACGAACTCGAAGCGCCTGGCGTGGGATCCGGCGGCCGTCGATCTCTCGCGTGATGCCGCCGACTGGGAGATGATCCGCCGAGACTACAGCACCGAGGAGTTCGCGAAGCAGCTGCATCAGCTCTGCGCCTTCTTCCACGCTGGCGAGGAAAGCGTCACCAGCACCCTCGCCCCGTTGCTCGGCGCCGCCGCGCGACTCGGGCTGGGCGTGGACATCGAGATGTATCTCACCAGCCAGATCTACGAAGAAGCGAAACACTTCGAGTTCTTCACCCGCTATTTCCACGAAGTGCTCGGTGAAGACACCGCCTCGCTACTCTCCGAACTGACGCCCGCACCGCAGGCGGTGCTGATTCACGACCTCGATGCCACCACCGATCGGGTACGGCAGGAGACCGATCCGGATCGGCTGCGCGTCGCACTGGTGGAGGCGGTGACACACTACATGGGTGTCGTCGAAGCGATGCTGGCGCGCACCGGCTATGTCGGCGCCAGCGATGCGCTCGCCGCACGCAACTGGCTGCCGGGATTGCAGGAAGGATTTCGCCTCATCCGACGCGACGAAGGCCGGCACGTCAGCTTCGGCATCCATTTCATCCGGGACATGACGGCGCGGCATCCCGAGCTCGTACCGGTGGTGCAGCAGACCTTCGAGCGGCACCTGCCGAATGTGCTCGCCACCATTCAGGCGTTCGACTACCCGCACCCCATCGTTGACCTGGAAAAGCTCACGCAGTTCTCGCTCGCTGCCTTCGAACAGTTCATGGCTGCCACCGGTCTGGCAGATGCCGACGACTCGCCATTGACCTCCGAACTCGACGAGAGCGTGATCGCATGACGGAGGTGGCACTGACCACTCCGTTGCCGTCGCTGGCCGATCTGGAGTCCGCAGCGGCACTGGTCGCCACCGCGTTCGCGCCAACGCCGCAATACCGCTGGCCACTGCTCGAGGCACGACTGGGCACACGCTGCTGGGTGAAACACGAGAATCACACACCGGTCGGCGCCTTCAAGGTGCGCGGCGGATTGGTCTATTTCGATTGGTTGAGACGGGAGCATCCCGGGATCAGCGGCGTGGTGACGGCAACACGCGGCAATCACGGGCAGTCGGTCGGGCTCGCGGCGCAACGCAGCGGCATACACGCCTGTGTGGTGGTGCCGAAGCGCAACAGTGTCGAGAAGAACGCCGCCATGCGCGCGCTCGGCGTCGAACTGCTCGAAGGCGGCGACGACTTTCAGGACAGCGTCGAACTCGCCGATCGTATCGCGGTGGAACGCGGCTGGCATCGGCTGCCAAGCTTTCACCCGCAGCTGGTGGCAGGGGTCGGGACCTACGCGCTCGAGCTGCTTCGCGCGGCACCAGGCATCGAGACGGTCTACGTCCCGATCGGGCTCGGCTCGGGCGCATGCGGCGTGATTGCCGCGAAGGAGGCACTCGGCCATCAGTGCGACGTCGTCGGTGTGGTCTCCAGTGAAGCGCCAGCCTATGCACTCTCATATGCAGCAGGCCGACCCGTCTCGGCACCGGTGCAGACCCGCATCGCCGACGGCATGGCCTGCCGCACCCCGGTGCCCGCTGCCCTTGACGTTCTCCTCCGCGGTCTGGCCCGCATCGTTTCGGTGACCGATGAGGAGGTGGAGGCCGCCATGCGCCATCTCTTTTCCGATACCCACAATGCGGCCGAAGGCGCCGGTGCCGCCGCAACCGCCGCGGCGCTGCAGGAGCGCGACAGGCTCCCCGACGAGATCGCCGTCATTCTCTGCGGCGGAAACGTCGACCGCGATGTGTTCGCGAGGGTCATGGCCGCCGACTGACCGGCGCACGACGGGCCGGCGGCTCATCCAGCCCACGGCCAGTTCTGCCGATACTCCTGCGCAGAACCGCCGCCGATCCCACCGATCAGCGGCTTGCCTGACTGCGCTTTGGCTTCGGGAGCTCGTGACGGCTTTTTCTTTCCGCGCACGCGTCGGCCTGTCCCTGACCGCCTCTGTCGTGGTCGGGGGTCTCGCGCTGGCGGTCGGTGCCCATCACCTCGAACTGCGCCATGCCCAGCACCCGTCGATCGGCGATCGCGAGTTCAGTCGCGCCGTCTGGTGGACGCTGGCGCTGGTCGTGGCAGCGGCCAACGTCGCGGGCGCCACGGTCGTGGCCCTCACCACCAGAGCGTTAGCCTCTCGAATTGCCCGCGTACGAGACGCCGTCCTGACCATCGCGGACCCGATCGGTGTTCCGGGCGCAGCCGCCGATGCCAACATCGACGACGAGTTCGTCCCGTTGCACAGCGCCGTACTCGCGGCGCGCGAATCGTTGCAGGCGTCGCTCACACGCGTGCGCATGGAGTCGGATCGCAATCGTGCGATCATCGACACCGTACTTGCCAGCGTCTTTGCCATCGATGGTGGCGGACGGATCCTCAGTGCGAATCCCGCCGCGGCGCAGATGTTCTCCCGCACGCTCTCCAGCCTCACCGGCGCAGTGCTCTCGGATCTGGTCGCCACCGACTCACTGCGGTTCAGCGTTGATGATCTCGGCACGGTCACGTTCGCTGGCGGCGAGAACGAGCGCCGTTTTGCCACGCGCATTCGGCTGCACGGTCGGAGCAGCTTCCCCGCCGAAGTGGCCGTCACGCCGCTGGTGCTCGATGGGCAACACGCCTGGGCGGTGTTCGTGCACGACCTGACGGTACAGCAGCAGACCGAGGCCGAGCTGGGCGATGCGCGCCAGGCGATGGACGACGCAAACATGGCCAAGGCCGCGTTCCTCGCGCGCATGAGCCAGGAACTGCGGTCGCCACTCAGCTCGATGATCGGATTCACCAGGATCGTACGGCGCAGCCAGAGCTCGGAGCTGAGCGAACGTGATCGCCACTATCTGGACCGGGTACAAGCCAGCAGCGAACACCTGCTTGGTTTTGTCGACGACATCTTCGATCTGTCACGTTTCGAAGCCGGTCGCGTCACCATGGTCATCGTGCCGACCGACGTGGCACCGATGATCAGGGAAATCGTGGAACAGTTCGAATCCAAGGTGGCCGACCGACCGGTGGTGCTGCAGGCGAATCTGCCGGAGGGTCCGGTGGTCGCCAGCGTCGACGCCGCGCGGCTCCGCCAGGTGATCACCAGTCTGGTGGACAACGCCGTGAAGTTCACCGCCCGTGGCCGCATCACGGTGTCGGTCAGGCAGCATCACAGTACTGGCGCGGCCAGCGCGATTGTCGTCACCGATTCCGGAATCGGAATTCCGCTCGAGCGCCAGGGGCGGATTTTCGACTCGTTCGAGCAGGGCGGCGACGAGACCAGTCATCGGTACGGCGGGAGTGGACTCGGCCTCGCGTTGTCGTGGCGGATTGCCAGGCAGATGGGCTGCCTGTTGAGCGTCGAAAGCACCGCCGGCGCCGGCAGCACGTTCACGATTGCCTTTGATCGGGCGCCCGCGCCCAACGGTTCGGGCATCGCACACACGGTTGGCAGCACCGCCTGACGCTGGCGGTTTCCCGGTACCCTCCGGTATCGTGGGGTGTGACCACTCTCAACGCCATCCCCGACGCGCAACGCGCCCCTCCATCATTGCGACGGGTACTCGGAGAGGGTGACCGGCGCACGCTTCAGGCCGCGGTGCGTCGTATCGTGCCCGACGCCCCGGAGGACTTGACCGCGCGGGTCGAAGATCGCATCGCGGGCCTCGCGTCACACAAGGTCGGCGAGGTGCGCGACGGGCTGCGACTCTTTGGCGGTGCGCTGGCGGCGGTGGTCAGCGTGCGGCGATTCGCCCCATTTCATGACCTTGCACCCGCGGAGCAGGATCGAATGCTTCACGCGTGGGGTGGCAGCCCGCTGCCGCAGGCTCGAACGCTGTACCAGCTGCTGCGCCGACTGAGCCTCCTGACGCACTATGGTGATCCGCGATCGCACGCCGCGATCGGATACCGCGGCGCCTTGCACACACGTGAGGCGGCGGTGCCGTGGGAAGGGCCCGCACTCGCGCGCACGGGAGGACCCGATGACGATGCCGAGCCGATCCTGCGCGCGCCCGCCATTGCACCGATACCAGCGCTGCGTGCCCTGCCCGACGGTGTGATCACTGCCGCCACATTCCGTGTCGCTTCCGTGATCACTGCCGATGCGATCGTGATCGGCTCCGGGGCCGGTGGCGCGGTGGCCGCTGCGCGTCTGGCTGAAGCGGGAAAGCGCGTGGTGATTCTCGAATCGGGCGAGTTCGTTCCCAGCGACGAATTCACCGAGCTCGATGGCCCGATGACGGAACGGTTGTACGCGGAAGGGGGATTGCGGGCGACGGATGATCTCGCCGTCTCGATGGTGCAGGGTGCCACCGTTGGTGGCAGTACGACGGTCAACTGGATGATCATGCTCCGGACGCCAGCGCATGTCCTGAGTGAGTGGGCAACGCGCTTCGGACTCGAGGGGATGGATGCTGCGGCAATGGCACCGGTCTTCGATCGCATCGAACGCGACGTCCACGCACGGCGTGTTCCCGACGATGCCCACTCACCGAACAATCGGATCCTGCTCGATGGCGCGGCCGGTCTTGGCTGGCGCGTGGAATCCGCGCTGATCAACGCCCGAGGGTGCGTGCGCTCGGGGTTCTGTGGTCACGGCTGTCGCTACGATGCCAAGCAGGGCACGCAGCAGACGTACCTCCCACGCGCGCTGGCGCACGGAGCCACGCTCTACGCCAATGCACACGCGTCACGGATCGACATCGTGCGGCGCAGCACCGACAACTCCGCGGCCATGCCGACCAAGCGCGTCACCGCCACGATTCGCGGCGTGGGTGACGACTCGCTTCCACGCACGCTCACGCTCGAAGCACCGATTGTCATCGTGAGCGGTGGCGCAGTTGAAACACCGCTGCTGCTGATGCGCTCAGGCCTGGGCGGCGGCGGCGTCGGGAAGTACCTGCGCCTGCATCCGACGTCGGCGGTGGTCGGTGTGCACGATCGCGAGATCTATGGCGCAACAGGCATTCCGCTCAGTGCGATGTCGGACGAATTCATTCAGCGCGATTCCAACGGCTACGGTTTCTGGCTGGAATGCCCTCCGCTGCATCCGTCGATCGGTGCGGCGGCCCTGTCGGGATTCGGCGCGCCTCACGCGGCGGTGATGCGTCAGTTCCCGAATCTCGCATCGACGATCGCCCTCACGCGTGATGGCAGTGACCTGCAGCGCTCGAGCGGTGGTGTCACACTCGATCGTCGCGGAAACGCACACATCGACTACGCCCTCACGCCGGCGGATGCCGCAAATGTCCGGGCCTCCGTGGAGGCCGCCGCACGCCTGCAGCTTGCCACTGGCGCGCGGGAGGTGCACACCCTGCACAACGTACCGATCATCATTCGACGCGACGCGGATCTCGCACAGATTCGCGAGCGGGCGGTGGATGCGAACCGCCTCACGCTCTTCAGCGCACATGTGAACGGCACCGCGCGCATCGGCACCGATCCCGCCACCAGCGGCGTCACGCCCGCCGGCGAACGGCACGGAGTGCCTGGCGTTTACGTCTTCGACGGTTCGATGCTGCCGACTGGTGTCGGTGTCAATCCCCAGGAAACCATCATGGCACTCTCGACGGTGCTTGCCGAGCGCCTCCTGGCGCGCTGGCCCTGATGCAGCAGCCGCGACCGATGGCATACCTCACACGCCGCCACACCGATGCGGTGGAGACTGCCTTCACGGAATACTTCGAGGTCGGCCTCAATATCGGCGACGTCCCTCGGACGGCGTCCGACCTGTCGCGGATGATGCACGAGTGCGATGTGCTGGTCCCGACGGTGACCGACGTGCTCGACGATCAGCTCTTCCAGCACGCACCGTTTCGCACGAAACTGATCGCCAGCGTGGGTGTCGGGACAAACCACATCGATCTGACGGCCGCTGCCCGCGAGGGTTGCGTGGTGACGAACACACCGGATGTGCTGACCGACGACACCGCTGACATTGCCATCGCGCTGATCCTGATGGCATCGCGCCGGCTCGGCGAGGGTGAACGTGTCGTCCGCGCCAGTCGCTGGCATGGGTTTGCGCCGACCTGGCACCTCGGCCACACGCTGCGCGGCCGGACGCTGGGCATCGTTGGCTATGGCCGGATCGGGCGTGCCGTCGCGGCGCGCGCCCGGGTATTCGGTCTGCGGGTCCAATGGGTCGGCCGTAGCAGCGGAGGTACCGTGCCATCCGACGCGGAGATGGCGTCATCGCTCGATGAACTGCTGGCGACCAGCGACATCGTCTCGCTGCACGCCCCGGCCGGCGCCGACACCCACCACCTCATCAACGCCAACCGGATCGCGCGGATGCGCCCCGGGAGCATCCTGATCAACACCGCACGCGGGACGCTGGTGGATGAACGCGCCCTCGCCGACGCTCTGCGAGCGGGACACCTGTTCGCAGCCGGCCTGGATGTCCACGAATTCGAACCGAAGATCAACGCCGGGCTGATGCGCCTCGAGAACGTGGTCCTGCTGCCGCATCTGGGCAGTGCCACCGTCGAGACACGGACCGCCATGGGCTTGCGGGCGCTGGAAAACGCGCGCCAGTGGGTTGCGGGTCACGAGCCACAGGACCGCGTCGTCTAGGTCGCACACCGTCTCTCGAGGGCAAGTCCCCGGAACTGGCCATGGGCCACGCCCGACTCACGCGCATCATCTGATTGCGGTATCAGGGCTGGCTCCGAGCGCCTAACTTTCGGGATTGCGCTGCGCATTCTGCGCGTCGTCCGCGTCCCCGCCGCCTTGCCTCCCGTGACTGCCCTCGCCGCTCCTGCGTCGCTCGATCTGCTCAGCATCAACACCATTCGTACGCTCGCCATGGACGCGGTGCAGAAGGCGGAATCGGGACATCCCGGCACGCCGATGGCGCTCGCGCCTCTGGTGTACCGCCTGTTCACGACGCATCTGCGCCACGACCCCAACGCGCCCCACTGGCCCGATCGTGATCGATTCGTGCTCTCGGTAGGCCATGCATCGATGGTGTTGTACGGCGCACTGCACATGAGTGGCTACGATCTCTCGCTCGATGACATCATCAACTTCCGCCAGTGGGGCTCGAAGACACCAGGGCATCCGGAGGTGGGGCACACCGCCGGCGTCGAAACGACGACCGGTCCGCTGGGTCAGGGCGTGGCGAACGCGGTCGGCATGGCAATGGCGGAGGCGCACCTGGCCGCAGTGACCAACACGACCGAGCACACGGTGGTCGATCACTACACCTACTTCATCGCCGGTGACGGCTGCCTGATGGAAGGCATCAGTCATGAGGCGGCATCGTTCGCCGGGCATCAGAAGCTCGGAAAGCTGATCGGCTTCTACGACGACAATCGCATCACGATTGATGGCAGCACCGACCTGTCGCTGAGCGATGACGCGGCACAGCGATTCGCGTCGTACGGCTGGCAGGTGCTGCACATCAGTGACGTGAACGACCTGGCCGAAATCGATGCCGCGATCGCCGCCGCCAAGGCAGAGCATGGCCGGCCGACGATGGTCATCACGCGCACGGTCATCGGCTTCGGTAGCCCCAATCGTGCCGGCACCGCAAAGGCGCACGGCGAACCGCTCGGCGCTGAAGAAATCATTCGCTCCAAGGATGCCCTGGGCTGGGTGTCGCACGAGCCGTTCTTCGTACCGGCGGAAGCGCGCGCGCACTGGAGCGAACAGGTCGCCGTGCGTGCGACCGCACATGCTGAATGGGCCACGCGTTTCGCGGCCTTCACCACCGCGCACGGCACGCAGGCGGCCGAGTTCACACGGCGCATGACCGGCGTGCTGCCGGCCGGCTGGGACGCGGCATTGCCGACCTTCACCGCCGAAACAGGGACCGTCGCCAGCCGCGCCGCGTCGGGTGCGGTGCTCAACGCCATCGGCGCCGGCATTCCGGAACTGCTTGGCGGGTCGGCCGACCTGTCCGGATCCAACCTGACGCTGCGCAAGGGTGATCAGCCCTTCAGCGCCACCAATCGCGCCGGCCGTTATGTGTATTACGGCGTCCGCGAACACGCGATGGGCGCGATCATGAACGGCCTCTCGCTCCACGGCGGTGTCATACCGTACTCTGGCACGTTCCTGGTGTTCAGCGACTACATGCGCCCCGCCATCCGTCTGGCGGCGCTCATGAAAACGCAGGCCATCTACGTCTTCACCCATGACTCGATCGGGCTCGGCGAAGACGGACCGACACATCAGCCGATCGAACACCTCTCGGCGCTGCGGTCGATTCCGAACCTGCTGGTGCTGCGCCCGGCCGACGCCGGCGAGGTCGCCGAATGCTGGCGCGTCGCCATCAATCACCGCACCGGCCCGAGTGCAATCGTGCTGTCGCGGCAGAAGCTTGGATTCCTCAACGCGGCTCCAGCAACCGTGCGCGCCGGTGTCGAGCACGGTGGATACGTCCTGGCGGACTCGGGTACTCCGGCGAAAATCGTGTTGCTTGCCACCGGCAGCGAGATCGGGCTGGCCCTCAAGGTGCGCGATGCTCTCGAGGCCCGTGGCATCGCCGCGCGCGTGGTGAGTGTGCCATCGATGGAGCTGTTCATGGCCTCCGACGCGTCATATCAGGCTTCGGTACTGCCGGCAGGAGTGCCGCGCCTGGCCATCGAGGCGGGACATCCAATGTCATGGTGGCAGCTGATTGCCGGTCACGGCGACGTCGTCGGTATCGACCATTTCGGTGCATCGGCGCCATTCGATCGCCTGTACCACGAGTTCGGACTGAGCGTCGCCGCGATCACCGATCGCGCGGTCAAGCTCGTTGCATCATGAGCAACGCCTAATCGCAGAGTCCGTTGTGCGTTGCGCGCCGTCATCGGCGCGCAACGTGTTTCATCGTATCGATTTGGCTCACAGGTGTTGACGCCGGGGGCATGACTGGTTCGTATTAGCAAGCAAGTCCGCTGCTGGACGAGCACTTCCCGCGTACGCCAGAAGCCGAATGGACACCATCGCACTCGCTGTGCCCGTGGTTGTCGGACTCGAGGTTTCCGCCGCGCTTGGTCTCGCGTGGGTGTGCTGGCGACTCGGCTTGCGACGCAACTTGCTCGCGCTGCGCGACATTGCGCGGGCTTTCGTCGCCCTCGGCGTCGCCGCGGCGACGCAGCTCTTCAACATGAGTGCGTTCGACGACACCAGCGCTGCGCTGCGCGATCTCGGCCGGTCGCTCTCCGTCTGGATGTACCTCGGTTTCATGGTGCTGGGCGCGGCCGAACTCGCGACGAACAACTTCGTCACCGACAAGGTGCGGCGTGACGCGGCACGTGGCGCAATCCTCGCCGCGCTGCTGACCGCCGGGATCAGCCTGCTCGCGGCTCGCGATCCCGTCGCCCAGGACATGGTGCGCAATGCGCTCCGTGCGGGTGGCACACTGGCCGCGTGCGTGATCATTGCGCGCGTCGTTTCAAACGCCGTGGCACCGCCGAAGATGGTCCTCGGTGCCAGTCTGGTCCGGATCGCGCTCTGCATGGTAGCGCTTTGTGCCGCGTTACGCGCGGGAATTGCTCTCTCACACTGGTTCAATCCCCTCGCGTCGATGGTGGACTGGCAGCCACTGCTCAGCGCCGAGTTCCTCTCGCACTGTGTGCTTTGCATCGGGCTGGTGATCTGGATCCTTGACCGTGATTGGGCACTGGCCGATGCCTCAATGAAGTCAGCCGAACACCGCGCGGCCAGCGATGCGCTCACGGGGTTGCCCAATCGCACGATCCTGATGGACCGTCTCGAGATGGCGGTCGAATCGGCGAAGCGAAACGGGACGCACGTTGGCGTGCTCTACATCGACCTCGACGAATTCAAGGACGTGAACGACCGGCATGGTCACCTCGCTGGCGACGATGTACTGAAAGAGGTGGGCCAGCGCCTGCAGCACCTGCTTCGCGCATCGGATACGGTGGGACGGATCGGCGGCGATGAGTTCGTGGCGATTTCGCCGTACCTCAGGCAGAGCAGCGATCTGGACGTGGTGGTGGCCAAGGTGCGCGAGGCGCTGAAGCACGTGGTGGATCATGATGGCGTGCAGATCAATGTCGATGGCAGCGTTGGCGCCGCGCTCTTTCCACGGGATGGCGATACGCCCACCGCACTCCTCGCGGTGTCTGACGGCGCGCTCTACCGCGACAAGGGCGCGCGACGCGAGATCCGCCGGACGAACAGCGGTGCACATCCCTCGATTCGAACCGCGTGAGCGGCTGACGCTTGTGAGCGGCTGACGGCGGAAACGCCCGCGAGACGCTGGGCATTCACACAGTGTGATACAACGCCCTGGACCGGTCACTGACGGTCGAACGCTCGTCTTCGTCGCCCCGTGGGAATGCTCCCGGGCCGTGGCCCAGCTGCCGCGCACCGCCAGCGACTCGGTCGTTGCGTGTTTCATCGAATCGGTCGAGAAGGGTGCAGCGCTCCCCTGGCACCGCCAGAAGCTCACCCTGATCCTCTCGGCGATGCGCCACTTCGCCGACGCGCTGCTGGCTGCCGGTTATCGCGTGGACTATCGCCGCGCAGCGACGTATGAGGAGGGACTGACTGCGGCGGCTTTGGAGCACGGCGCCGATCGCGTCGTCGCGACGGAGGGTCGTGAGTGGGAGATGGTGGCCTCGCTGCAACGAGCAGCCGCGGCATTGGAAGGCCATGGGATCGCGCTCGAACTCCGCGCCGATCGTGGCTTCCTCGCCAGCCGCGATGACTTCGCCCTGTGGTCGAAGGGCAAGAAGGAACTCCGCATGGAATTCTTCTACCGCGAGATGCGGCGGAAGCACCGGATCCTCATCGAGCCTGATGGCAAGCCAACCGGTGGTGCATGGAACTTCGATGCGGAGAATCGCCAGCCGTGGCCGAAGAAGAAGGCTGTGCCGGCGCCGATGCGTTTTGCCCCGGATGACACGACTCGCGCCATCATGCAGCGCGTGAATGGGTGGAAGGATCGTTGGGGGTCGGCCGATGGCTTTGCACTTCCGGTGACGCGGGCTGACGCGAAGGTCCTGCTCGAGCGGTTCATCACGGAGCGCCTGCCGGAATTCGGACCCTACGAAGATGCGATGCAGCATGGGCACGCCGATCTGCTGCATTCCACACTCGCGTCCGCGATCAACGTCGGCCTGCTGCATCCGAGGGAAGTCATAGAGCGGGCCGAGCGGGCGTATCGCGAGGGGCAGGTCGAACTGCCAAGCGCCGAGGGGTTCATCCGTCAGATTCTGGGCTGGCGGGAGTACGTGCGCGGCATCTACTGGCACCAGATGCCAGGCCTCCGCACCGCCAACGCACTCGACGCATGGCTCCCGCTTCCCATGTGGTTCTGGGCGCCAGATGGTGAGGCGGGCTACGCCGCCAAGCCCGCCGGCACCGCCTGCGAGATGCGCTGCCTGTCGGACACGATCCGCGCCGTCCGTGACACCGGTCGTGTGCATCACATTCCGCGGCTGATGGTGCAGTCCAACTTTGCCACGCTGCTCGGCGTCACCCCGGCGGCCCTCAACCGCTGGTTCTGGGCCGGATTCACCGATGCCTACGAATGGGTGACACTGCCGAACGTGGTCGGCATGGCTACCTGGGGCGACGGCGGTGTGATGGCGTCAAAGCCCTACGTTGCCAGCGGTGCCTACATCAATCGGATGAGCAACTACTGTGGCAGTTGCCGGTACGATGTGAAGGCGAAGAGTGGTGCGGATGCCTGTCCATTCAACCTGTTGTACTGGGACTTCATGGCCCGGCACCGGGAGCGCTTTGCGAATCATCCGCGCATGGCGATGATGATCCGTAACCTCGACCGAATTCCGGAGCCGGAGCTGGTGCAGATCCGGCGCGCGGCCAACGAGCTTCGCGATTCACTGGCCTATGATGACTCGCCAGCGACGCCGGGTGCAACAGCGTTGCGGCGTGGCATCGCAGTGAACGACTGACAACACGAGCGTTCAGGAGCAACGGCCTTCCTTTCTTGCGTCACGCAGACGGCAGCGTCGGCGTTCGCGGTTGTCGCTCGATCACGGCCGGCGCATCGAGCGCATCGGCGTTGGCGGCGCCAGCACCCAGGTCAGTGAAGCGGCGCGCCGCCACCAGGACGCGCGCATCGAAACTCCCAACCGCGCGATTGTAGCGCGTGACTGCCTGATCGAGCGAACTCCCCACGTCGGTCAGGTGCGACGTGAACACGGCAAGTCGCTCCGATAACTCGCGCCCCAGCGCACTGACCTGCGCCGCACTCTCCGCCACGCGCTCCTGCCGCCAACCGTACGCCGCCGCGCGAAGCAGCGCGATCAGGGTGGTCGGCGACGCAATCAGCACCCGCTGGGCCACGCCTGCCTCGAGCAGAGACGGATCGCGCTCCAGGGCCGCGGCGTGAAACGCTTCACCGGGAAGAAACAAGACGACGAACTCCGGGGCATGCGAGAACTGGCGCCAGTAGTTGCGATCGCTCAGCGCATTGATGTGCGCGCGGAGTTGTTTCGCGTGTCGGTCGAGCGCGGCCAGACGCATCGATTCATCCGTCGCATCCATCGCCGCCAGGAAACCCTCGAGCGGCGCTTTCGCGTCGACCACGATCGACGAACCGCCCGGCAGCCGCACCACCATGTCCGGACGCTGCACTCCGTCGGCCGTCTGCATGGTCAACTGCGTCTCGAAGTCACAATATTCGAGCATTCCCGCCAGCTCGACCACCCGCTGCAACTGCAACTCGCCCCATCGACCGCGCGACGACGGCGCGCGCAGCGCCTGAACCAGATCGCGGGTCTCCCGGCCCAGTCGATCACTCACGGAGTGCACCTGCAGCAGGCGCTCCGCGACCTGGCCAAGGGCCTCGGTCCGGTCTCGATCGAGTTGTGTCAGTCGCGTGTCGTACGACGAGAGGAGTTCGCGCACCGGCTGCAGCAGCGTCGCAATCGTCTGCTCTCGCTGTTCGGCGTGGGCGGCACCGTCGGCCTGCAACGCCGTCAATTCCGCCCGCGTGGACGTGAGAAATGCTTCCTGTGAGTGACGCAGTGCATCAGCCGCAATCGTCTCGAAGGTCGCGCGCATCGTCTGCTGTGCGTCGCCGAGGGCGGCCAGCTGCGCGGCGCTGGTGGCCGCCAGTCCCGCCCGTTCAGCTGCTCCCACGCGTGTGACAGCCCACCACGCCAGTACAGCGCCAAGCGCCGCACCCATGATGAACGTCAGCAGAAGAGTGATGGAGTCAGTCACGCGCCCAATGTCTCACGCTGGCTGCCAGAAACACAGCGCCCCGGCACACACGGTGTACCGGGGCACCTCCGCAGTGGAAATCAGCGCCCGATGTATGGCAGCAATGAGCCGACCATCGGCACCGCGACATAGCGCCGCTTTCCAAGCACGCCGCCGATCGTCAACCGGACGTAGGCGCCTTTCAGTGCGAGCTCGGGCGCACCGGTCACAGTTTCCGGCCCCGAGCGCCACTTCGTGTCACCCAGACGCGTCATGTAGCCGGCACGCAAACCAAAGCTCATCAGCAGGTCGGGCCACTTCGGCTGAAAGATCTGATCGATGCCAACTCCCACATGGCCCTGATAGCTGCGCGCGGTGATGTCGATGTTCCGCCCGCCGGTGGACGGGATGTCGCGAAAGTTCGGGTTGAAGTCGACCGGCCCGTTTCGGCGAAGGGTCACCGTGGTGTTGCTCAACCCAACCCCGACCAGTGGATAGACGAGGGTCTTCCGCGCCAGGATGACCGGAATGCCGAGATCGAGCGTGCCGTACGCGCCGTCAGTTTCGGTGGTGAAATTCGTCGCCGCCGTGCGCACCGGGACGTACGTATGGCTGCCCGCGAGCAGCATCACACGGCTCCAGCGCGCCCAGGTTTCGACACCGAGGGTGACCACGCTCTTCTTCAGCTGACCGCGGCCCTGGCGTGCCAGTTCGACGTTGAACGGCCCGCTGCCAAGTCCGATCTGTCCGCCCTGAATGCTGATGCCCGCCACCGGCGGAAGCACGGAAGTGTCGGCAATCGCCTTCTGCGCTGAGAGAGCGGCGGCAGATGCTGCCATCGCCAGTGCGAGGCCAAGAGCGCCACGGAGCGGACGGGCGGTAGGGACGGTCATGTTGGTTCGCGGATGAGTGCGGGTGTCTCGGAGGCCGATCGAACACGGCGCCAGTCGAGCGTGATCAAAATGGCATCGATCGTGATCGCGATCGCCGAGACCGCGCACCACGGGCAGAACGACTTCAGGATAATGAACTCCGCATACTTGAGCCGGAGCGTGAACAGCACTGCGCCGTAAATCAACACCATGAGCGCCTGCGTCGGCCAGATCGCGTCTTCCAGCGACTCGCTGGTGCCTGCGAGCGCGAGAAGCACGATCAGGGCGTAGCCCACCGTGCCGATGAGGGCGACGTCCACACCGAGGAACCAGCCGTACCGGCTTCCCTGGATGTACTCGCAGCCGTTGCCGCTCCCGGTGCACGCCAGCGTCCCCATGTAGCCCATCTTCCACAGAGCGAGGTACAGGGCGACCATGCAGCTGATCAGGCTGACGAGGGCAATTGCGCGACGATAGGTCATGGCAGGCATGATGGAGGGTCACCCCGGCCGCCGCTACTCCTGCGGCGGCGGTTGGCGTAACCTTCTGCCATGCCTGAGATCACCGATGTCACGTTGGAACGGTGTAACCGTCCTTCAGACAATGAGCTCGCCAGTCTCGAGGTCCCGCACCGGCCCTTTCCCGAGGGCAACGGATGGTATGCCCACTTCTTCTACCGACCTGGCGGTGCGCCGGCCTGGAAGCGGTTGACCCATGGCGACCATGCCGACCTCTGGTACCGGGTGCTGGACGCGGAATGACCCCCTCGGCTGCCGCACCTCGCAACCAGCGGCTCGGCCGATCCGTTCGCCCGACACGGGGTATATCTCCAGCGGGGCATGGCCCCGCGTACTTCTCACTGGAGTCTGATTCACAATGAAGGCAACCAACCCAGTCCTCTCCCGCCTCGCTGAAGCGGCCCGCGACACGCTGTCGACCACCGCCCGGGGCGAGGTGATGACCCGCGCCGGCACGGCTGGAAAGTCGATCGTCCTGCTCGCACTCTGTGCATTTTCGGCCTCGTTCACCTGGTCGCAGGTGGCGGCCGGCAACACGGGCATCGTCATGCCGTCGCTGCTCGTTGGCGGACTCGGCGGCTTCATCGTGGCGATGATCGTCTCGTTCAAGCCGAACACCGCCCCGATCGCGGCCCCGATCTACGCCGTGCTGGAAGGGCTCCTCCTCGGCGCGATCTCGGCGCTGTACAATCTCAAGTACGCCGGCATTCCGCAGCAGGCCGTCCTGCTGACCTTCGCCGTCGCACTCGGCGTCTTCACGCTGTACCGGATGAACATCCTCAGGGCCACCGAAGGCTTCCGACGGATGATCGTCGGCGCCACGATCGGTATCGCCGTGTTCTATCTGGTGAACATCGTGCTCTCGCTGTTCAACGTGAACCTCGGCTACACCATGTCGTCGAGCCCGATCGCAATCGGGATCAACCTCGTGATTGCCGGTGTGGCGGCGATGAATCTGGTCCTGAATTTCGATGATATCGATCAGGCCGTGCGGATGGGGGCACCAAAGAAGATGGAATGGTTCGGCGCGTTCGGTCTGATGGTCACGCTGGTGTGGCTCTATCTCGAACTGTTGCGCTTGCTGGCTCGGTTGCAGGGGCGTCGCGACTGAGCTGGCTGAGCTCACGCTGAGCTGACGGTGCTGGTTGTGTTGGACACGCGGGCGCTTCCAGTGGAGGCGCCCGCGTTCCTTTGTGACAGACCATGGGTCTTCCGCAATCTCCGGATTGGGCGCACTGTGAATCAGAGGCGTCTCGGATAACTGGATTCGAACGCCCACCCGCGCCGCTGCGGAGGATTCCATGAGTCGTCGCACCATCACCCGGCTGAAGCCACTCCTGATGCCGGGCATCGGCACCATTCTGGCGCTGCTCTCCCTGACCACCGCACCGCAGAGTGCAGGGGCGATGCTGCACACCATCGCCCGCTGGAGCGCCGAGCTGGCACCGCCGAACGGTGCCATCGGACCGCACGGCACGGTCGTACTCGAACGTGGCAAGCGACCCAATCAGACCCGTGTTCGCGTCGTCATCAGTGGTGATACTCCCGGTGCGGTGAGAGCGTGGCATCTGCACGCCGGCATCTGTGGAGAAGAAGCCCCGATCGTCGGCCCGGGACAGGCAGACGCCACGATTCGCATCAATGCACGCGGCAATGGCGTCGCGGTCATTGACCTTCCCATTCCGTTCCCTGAGGCGGGCGCGCTCTTTGTGAACGTGCACGAGTCGCCGAAGAACATGGAGCGGATTGTCACGTGTGGTCAGCTGGTGCGCTGAGTCGCAGTGCCGGAGTCGTAGCCTCTGTCGTCACCGGGTGACTACCTTCGTCTGACCGCCAGCTGGCGTGTGGCCGTCGTCACCCAACACCGTCCGCGTGCGTTCGCCGTCCCGATTCGTTTTTCTGGTCAATGCCGCCGCGGGTACGGGCAAGGCTCCGCGCCGACTCGATGCTCTGCTGAAGCGCCACCCCGAGTTGGCGCTGCGGTCGCGTATCGTCCGGTCATCGTCGGCGTCCGAACTGGATGCCGCTCTCCGACTGAGCGATGACGAAGTTCCGACCGCGGTTGGTGGTGATGGGTCGCTGAATGCGCTGGTCACACTCCTGCACCGGCGTGGCGAGTTGCGGCGCACCATCGCGCTGGTCCCATTCGGGACGGGGAACGCCACTGCACACACGCTCGGCCTCAGCTCCGCTCAGGTGGCGATGGCGGCGCTGGAACGGGGCGTCACTGCCTCGATTGACATCATGCGCACGTCACTCGCACAAACGCCGATTGCCCTCGTCAGCTGCAGCACCGGCTTCGAGTCGAACTTTCTGCAACGGTACGCCGCCCTTCGCTACTCCTCCCGGCAATGGGCGGGATGGAGTGCGCTCCTGTTCAACCTGTCGACGCAACTACGCGGTGTGTCGCTCACCATCGACGGCACCGAGTGGGTGCCGGCGACGGAGCTCGTCCACAACGTTGGTCTCTACAACATTCCCCACTACGCCTTCGGCAAGGTGATGTGGCGCGGTATGCGGCCGGACGACGGTCTCGCCATTGCTGCCGCCGTACGCTCACCGCTCGGCTACTGGAACCTCATGGCTCGCGGTGTATCCGCGCCGATCGAACGCGACTCGTCCGAGTATCGATTGCCCGGTGTGCGGACGGTTCGCTGGCACACGGCGGAAATCCGTTCACCGCTCCGGCTGCAGATCGACGGTGAGTCGATCGATGCCACGGAAGCGTCACTGACGGTCGATCCTCGAGCCATCACGATCATCAGCGCGTCGCCCACCGATCCGATCGTCTGAGACGCGCAACTCAGCGCAGTCCGTCAAAGGTGAACCCGGTCCCGATCACGACCACCCAGCCAGCCGGCTGACGGTCGGTCGCGAAGCGGCGCACCAGATCAAAGCGACCGGCCCCGACGTTCGACGCGGATCGCAGTGGCGCGTACCGAAATCCAACGCCGGCATCGCTGCCACTGCGTTGCGGCGAACCACTGTACCACGCCCCGCCGGTCTCGGCGAACGCCGCGACACCGGCGGCAAAGGCGCCAAGAATGTTCGGTAACGCGGTATAGCGATACTCGAGCACCGAGACCTGTTGCCGATCACCGGTAAAGGCATGCAGCGGAAAAGCGCGCGGTCCTCGAAACAGTCCGAGGTCGAACTCTTCGCCCGGAAATGGATTCTTGTCCCACCCGCGCATGGTGAAACCCACCAGCATGTGCTGACGGTGCGGCTGGAAGACCACCGTCGCGGATACCTGCGCGGTGCCACTGTCCACTGCGCCAGCGCTGGCCAGGCCCGAGACGCGACCGGTCACGGTGGCGAAACCATGGGGCAGACGTGTGCCCGTCTGTGCGAAGATCACGGGGCCGACGCCTGAACGATCGTATCCCAGCGCTGCCGGGGCGACCGTCACGCCAAGGCGGATAGTGGAGCTGAGGTCCACGTCTTCGGGCTGCCCGAGCTGGCGATAATTCCGCGTCACGACGAACCGTGCCGCGCTCACGTCGACGTAGCTGATCAGCGCGCCCGTCACTGTCCGAGTGATTGCCGCCGGAACATCGCGACGCGGCGCAAAGTCATCGCGACGGACCTGCAACTCACCGCCAAGCCGCAGGTATCCACGCGGGGATGCGCGAAATGCGTGCGCCGCAGACACCGCGCCGAGCGTGAAGCGGCGGTCCAGTGAGTCTCGCGCGCGCAGCACGCCATCGCGGAAACGCAGCACACGGCCGTCGAAACTCACGAAGCTTGCACGGAGTGCATTGCGACCCGAGAGTGAGAACCAGGGCTTCTCGATCACCGCGCCATAGCTGCCACCATCGGAAAACCGGTTGTAGAACGCGCCAGTGCTGACCCGATTCGAGATCAGGCGCGGGGCCCCGAACGCCTGGCGCACCAGTGAACGATCGGGATCCTGCACGTAGCGGACATCGAGCGTGGTCGCGAGGCCGAGGAAGTTCGTTTCGAGCAGACCGGCGCTGATCAGCGTTTGACCACCCGTGCTGCGAAAGGTGGCGTAGGGTCGCGTGGACCAGCCATCGTAGGTATGGATGTTGAGTGTCCGGCCATCGGCGCTCGTGTCCACACGCACATCACGGAACACCTGCAGCCGCCGCAGATTCCGGCCCGTCTCGGCCGCGCGGGCGGAGTCGAGGGGATCACCGACGCGCAGCAGCAGCTCCCGCTCCACCACCCGCGCCTGGGTGCGCACGTGCAGCTGGTTGACGATGCGTCGGACCCAGCGCGCTGCCTCGGTGGAATCGAAGATGTCGTGCCGGGTGAGCACGATCTGCTCCACCCGGCGGGCGCTGTCAGGCAGTTGCTGCGCGCGGAGCACTGCTGGCAGCAGACAAACCGCTACGGCAAATGAAGGGGCGAGTGTCAGGAGGCCGCGGCAGCAAGGCTG
>JANPFJ010000288.1:0-3430 GCA_031423355.1 Gemmatimonadaceae bacterium | reverse complement strand
ATCTGCGTCGTGTTCCTGCTGCACGTGCGCTCCGCGCTCGTGGCGGTGATCACGCTGCCGATCAGTGTCTTGATTGCCTTCATCGGCCTCCGCGCCTTCGACATTGGCGCGGACATCATGTCACTCGGCGGGATCGCCATTGCGATTGGTGAGATGATCGATGCCGCCATCGTCATGGTGGAGAACATGCACAAGCACCTCGAGCGTCGGGCGCCCGCGGGTGCCACACACATCGATACTGCCACGCTGACGACACGCGAGCGGATGGACATCGTACTGACCTCGGCCAAGGAGGTCGGTCCGTCGCTGTTCTACTCGCTCTTGATCATCACGGTCTCCTTCATCCCTGTCTTCACGCTCGAGGGTCAGGAAGGTCGCCTCTTCAAGCCATTGGCGTTGACGAAGACGTTTGCGATGGCCGCCGCCAGTCTGCTCAGCATCACGCTCGTGCCGGTGCTGATGGGCCTGTTCATCCGCGGCAAGATCTATCGCGAGGCGAAGAATCCACTCAGCCGCGCGATGATTCGCGGCTACCGCCCGGTGCTCGCATGGGTGATGGCGCACCGCTGGGGAATGATCAGTCTCTCGGCGGCCGCGCTGATCGTGACGTACATCCCATTCCAGCGCATCGGCAGCGAGTTCATGCCACCGCTCGAGGAGGGCACCATCCTGTACATGCCGTCAACGCTGCCTGGGATCAGCGTTGCCCGAGCGCGCGAATTGCTGCGTCAGCAGGACGCGATCCTGAAGTCATTCCCTGAAGTGGCCAGCGTCTGGGGCAAGGCGGGACGTGCGAACACCGCCACGGACCCAGCGGGACTGGACATGGCGGAGACCACGATCTCGCTCAAGCCGAAGTCGGAATGGCGAGCCGGCATGACCTATGACAGGCTCGTCGCCGCCATGGACTCGGCGGTTAAGATGCCTGGGGTGACGAATGCATGGACGATGCCGATCAAGGGGCGCATCGACATGCTCGCGACTGGCATCCGCACCCCCGTTGGTGTGAAGCTCTTCGGGCCAGACCTGGCCACGCTCGAGCGGCTCGGCAAGGAGCTCGAGTCACTCCTCAAGACGGTGCCCGGTACGCGCAGCGCATTCGCCGAGCGAGCCGTCAGTGGGTATTACCTCGACATCGACATCGACCGCGTTGCCGCGGCGCGCCATGGCCTCAACGTCGGCGACATCCAGACGGTGATTGCGGCTGCCATCGGTGGGATGACGATCACGCAGACCGTCGAGGGCCGCGAGCGATACGGCGTCCGTGTGCGTTACCCACAGGAACTGCGCGATACGCCCGAACGACTGGCGTCCGTCCTCGTTCCCGTGAGCCACGATGCAGGTACAGCCCCCGCGTCGATGGGCGATGGCATGGCAACCGCCAACAGCCGTGCTCCGAGTCGCGGTGCCGCCCAGATCCCGCTCGGTCAGGTCGCGACCATCCGTCAGGTCTCGGGCCCAATGGTCGTCCGGACGGAGGACGCGCAGCCCACTGCCTGGGTGTATGTGGACGTCGAGGGAACGGATATCGGGGGCTACGTCGCCGACGCGAAGCAAGTGGTCAGTCGTGATCTCGTCCTTCCGGCAGGCTACACGATGGCATGGAGTGGGCAATTCGAGTACATGGAGCGCGCCACGGCAAAGATGCAGCTCGTCGTGCCCGCGACACTGGCCATCGTCTTCCTGCTGCTGTACTTCAACTTCGGTAGCATCAGCGAGACGCTGATCGTGATGCTCTCGATTCCGTTCACCCTCATCGGCGGAATCTGGTTCCTCTGGGCGCTCGATTACGAGTGGTCGGTGGCGGTGACGGTCGGTTTTCTCGCGTTGGCCGGCGTGGCGGCCGAGACGGCCGTCATCATGCTCGTCTACCTGAATAGCGCGTGGGCCGAGCGCAGTGCTGACGGGAAGGTGCCGACGGTGAAGGACCTCTACGAGGCCGTGATCGAAGGGGCCGTCGAACGCGTGCGGCCCAAGATGATGACCGTTGCGTCGACCATGATCGGATTGTTGCCGATCCTGTGGGGCACCGGTACGGGTGCGAGCGTCATGAAGCGCATCGCCGCGCCCATGATTGGAGGCATGGTGAGCAGTACCATCCTGACCCTCCTAGTGGTACCGGCCATTTACTCACTGGTCAAGGAACGGCAACTGGTGGCCGCGGCTCGTGCGAATCGTACCGAGGGCCCAGGACGCATGGCACCAAGCGATCCGACGGTACCGTCGCTGGCCTAGTGTCGGCCTGCCGCGGGGGTCTTGTGACGGAAGCAACAATCGACGGGAGGGACGATGTCCGACAGTGACCACCAACAGAAGAATGTCATGATGCAGGACTGCGCGAGACGGTGCCTCAACACGTACGCATCGTGCACCCTGACCGCGGCGCATTGCCTCGAGATGACTGGGGAGCATGCAGGACGTGAGCATCAGACCGCGATGCTCGACTGTGCACGACTCTGCGCGACGGCCGCAGATCTGGTCCTGCGCGGATCGCCGATTCACGATGCCGTGTGCGGCGTCTGTGCCATGGCCTGTCGAATCTGTGAGAACTTCTGCCGTTCGCTCGGTGCTGGCGATGCGATGATGGAGGAGTGTGCGGACATGTGTGCCCGCAGCGCAGAGTCCTGTGAGGACATGGCTGGTCACTTGCGCTGATGGCTCCGCACCCTGGCCCAGCAGACGTGACCTCGACCTCGCCGCAGGTCGGGTTGTCGGCATCGGAGGCGGAGCGCAAGCTGCGCGAGTTCGGCTCGAACGAGCTCGCGCTCGAACCCGCTGCGTCGGCCGCCGCGCTCTTCCTTCGCCAGTTGACGAGTCCCGTGATCTGGTTGCTCCTCGCAGCGGGTATGGTTTCAGCGGTGCTCGGTGAGTGGCTGGACGCCGGGGCAATTCTGACAATCGTCGTGGTCAACGCGATCATCGGTTTCATGCAGGAGTTCAGGGCGCAACGCGCCGTGCTCGCACTCCGGTCCATGACCGCTCCCCGGGCAAGGGTCAAGCGTGATGGACGGGTCGAGCTGGTGCCCGCCGCGACGGTCGTGCCCGGCGACACGCTTCTGCTGGAAGCCGGCGACGTGACGGCGGCAGATGCTCGGCTCGTGGAGGCGAATGCGCTGACGACGAATGAAGCGGCACTGACTGGCGAGAGCGCGCCGGTGGAGAAGAACGTGACGCTGACCAGCCCCGACACACCACTCGCCGAACGTCGGGACTTCGTCTTCATGGGCACGTCAGTCTCGACGGGGACTGGTACGGCCATCGTGTCGTCGACCGGGATGAAGACCGAGCTGGGTAAGATCGCGCACTTGCTGGCGACGGCGGAGGAGAGTGCGACGCCACTGCAGGACCGCCTGGCTCGCGTCAGCAAGTCGCTGTTATTCATCTGCGGTGGGATCGTTGCCATCGTCGCCCTCGCTGGCGTGATCCGTGG
>JANPFJ010000287.1:0-1879 GCA_031423355.1 Gemmatimonadaceae bacterium | reverse complement strand
ATCGGTGCACGCGATTCCATGTCGTCGCGCTGTACCGGGAAGGCCAACCACGACTCCGCTTGCGTGGCGAGATTGCGCAGCCGCAGCCCCGTTTTCGTTTCGAACCGCGTGCCGTACACGAGGTACTGTCCATCCGGCGACAGCGTAGGGCGAAAGCCAGATCCAAAGCGCGTGGTCATCTGCGAGGTACGGCCATTCTCGCGATCCCATACATACAGCTGGTACTGCGCGCCGATGCTGTTGTACTGCCAATCACCCGTACGCGCGGCAAACCAGAGATAGCGCGGATCCTTTCCGTAGGCGGCACCGATCATCTTGAGGTTTGGCGCGACGGCGGGCTGCGTCGTGAGGGGAAGCCCGTTCCCGCCGTCCACGTGATAGCTCCACAGCTTTGCGGTGCCGCCAAGGCCACCCGACCGCGACACCACGATGTACTTGCCGTCCGGTGCCCACTCCGGTGACACATACATGTTGTTGTTGCCCTTCGTCACTTGCGTGGTGTCCTTGCCATCGAGCGAGAGTGTCCAGACGTTCTCGCCGCCGGAGCGATCGGAGACGAACACGATTTTCTTGCCGTCAGGCGAATAGCGCGGCTGTGCATCGAAGGCCATGCCGCTGGTCAGGCGCGTCGCCTTGCCGCCTGCGATCGGTAACGTATAGAGATCGCCAAGCAAGTCGAACACGAGCTGCTGTCCGTCGGGCGAAATGTCGAGGGACAGCCAGGTGCCGGTCGTTGTGGTGAAGGCGTGCGTGCGCGCGGTCTTCAGTGGCAGCGAATTCGTGGCGGCACTGGCCGCTGGGCCGCTCTGCGCGGCGAGGGCGCCGGCCGAGAGCGAAAGTGGCAGCGCCAGTGACAACGCGAGGGACAGCGGCAGCGTCGAGATCGACGCAACGGCGAGGGAACGATGAGACACGAGTGCTCCGGACGTGGCGCGCGGTGGTGCTCGCCGCACGCGTCGAAGTGAAGGGCGAGTGATGCTGCCTTGAGAATACCACACCGTCCGTTGGCCCGCACGCCATGGCGACTTGCATCGGAGACCCCCGCGGAGTCCACGTCGTGTGCGATAGCGGCTCGGGCGAGGATGGCACAGATTGCTGGTCTCACCTTTCGCCCGGAGAACTGATGCGGCCTTCCTCGCGCTACGCCAGCGCCCTCGCCAGAGCGCTCGCTAGAGCCCTCGCCAGAGCCCTCGCCTGCCTATGTGCACTCACGACTAGCGCGGCGGCGGCTGGGGCGCAGCCTACCACTCGCGCCCGCACGACGCAGGCGACCGCTGCGCGGGATTCCGCCGACGCGATGGCCACCTTTCGCGAAAACCTCGCGGCGATTCATTCGCGCGACAAGGCGCGCTATCTCAAGACCTACGTGCATACCGAGCGGCTGCGGCGGCACTCGCCGACCGGCATGGAGTCCGGGTACGAGGGGTGGTCGGCGATCACCGAAAACGCGTGGCCCGACACGCTGATCGTGAAGGAGATGCGCGTGGCCCCGATCGCCCCAGGGGTCGTCTATGGGTACTATCGCTACATCGGCGTGCCGTCGCCCGGGGATACGCTCACGGGGATCTCAACGAGGGTCTTTGTGCGTACCCCTGAGGGCATGCGTATCACGGTCACCGCGTCCTGGAATGACGCGTCCCCCGTGCCGGGCGCTCGGCGCCCTCCGGAGCGATAACGCGGTCAGCCGCCTTCGCATCGCGATTGCCTCTGGCGCATTTGCGCACCGAAGCGAGGTTTGTGGGGTACGAGCCGGGAACAGCGACTCTACGCCGGCACACAGTGCGACCGTCTTCCCCACACCGTTGAACAGGAGCATCGACATCGATGGCGACAGGCAATCGAGTGGTTCGCGAAGGTGTCTCAGCAGGGCTGATTGGAG
>JANPFJ010000286.1:0-1466 GCA_031423355.1 Gemmatimonadaceae bacterium | reverse complement strand
TGGCTGACACCCACAGGGCGGGCGCTGGAGCGTCGCCCGGGACCGGGGCGCACCTTTGTGGGAGGACTGCGCCCCGATGTTCTTGTTGCGGACGCTCCGCTCCGCGATCCCTCGCAGCTTCCGCGCACGTGGAAACCGGCTGCCGTCCTGCAGTCTATTGAAGCGGCCGATAGTGTGGTGGCGGAGGCCACTCGCGACCAGTGGCCCGTGAGCGCCGATGTGGAGTCGAGTGTCCGCGAGCTGTTGCTGCGACAGGTCAAGACCCGGCGCACAGTGGGTGAGATTCCCAAAGCGGAGTGGCTTGAAGCCACGACACGGCTCGCGACGGTACGACTACTGGAGTTGCACACGCAGCATGAGGCGCTCCTGCGCTATGCGGTGCGCGAGGATGCACCGCTGAGAACGGCGGTGTCGCTGCTCACGGCGTCACAGCCGGTGCTCGCTGCGCGTCGCGGACTCGGCGCAGTCGACGCGCGTTCCCACTGAGCGTTCGGATGATCGCTGGATTGCTGGAGGTCGTGCGCCGCGCGGTGCGCCTGCCGGTGCGCGCCCCGCTTTCGCTCGCCGCAACGTGCGTCGCAACGTTTTCTGCTGCGATGATCGTCCAATCGGCACTCAGCGTAGCGGCGCGGGCGCAAGGCAGGGCCGAGAGCACGCCCGTAGCGGCCTCGAAGAATGCACGCGACGCGTGGCGTGATCCCGACGCCGACTCACTGGTGATGCGCGCCACGGCACGCCGGAGTCTGCAGCTGGCTGACAGTACACTGGAGAGCTATCGTGCCGACGCGCGCGGGTTTCTGGCGTTCCTGGCACAGCTCGGCGAAGGCGTCATCATCCCGCCGAAGGTCGTACAAAGTGAAGAGCTGGCGCTCACGATCGCGTGGTGGCAACCGAATCGCAGCGCGCAGCAGCTGGTCGGTCGTCGCGACACCACGCTGCTGCCGTCGAACGTTGGCTACTATCGCGATCGATACGGGGTGATTCTGGATAACTTGCCGGATCGCATTCGATTGGGCGACGGACAGGATGTGCGCGACGTGCCGCATCCGCTCGCGGCCAGTTCGTTCACGATCTACGAGTATCGTCGAGCGGCACCGGTCAAGATTCGTCTGCCGGGACGCGAGATCGTGGTCGACGAAATCCAGTTTCGACCGCGCGACGGCAGGGAACCGGCGGCGATTGGCTCGGTATTTCTGGTTCGCGAAACGGCTGCGGTGGTGCGATTGTCCATGACATTTACGCGCGCGGCGATTCTGGATAAGCGGATCGAAACGCTGGTCGTGACGCTGGAGAACGGACTGGTACGCGAGCGGTACTGGTTGCCGCGTCGACAAGAGGTGGAAGTCTCCCGTGGTTCTACGTGGATGGACATGCCCGTGCGTGGCATTGTGCGTGGTCGGTGGGAAGTATCGAACTACGATGTGAACGAGAAGATCCCGGTCGAGACGCAGCGATTGCCGCGGTGG
>JANPFJ010000285.1:0-43459 GCA_031423355.1 Gemmatimonadaceae bacterium | reverse complement strand
ACCGGAAGCTCGACATCTCGTTGGTGGCCTTCGTGTGCTTCAACTCCACGCTGATCCCATCCACTGTGGGCTCACTCGAGGCGAAGTCCTCGAAGAACTGTGGATCGATCACCAGCTCGCTCTCGCGGGCCAGTCGCTTGTCGACCGCGGCCGACACGGCATCGAGCGTTGCCGACGGCTCGGTCCGCGCGAGCACCACGGCAGCATGGAAGGCGTTGAGCAGGGACAAGCTGCGCACGTCACCGACGAATAGCGCACCACCCGGTGAGAGCTTCGAGATCGCCTGGCGCAGCACCTGCCGCAGGTACTCGGCGGTGGGAAAGTACTGGATGACCGAATTGATGACCACGACGTCGAAGCCGGCGTCAGGAATCGCGCTGAGATCGTGTGCCGGGCTCTCGACGAGCGAGACATTCGTGAGCGACTTCTCCGCCAGTCCGCGACGGATGTTCACCAGTGCGGGTGCGGCGTAGTCGACGCCGGTGTAGGCCTCGCAATCCGGCGCAAGGCGGAAGAGGAGCAGCCCGGTACCGCAGCCGATCGACAGAATCCGCTTTGGCTTCAGCTCACGAATCCGCCCGACGGTGTGGTCGACCCACTCTTTCATCTCGGCGTCTGGCAGCTTGTCACCAGTGACGCTCGACGACCAGCCGGCCACGTTGAACGCGACGTCTTCGACATCAGTGCTTCCCTCCGCGTACGCCTGGCCCCAGATGTCGCGCCAGTACTCGGTGCGTTCGGCGGCGGCTCCGGGCACACTCTCGCTGCGGGTCGAGACATAGCCGATCAGCCGCTTGTCGCCGGGCGTGTCTTCGCGCGGGACCACGACCGCCTGATCGACGTCCGGATGCGCGAGCAATGCATTCTCGATTTCGCCGAGTTCGATGCGATAGCCGCGCACCTTCAGTTGATGGTCAAGCCGTCCGGCGAAGGTGAGTGTGCCGTTGGATTGCCAGCGAGCGAGGTCGCCGGTGCGGTACAGTCGCATGGGATTTCCCGAGCGATCGATCGTCCGCGTGACGAATCGTTCGGCGGTGAGTTCGGGGCGCTCATGGTACCCGCGCACGACACCCGCGCCACCGATGCAGAGTTCGCCCAGCGCACCGGGCGGACTGAGGCGGTCGAGGCGGTCGAGCAGCACAACGTGCGTGTTGGCGATCGGGCTGCCGATGCTGACTGGTGTATCCCGGCGGATCTGTGCCGTCGTCGACCAGACGGTCGTTTCGGTCGGCCCGTACATGTTGAGCAATCGGCCCGAAGGCATCATGGCGATGAAACGCTGCGCGAGCACGTCGGGCAAGGCTTCACCGCCGAGCATCAGGCACTGCAGGCCGGTGAACGCCGCACTGTTGTCGGCATCGAGGAGGAGCACCTGTGCCAAGGATGGCGTGCATTGCAGGTGCGTCACCGCGTGCTTCCTCAGCTGGACGCTGATCGGGAAATCGTCGACACTGGTGCCCGCCGCGGGAGCGTTGCTGAGTTCGCGCAGCCGGTTGAGTCCATCGAGGCTCGCGAGCACCGTCTCTTCGTCGACGCCGAAGTCGATCAGGCAGGCCACTTCGTCGACGCCGATCCCCTTCAGCGTGTCGATCATCTCGGCGCAGCTTTCCGGCGTACCGAAGAGGCCGTGTGTCTTGAAATAGCGCTCGAAGGCCATGCCCATCAGCGCGTTCTCGTCTTCCGGCGACAGATCGTCCATGCCCGTCTGATCGGCGCGCGGCGCCTCGACGCCCTTGCGGGCAAAGGCGGGGAACTCCCAGCGCGCCTGCTTCACGAGATCGGTCGACGTGCGCAGGTAGCTCATGAACGGGTCACGCACGAGCTTCTTCACCGTATCGACGTCATTGCCGACAAAGGTGTGGAGCATCAGCGACACGTGACCATTCCCTGCGTGTCCCGCCTTCTTCCGGGCCGCGCGGTAGGCGGCGATCCGCTCCTTGAGATCCGCCACGCTCTGCCCGAGCATGTTGGTCAGCATGTTGGCGCCCATTGCACCAGCCGACTCGAAGGTCGCCGTACTGCCGGCAGCCGAGACCCAGAATTGCGGCTCGGCCTGCACCGGTCGGGGCAGGATGCTCACCTGAATATCCTGGCCTGTGCCGTTCTTGACCGTGATGGACTCGCCGCGCCAGAGCTTCCTGATCGTCTCCATGCCCTTGTACATGAACTCCTTGCGCGTCTCGTAATTCTGCGGAGCGAGCGCGAAGTCGTTGGCGTGCCAGCCAGACGCGAACGACAGACCGACACGGCCGTTGGAGAGATTGTCGACCACCGACCACTCTTCAGCCACGCGGATCGGATCGTGCAATGGCAGTACCACGCTGCCGGCACGGATCTGAAGATTCTCAGTGATCGCGGCGATGGCTGCGCTGGTGACCGAGGGGTTGGGATACAAGCCGCCGAAGGCGTGGAAATGCCGCTCCGGCGTCCAGATGGCCTTGAAGCCGTGCGTATCCGCGTACCGCGCGCCATCGAGCAGGAGTCGATACCGCCCGGTGCCGGTCTTTCCGGCGTCGGCGGCAAAGTAGAAGAGGCTGAACTCGAGTGGCTGTGGATTGCGCGCAACCGTCTGCCGATTCAAGGACGCCTTGCTGGCCTCATCCTGAATCACGACCTTGAAACCACGGCCGAGTGTCCAGAACAACTCGAGGACAGAAATGTCGAACGAAATGCTGGTGACGGCGAGCCAGACGCCCGGCATCGTTCCGAGGCGTTCGTCCATGCCCACAAAGAAGTTCGCCACGTTCCGATGTTCGATCATCACGCCCTTCGGCCTGCCGGTGGAACCGGAGGTGAAGATCATGTAGGCGAGGCTCGATGGCGTCGCAGCACACGCGACGGCAGCGTCTCGCGCACCGCTCCGCAGCTCGGGACCATCGACGGCCAGTGTCTCAGGCCGTGGATGCGGCAGGCGATCGGCGAGTGATTCCTGTGTCAGGATCACGCGCGGAATACAGTCCTCGAGCATCATCGTGATGCGGGCTTCCGGATAGCCCGGGTCGAGCGGTACGTAGGCGCCGCCGGCCTTGAGGGTCGCCAGCAGCGCGACCACCATGTCGATGCCACGTTCCATGTAGATCCCGACCAGCACGTCAGGCCCGACGCCGCGCTGCAGCAACTGTTCGGCGACGAAGTTGGCCCTGGCGTTCAGCGCGGCGTAGGTGATCTCTGCGTTGCGATGCACCAGCGCGATGGCATCCGGTCGTTCGCGCGCCTGATCCTCGAAGAACTGGTGCACGAGCGTCGTCGGCACCGGCGCATCGGTCGCATTCCAGTTTGCCAGCTGCGTGCGCTCCGTGGCCGGAATGCGGTCCAGCGTGCCCAGCGTCTGATCGCCGTGGTGCGCAAATGCCTCGAGCGTCGACGCGAGCCGCTGGATCATCGCGGTGGCGATGCTGTGGTCGATCAGGGCGGGGTAGGTGCTCAGCTTGAGCTGCAGCACTGGCCCATCGTACGCGTACAGCGTGAGCGGGTAGTTCGTCTGTTCGATCCACTCGAAGCGACGCTGGCGCCAGGCGCCATCCTGCGGGAGGCGTGCGCTGAACTCGACGTCGTTGAAGACGATGATGGAGTCGAACAGCGACTCGCCCTTTGGAATCTCCGCCACCGACTGCACATCGAGCAGCGCGGTCTGCTCGAAGGGGCGGAGCGCCACCTGATCGGCGCGAATGCCCTGCAGAAAGCTGGTCAGCGGCTGCTGCAGATCGATTCGGACCCGCAGCGGGAGCGTATTGATGAACATGCCGAGGACGGCGTCGGCGTTGGGGATCGTTGCGTTGCGGCCGCGGCGCACCACGCCGATCACCACATCGCTGTCGCCGCCGGAGAAGTCGGAGACGAGCAGGCTCCACGCCGCCTGGACCACCGTGTTCATCGTCACGCCGGCATTGGTGGCCAGCACGTTCAGCGCCGCTGTCGTGTCAGCCGACAGGGTGGCAGCGACATCGACCAGCTGGCGATCGGCGGGTTCGCGCGCTGGTTCGGCCGTAGACCGGCTGAGCACGAGGTTGCGCGATTCGAAACCGCGCAGCCGGTCCGCGAAGAATGATTTCGCACCGTCCCGGCGCTTCTCGAGCTCAGGCGTCAGCCAGGTGATGAAGTCTGCGTACGCTGGTCGTGCGGCTAGGCTGGCGACGGTACCGGCGCACCGGGCGTCATACGCCGTATAGAGATCCTGCACAATGGCGGCAAACGAACCGCCGTCGAGCAGGATGTGCGGGAAGGTCCACACCCACTGAACGTGCGCATCGCCGAGGTGGAAGACGGCGACGCGAAAGAGGGGGCTGTGAGCCAGATCAAAGCCGCGAGAGCGATCGTCGCGCAGGTAGGCGTTGATCCTGGCCTGCTGCTCGGTATCCGTCAGCCCGCGCACGCTGGTTTCACTGATGTCGGGCGCAATACCTGGCACGGTCAGCTGCAGCGGTTCCGCCTCACCATCCCAACGAAACTGCGTGCGGAGGATCGGGTGTGCCGCTGCCACATCGTCCCAGGCCGCGCAAAATGCGCCGAAATCGACTGACTCGCTCGCCGTCACGACGAGTTGCTGAATGTCGACTCCGCTGTGCCGCGACTGGACATGATGGAAGAGCATGCCCAGCTGAACGGGCGTAAGCGGGACTCCAGTGCTGGTTGACGACGTACTCACGACGGCTCCTGGTGCGGCGATCAAGTGAACTTCAGAGAAATGGCCCAACGCGGCGGCTGGCATCAGGGCGGGTGAACCATCGAACGGTTTCCGGTCCAACGCAACGACCGGCCAGCCTCTGAATGGGGGCTGACCTGCATATCGGATAGACGCACAAACCGGCCGCCCGCATCACCCCCGCGGATTCATTGTTCAGCTCGGCAGGGCCTGTGAGAAAGAACCGTTACATGCCGGCCGTGATCCTTCGGCTCACCAGCACACGCGGCTGGATCAGGCGGTCACCCGGCGCTCGGGCCGTCAGAGGTTCCGGCGGTTGAGTTCGCGGACGGCAAAGTCGGCCGCCCGCGCGGTCAGCGCCATGTACGACAGCGATGGGTTCTGACAGGCGGTCGAGACCATGCAGGCGCCATCCGTGACGAAGACGTTCGGGGCGTCCCAGACCTGATTGTGCCTGTTCAGCACCGACGACTTTGGATCACGGCCCATGCGCGCCGTCCCCATCTCGTGGATGCCCTGTCCCGGAGCGTAGCCATAGTCGAAGGTCGTCACGTCCTTGACGCCAGCTGCCGTCAACATCTCGGCCATGTCGTTCATCATGTCGACGCGCATGCGTCGCTCGTTCTCGCCGATCTCGGCATCGATCTTCAGCACCGGCAGGCCCCATTTGTCCCGCCGCGTCTCATCGAGTGCGACATGATTCGCGTGGTTCGGGAGCATTTCGCCGAACGCGGTGCCGCCGATCGTCCATTGCCCCGGCGTGGCCATGCTATCCTTGAAATCTCCGCCGATCCCCAGTTCCGCCACCGCGCGCGACCAGTTCTGACGACTGGCGCCCCCCTCGTAGCCGAAGCCGCGAAGATAGTCGCGCTTGTCGCCCATCAGATTGCGATAGCGCGGGATGTACGACGGATTGGGGCGCTGACCAAACTGATTCTTGTCCTCGAACCCATCGACCTTACCTTCTGCGCCGAGGCGAAAATGATGGTCCATGAGGTTGTGGCCGAGTTCACCGGAACTGCTGCCGAGGCCCCCCGGCCAGATGTCGGTGGCGGAACGGAGGAGCAACCAGGTCGAATTGAGCGTCGACGCGCAGAGGAAGATCACGCGCGCGTTGTATTCGGTCGCGGCATTGGTCACTGCGTCGATGACCCGGACACCGGACGCCCGCTTCGTCTGCTTGTCGTAGACGACTTCGCTGACGATGGAGTGTGGCTTGAGTGTGAGCCGGCCGGTTTTCATCGCCGCCGGCAGCGTCGATGATTGTGTACTGAAGTAGGCGCCGTACGGACAGCCGAGCCAGCAGGCATCACGCGACTGGCAGGCGCCGCGTCCCGGCAGCGGTCGGGTGAGATTGGCCGTGCGGCTCGAGATCATGCGGCGCTTGCCGTCGTAGAGACCCGCCAGCTTGCCGGCGAACATCTCCTCGACACAATTGAGCGGCATCACGGGCTGGAACTCACCATCAGGCAGTTGCGGCAAGTGCTCGATGGAGCCGGCGATGCCCGCAAATTTTTCGACGTAGCTGTACCAGGGGGCGATGTCCGCATAGCGGATCGGCCAATCGATGGCGATGCCGTCTTTCGCATTGGCCTCGTAGTCGATGTCGCTGAAGCGGAAGCTGCAACGGCCCCACATCAGCGAGCGTCCGCCCACCTGATAGCCACGATACCAGTCGAACCGCTTCACTTCGGTGTAGGGTGACTCCTGCTCGTTGACCCAGAAGTCGGGGTTCTTCTCGTTGAGTGCGAAGCGGCTGCGTTCGAGCACGGGTCGGGCGGCGCGCATCGCGCGCGTGTTGCCTCCGCGATGCGGATACTCCCACGGCCCCTTGGTGGCATTCGGGTAGTCCTTCACATGCTCCACGTTGCGGCCGCGCTCCAGGAGGAGCACGCGGAGCCCCTTTTCCGTCAGTTCCTTGGCCGCCCAGCCGCCGGCGATGCCGGAGCCGACGACGATTGCATCCCAGCTTTCGGGCACGGGCGCCTCCGAGGCGGTGGAGCGCGCGGTGGGGCCGCGCGGCATGACGCATGGAACTTGGCGAGCGGCGCGCTGCGGCGCCATCTTCCATGGGGTGTGTCAGTTCCGCCTCCTTCCCGTGACTTCCGATGCGCCTTGCTGCGGTCATTTCGAGCTCCGCCGTGCTGCTGCTCACGCTATCCAGCTGCGAGCCGCAGGTGCCGCCGCCGGCTGCGGAGACGACCATCAGTCGCGATTCCGCCCTCGCACGCCAGCGGGCATCTGATTCGGTGTTCCGGAATGACTTTGCGAACTTCGCCCGCTACCGGGATTCCAATCGCGCACTGGCCGCCCCGGTGGCAAACGAGCGCCGCGTGGTCTTCATGGGCAACTCGATCACCGAGGGGTGGGTGCCGTACTTCCCTGCGATGTTCCCCGGCAAGCCGTACATCGGTCGCGGCATCGGCGGACAAACGACGCCCCAGATGGTGATCCGCTTTCATGCGGACGTGGTGTCGCTCAAGCCCGCGGTGGTCGTGATTCTCGCAGGGACGAATGACATCGCCGGCAACACCGGGCAATCCACGAACGAGATGATCCAGGACAACATCGCCGCAATGACCAACATCGCGAAGGCGAACGGCATCCGTGTGGTGCTGTCGTCGATTCTGCCGGTGTTCGATTATCCGTGGCGGCCAGGGCTGACGCCTGCGCCGCGGATCGTGGCCATCAATGCGTGGATGAAGGCCTACGCGGCCAAGGTCGGAGCCGTCTATCTGGACTACCACACGGCGATGAAGGACGACCGCGACGGCTTGCGGGCTGGTCTCGGCGACGATGGTGTGCACCCGAATGAAGCGGGGTATCGCATCATGGCCGGTCTCGCGGAATCGGCGATCGCCGCGGCGCTGGCGCGTCGGTGACGTCGTGACGCGCAGCAGAATGTCCACCACTGTCCCCCTCCGGCCTTCCAAGCATGCACCATCGCAGTCTGCGTACCCTGATCGTGCTCGTCGCAGCCGTTTCCCTGACCGGCTGCGTGACGGTGGCCTACACCGGCCCGCGGCCGACCACTGCCGTGATCAACGCGCGCATCTGGACTGGCGTGAGTGCCCGGCCATGGGTGCAGGCGCTGACGGTTGACAGCGCCGGACGGATCTCGGCGCTGGGAACCACGGAGCAGATCACCCGACTCGGTGCCATCACGGTCATCGACGCCCGGGGCCAGATGGTCGTCCCTGGCTTCATCGACTCGCACGTGCACTTCCTCGACGGCGGCTTCGGGCTGGCGTCGGTGCAGCTGCGTGACGCGCGGACGAAAGGTGAGTTCATCAGCCGCATCCGTGACCACGCGCGAACGCTGCCGAAAGGGGCCTGGATCACGAACGGTGACTGGGATCACATGAACTGGGGCGGGGAACTGCCGCGTCGCGACTGGATCGACTCGGTGACGCCGGACAATCCAGTCTGGATCAATCGGCTCGACGGGCACATGAATCTCGCCAATACTCTGGCACTGACTGCCGCCGGAGTCACACGGGAGGTGAAGGACGTGGCCGGCGGCGAGATCGTGCGTGATGCCTCGGGTGCACTGACCGGGGTGCTCAAGGACAACGCGCAGGAACTGGTGATGCTCCGGATGCCGATGCCACCAGCGGCGGTTGAGGATCGCGCGCTCGATGCCGCGATGGACTATGTGGCATCATACGGCGTGACCAGTGTGCATAGCATGGGGTCGTGGAACGACCTCGCCGTCTTCGAACGAGCGCACAACACGCTCCGTCAGAAGACGCGGATCCACACCGCCACGCCCCTGGCCGAGTGGATGCGCCTGCGCGATACCGTGGCGGCGCGCGGTCGGGGCGATGACTGGCTGCGCATCGGCGGGTTGAAGGGATTCGTGGACGGATCGCTGGGTTCGCACACGGCGGCCATGTTCGAGGGCTTCACCGACAAGCCGGCGGACAGGGGATTCTTTGTCACGCCGCCAGAAAGCTTGTACGCGCGCACGAGTGGCGCCGACAAGGCCGGACTGCAGGTGATGGTGCACGCCATCGGTGATCGTGCGATCGCCACGCAGCTCGACATCTTCGCCCGCGTTGCCAAGGAGAACGGCGCGCGCGATCGCCGATTTCGCATCGAGCATGCGCAGCATATCGGGCCAAACGACATGGGCCGCTTCGCGAAGCTTGGCGTCATACCATCGATGCAGCCGTATCATGCAATCGATGATGGCCGTTTTGCGGACAACCTGATCGGCCCAGTGCGCGCCTCGCGCACTTACGCCTTCCGCGCACTGCTCGATACGAAGGCGGCACTGGCGTTCGGCTCCGACTGGTTCGTCGCGCCGCCGCGCCCACTGGAGGGCATCTACGCTGCCGTGACGCGGCGCACCCTCGACGGGAAAACCCCCAATGGCTGGGTGCCGGCGCAGAAGATCACCGTCGACGAGGCGCTGCGCGCCTATACCTCCGGGGGCGCGTACGCGGCGTTCGACGAGGGGAATCGTGGGACGCTCGCCATTGGCATGCTGGCCGACTTCGCGATCCTCGAGCGCGACATCACCGCGCTTCCCGCCGAGCAGATCCGCAATGTCAAGGTAGTGCGCACCGTCGTCGGCGGACGGACGGTGTTCGAACGGAAGTGAATCGGCGGAGTGGTGCGTCAGCGGTGCTGTCATTACGAACGCATGAGCCCAGCCGGCGAGCTGTGGCGCGCGTGACCGTGGTCCGCGTGCGCTGCCGCGCGATGCGTGGCCAGTCGTACTAGAAACGATCGAGGTCTTTCGCCGAGACGACCCGTCCGCGAAAGCGCGAGCGGACTTCGGCGACCAACGTGCTGTCGGTCGCGCCGAAGTAGAGTTGATGGTACAGGATGAGCAGACCCGGACGGGCCGCAGAAGCAATGTCACCGAGCTGCGTGGCCGACGTGTGCGCCTGCGCGTGATAGACTTTTCGCGCGGCAGGGATCGTCTCGAACCCGCTGTCGGAATACACCTCGTGCACGAGGATGTCGCACCCGTTGCATTCTCGAGCCATCGCAGGGTTGGTACGCGCGTCTCCGCTGATGACGATCACTCGGTCCGGAGTCTGAATCCGGTATCCGAAGGAGTGCTTCCACCCCGCATGCGGCACCTCGAAGGCGCGGATCGTAACGCGTGCGTCCATGTAGACGGTGCCTTCGCTGACTTCATGTACCATTGCGCGGAAACCGTCCGGAGAGGGGCCGCCGGAACTCGACAATCGTTCCCGAATGTCCTCCGCGTTGCCATCGACAATGCCATCGAGCAACCGTTGCGTACCTGGAGGACCGTAGAGTTCGAGCGGCGCCTTGCGTCCCTGAATCCACGGAGTGAATAGCACGTCGTTCAGGCCCATGGTGTGGTCGGAATGGAGATGCGTCAGGAAGAGTATCGCCAATCGCGGTGGTTGCAGCGCGGCGATGCCCGTGCGTGCCGCAGCCGCCGCGCGACGCACGATGCCAGTACCGGCATCGAACAGGTAGGCAACGCTGTCGACGACGATTGCGACGCCGGGACCCGACCGTTCCGGATCAGGAATCGGCGTGCCCGTGCCAAGGATGACGACCTGCGTCCGGCTCTGCGCGCAGGTTGCATCTGCCAGTACCGCTACCGCCACCAACGCGAGCATGGCTCGCATCGCGTTGGTGCTATTCCACCGAGTGGCGTGCAATGTGTCTCCGGGAGTGTGCTGACCGGCTGGCTATCGAGGCTTGGCTTTCCACGCGGCCAGCACCGCGATCTCGCGATCGGGCGCCAGGCCAGCGCGCGCCTTCTCCTGCTCGGCTGGTGGTCGTGTCTTGTACCAGGCCAAGGTGGTCGCCGCCGTGTCGGCGAGCGGACGGAAGGTGAGTCCTGCGCCATATGCCTTCTGGCAGATCACGCGGGCGAAACCCGCGGTGCGGCCAACTGGCGGCACCCACACCGGCATGTCGCTCCAGGCACGTACCTGGTTTGCACCAAGGAAGTCTGCCGGCACCCAGGTGAATTGCGCGCCGCTGGTCGTGACGGCTTTGATGCCGTAGAGCATCTCGGCGATGGTCGTCGGCAGCTTCGGGCCCGTGGCATTGAAGGTGCCGAGCGTTTTGGTCTCAGCCAGTCGGATCATCCACTCACTGAGATCGCGCGCATCGACGTACTGCACCGGATCGTTCGGTGTGCCTGGTGCCAGCACTTCGCCGCCGCGATCGATGCGCACCGGCCAGTACGAGAAACGATCGGAGAGATCGCCGGCTCCGACGATCAGGCCTGGCCGCACGATCGTCACATTCTCACCGAACTGCGTGCGCGCCTCGATCTCGCTGCGGACCTTGTTCTGGCCATACAGCTTGGCATCGTACGGCGCGTCGATGTCGCTCGGCGTATTCAGCGGGCCATTCTCGTCGATCGGCGCCGAGTTGTCGGAGAAGACGGAGATGGTCGAGACGAAGATGTAATGCTTGGTGCGCCCACGCAGCGCGCGGCCTGCGTCACGCACCCACTTCGGATTGGAGGTCGGGTTGTCGATGACCACGTCCCAGTCGCCGGACTCGAGCGCCTTGTGCCCGTCGGGCAGGTTGCGATCTCCGATCAGGCGCGGGACGTTCGGGAAAAGGGTCGAGTTGGTGACGCCGCGATTGAACAGCGTGACCGAGTGGCCACGGTCGAGGGCGTACTGCACCTGGTTCGGTCCGATGAAGCCGGTGCCGCCAAGAATCAGGATCCGGAGTGGGGCTGTCTTGCGCGGCGGCGGTGTCTCCGGCGCAGGTGCA
Organism: Gemmatimonadaceae bacterium; assembly: GCA_031423355.1. Taxonomy (GTDB): domain Bacteria; phylum Gemmatimonadota; class Gemmatimonadetes; order Gemmatimonadales; family Gemmatimonadaceae; genus JACMLX01. The sequence continues at coordinate 32,088 of JANPFJ010000285.1, read as the reverse complement.
TGCGGCGCGGGCTCCAGCGCGTGGACGAGCGACGGCAGACCGAGTGTCAGCGCTCCGCCAAGCGTGGCGGACGAGGCGAGGAAGTCGCGGCGGGAAACGGACATGGTGCAGTGCTCCAGGGACGCTCGGAAAGGCCGGCACGGCAGGCAACGGCGTCGCCCGCGCGCGTGGGGCGGACCGAGTGGTCTCGGCCGCTACGACTGAGCTTACGCGGCAGAGCGGAAAGGTGCTATCGGCAGAGGCCAGCTGACCGGGGGCCGGCGCCGCGGGGGCCAGCGCTGACTGGCACCGGACGCGACGCGTCGGTACCGTACCGCCGTGCCCGAGCTTCCGGACATCACCGTGTACTGCGAGGCGCTGGCGGCGCGGGTCGTCGGGCGCCCGCTGCACGATGTACACGTGAGCACGCCATTCGTCCTCCGGTCGGTGGACCCGCCGCTGTCCGCCTTTTCCGGTCGGATGGTCTCAGGCGTCGAACGGCTCGGCAAACGGCTCGTGATCGTATGCGAGGGCGACCGCTTCCTGGTGATCCATCTGATGATTGCCGGTCGGCTGCAGTGGAGCGATGCGGGGAAGAAGTCGCCGCGGCGTGGTGGACTGGCCACTTTCCATTTCGCGGAGGGTGCGTTGCGGCTCACCGAAGCGGGGACAAAACGTCGCGCCTCACTGACGGCAGTCGCAGGTCGCGAGGTGCTCCGAGCGATGCATCGCGGCGGGCTCGATGTGCTCGGGGCTTCTGATGACGAGATCATCGCGCGCCTGCGCAGCGAGAATCACACCCTCAAACGCGCGCTCACTGATCCGCGGCTGTTCGACGGAATCGGCAATGCCTACTCCGACGAAATGCTGCATGCCGCGAGGCTGTCGCCACTCCTCCTCACGTCGCGGCTTGATGACGCGGTGGCGTTGACCTTGACGCACGCCATGCGAGCGACGCTCATCGACTGGACGGAGCGGCTGCGCCGCGAGGCCGGCGGCGGGTGGCCCGGGAAGGTGACGGCCTTCCGGCCGGAGATGGCGGTGCATGGCCGCTTTCGTCTGCCGTGCCCGGTGTGCAATTCGCCGGTCCAGCGGATACGCTATGCCGAGAACGAAACGAACTACTGCGCGCGCTGCCAGACCGGCGGTCGATTGCTCGCTGACCGGGCGATGTCGAGGCTGTTGAAGCAGGACTGGCCCCGGTCACTGGACGATCAGTAGTTCGCCGTTGACCGCCAGTGCGCATCGTGTCGCGCGCTGGCACGAATCTCTTCACCCGATACACCCCCATTCTCCCCGATGCCGATGCTTTCGCGCTCTGTCCGGCTGTTGTGCACCAGTGTGGTGCTCCTGACCGCCGCGTCGCCGTCTGACGCGCAGACCCGTGCCGCGCAGGTGCGCGAACTCGACGCCTACATCGCGAAGGGGCTGCGTGACTGGGAGATTCCAGGCCTGACGGTGGCCGTGGTCCGAAACGATTCCGTCCTCTTCGCGAAGGGGTACGGCGTCCGCAAGCTCGGGGTGCCGGGCAACGTGGATGCGCAGACGCAGTTCGGCATCATGAGCACGACCAAGGCATTCACCGCACTGGCGATCGCGATGCTGGTGGACAGTGGCAAGGTGGCGTGGGATGATCCGATCACGAAGCACTTGCCGGAGTTCCAGTTCCGCGACCCCTTCCTGACACGGGAAGCGACGGTGAAGGATCTGCTTACGCACAACATCGGCCTTGGCAATGCGGATCTGATGTGGGCGCGCGGTGATCTGACGCGGGCGGAGATCCTGCGGCGCGTGCGCTTCCTGCCGGCGGCGTATTCGCTTCGTTCCGGGTTCATCTATCAGAACGTGATGTATGGCACCGCCGGCGAACTGATCGCACGGGCGTCCGGGATGTCGTGGGATGACTTCATCCGCCGTCGCATCTTTGGACCACTCGGGATGACGCAGTCGCATACGACGTACCAGTCGATGTACGCCGCAGCGGCGGCGAATCAATCAGAGCCGCACTTCCGAATCCGGGACACGATCCGAGTGATCGACGACGAAACCGTCGATGTGCTTCCGGCGGCCGGCTCGATCTGGTCCAATGCGGTGGACATGGGCAAGTGGGTGCGATTCCTGCTCGACAGCGGGCGGGTGAACGGCAAGCGGCTGGTGAGCGAGGCAGGGTTCCACGAGCTGCTCAAGCCGCAGGCGATGGTTGGTGCCGCGGAGTTCTACCCGACGGCGCGGATCACGAAGCCGCACTGGATGACGTACGGGCTGGGGTGGTTCGAGCAGGATTATCGCGGACGATTCCTGGCGTTTCACACCGGAAGCCTGGATGGCCGCACGGCGATGGTCGGCCTGCTGCCGGACGCGCGCACCGGCGTCTTCATCGCGGGGAATCTGGACCACGCCGAGTTCCGGCACGCGCTGATGTTGCAGGTGATGGACATCTTCGCTGGAACAAATGGCGGCCCGCCGCACGATTGGAGTGCCGAATTCTTGACGCTCTACAATGGCCTGCGCACCGATGGCGAGAAGGCAGTCGCGGCGGCGGAAGCCAAACGTGTCATGGGCACGAAGCCGTCCGCGCCGATTGCGTCGTACGCCGGTACCTACAGCCACCCGGCATGGGGCACGGTGGTCGTCACAGCCGACGGCGACAGGTTGCGCGTGCAGACGGGCAGCAACCTCGGCATGCGGGGAACGCTCGAGCACTGGCACTACGACACCTTTCGCACGTCGCTGGGCGATGGGCGCGGCGGGAAGTCGTACCTGAACTTCCAGCTCGATGGGGAAGGGCAGGTGAGTCGCGTGCTGCTCGATGGCAGTGATGACTATGCGTTCACGCGGGTGCCGGCGAAGTAGCCTCGCCGACACCCGCGCGTAGTGCCATCGTGAAGCGGAGGGCCAGGGATTCGAACCCTGATGTCCTTGCGGACGCCGGTTTTCAAGACCGGTGCAATAGCCATTCTGCCAACCCTCCAGGGCTGCAGTTGCGCTTGGAATCTCGCCAGCCCGGACCGATTGCACCATCCCCGGGAATCGCTATTCTGCGACAGACAGCATTCGGGACAGGTATCACCCTCGGTCGGCAGGAGCTGACGTGAACCCCATGCACGAGCGGCGCGGCAGCCTCACTGACGACAGCACCGGCTCGCCATTCGCGCCCCGTGATGCGTGTGGCGTGGGCTTCATCGCCCGGCAGAGTGGTGAGCGCACGCACGAGGTGGTGAAGCTGGCGCTCGAGGCGTCGGCGCGTCTGGCACACCGCGGCGCAACCGGCACCGACAAATCGGCCGATGGTGCCGGCGTTCTGACGCAAATTCCCCGGCGGCTGTTCATCCTCGCGGCGTCGCGTCAGGGGCTGCACCTGGCGGCCGACGCGTCGTTCGCCATCGGGATGTGCTTCCTGCCGACCGACGCCGATGGACTCCGCCTCTCGACGCGCGTCATCGAAGAGGTCCTCGCCGCCGACAACCTGCCGCTGATCGGCTGGCGCGATGTACCCGTGCGTCCGGAAGTGCTGGGCAAGACGGCGCGCGAAGCGATGCCGAAGATCCGGCAGGTCATCGTGGGCCGACCCGCCGGCGTGACCGACGACGATGCGTGGGAGCGGTTGCTCTACCTGGCGCGTCGCGAGATGGAACATCGGGCGGAGGCGCTCGGACTGACGCCGTTCTATTTCTGCTCGTTCTCGTGTCGCACGGTCATCTACAAGGGTCTCTTCACTGGCGGACAGCTGGCAGAGTTCTATCCCGACCTGCTCGATCCGGCATTCGAGTCGGCGATTGCCGTGTTTCATGAACGGTACGCGACCAACACGCTGCCGCGCTGGGAGCTGGCGCAGCCATTCCGTATGCTCGGCCACAATGGCGAGATCAACACCTTGTGGGGCAACCGGAACGCGATGGCGATGCGGGCGGGATTGCTCGATTCGCCGCAGTTCGGTACCAATGGTGTGCGCCTTCGCGATCCGATCCGCCCGCGTGGCAGCGACTCGGCCAGCCTCGACAACGCACTCGAGTTGCTGGTGCGCGCGGGGCGCAGCCCGGTGCACGCGGCGATGATGCTGGTGCCGCAGGCGTGGGAGAAGTATCCCGACGTCGAGCCGGCAGTGAAGGCCTTCTACGAATACCACCAGTGTGTGATCGAGCCGTGGGATGGACCGGCGGCACTGGCGTACAGCGATGGAATTCAGGTCGCGGTGTCGCTCGATCGGAACGGGCTGCGGCCCTGTCGATACAAGATCCGTGCGGACGGCATGGTGGTGGCGGGCTCCGAAGTGGGGATCGTCGACTTCGATCCGCGTGATGTGGTGGAGAGCGGCAAGCTCGGTCCCGGCGGCGTGCTGCTGGTGGACACGGCGGGCCGGCGGATCGTTCGCAATCTGGCAGCCAAGCGCGAGGTCGCCACGCGCCGGCCGTACGCTCGCTGGATTCAGCAGTACATGGCGACGCTGGCGACCCAGGATGGTGTCGAGCCGCTGGTCAAGCCGAGCGAACAGCTCCGGCCATTGCAGTTGGCGTTCGGCTACGGGCATGAGGATCTGCGCATGATCCTCGAGCCGATGGCTACCACCGCCGCCGAGGTGGTGTGGAGCATGGGTGATGACACGCCGCTGGCCGTGTTGTCACACAAGATGCCGCCGTTGTATGACTTCCTGCGCCAGCGCTTTGCGCAGGTGACGAACCCGCCCATCGACTCCCTCCGCGAATCGATGGTGATGTCGTTGCGCATGCACCTTGGCCAGCGCGGCTCACCGCTCGAGGAGAAGTCCACCTACGCGCGGATGTTGCGCGTCGAGCATCCGGTGCTGCTGCCGGAAGAGATGGAGCAGTTGCGCAACTTCCCGGGCTTCAAGGCCGTCACCCTCGATGCCACCTGGCCGGCGCGGTCACGCCCGGAGGCACTCGAGGCGGCGCTCGATGGTCTTTGCCGGCGTGCCGAAGCCGCAGTCCGGAAAGGTGTCCGGTTGCTGATCATCAGTGATCGCAAGGCGGGCGCCGAGCGCGTGCCGATTCCCGCGCTGCTGGCGCTGGGCGCGATTCGGCAGCATCTGGTGCGCACCAGTCTGCGCGCGAAGGTGGGCATCGTGGTCGAAGCGGGCGACGTGGTGGAGCAGCACCATGTGGCCGCGCTGGTCGGCTACGGCGCAGAAGCCGTGTACCCCTGGCTGGCGCTGGAAACGATCGCCACGCTCTTCACCGAAGCCTCCACGCACAGCAAATCCGACGGTGATGCCGAGCGTCCCCTGCCGGCGCAGGCCCAGTCGCAGTTTCGCACCGCGATGGAGAAGGGGTTGCTGAAGATTCTGGCGAAGATGGGGATCTCCACCCTGTCGTCGTACTGCGGCTCGCAGGTGTTCGAAGCGCTGGGGCTGGGCGCGGATGTGATCGACCGCTGTTTCGCCGGCACAGCGTCGCCGATCGGCGGGATCGGTTTTCGCGAGCTGGCCGAAGATGTGCTGGCGCGACATCGGGCAGCGTTCGGTGTCGAGGCGAGCAGCGTCACTGGTCTGCCGGACGAAGGCCGCATCCGCTTCCGAAAGGAAGGGGAGACACACGCATGGGCGCCGCAGACCGTGCTGGCGCTGCAGCAGTCGGTGGGCAGTGCGCGGTCGTCTCGTGTGACCGCGACCGGCGAGGAGGCATGGCGCGGATTCGTCGCGCGCACCGAGGCTGCCGCACCCACAACGGTGCGTGATCTCCTGGCCTTTCGCGACGCCGCTGCGATTCCGCTGGCCGAAGTGGAACCGATGGAGGCCATTCGCGCGCGATTCGTGTCGAGTGCGATGTCGCTTGGCTCGTTGTCACCGGAAGCGCACCAGACGATCTCGATCGCGATGAATCGGATGCAGGCGCGATCCAACTCCGGTGAAGGTGGCGAAGACCCCGCGCACTACCGTGCCCCCGGCCCCGATCGCGCCGACAGCCGCATCAAGCAGGTGGCGTCGGCCCGCTTCGGCGTGACGACCGAGTATCTGGTGCGCGCCGACGAAATCGAGATCAAGATCGTGCAGGGCGCGAAGCCTGGTGAGGGCGGCCAGCTACCGGCGCACAAGGTCACGGAGCTGATCGCGCGCCTTCGGCATGCGACACCGGGCGTGCAGCTGATCTCCCCACCGCCGCATCACGACATCTACTCGATCGAGGACCTGGCGCAGCTGGTGCTGGATCTGAAAGCCGTCAATCCGAAGGCCCGCATTGGCGTCAAGCTGGTCGCGTCCTCCGGCATCGGCAATGTGGCCGCCGGCGTCGCGAAGGCGTTCGCGGACTATGTGCTGGTCGCCGGCCATTCGGGCGGTACCGGCGCCTCACCACTCTCGAGCATCAAGCACGCCGGAGCACCGTGGGAGCTCGGGTTGGCGGAGGCGCAGCATGTGCTGGTGTCGAATGGATTGCGGCATCGCCTCGAGGTGCGCGTTGATGGTGGCTTCCGCACCGGGCGCGATGTGGTGATCGCCGCGATGCTGGGTGCGGAGTCCTATGGATTCGGGACCGGGCCGCTGGTGGCGATGGGCTGCGACATGGCCCGGCAGTGTCACCTGAACTCGTGTCCGACAGGCATCGCCACGCAACGCCCGGAGCTGCGCGCGAAGTTCCGGGGAAATCCGGATCAGGTGGTCGCATACTTCACGCACGTGGCGAATCAGGTGCGCGAGATTCTTGCATCGATCGGTGCCCGAACGATTGACGAAATCGTCGGCTGCGCGGAGATGCTGCAGCGTGCTGACCGTCCGGAAGTGCCGCGCTCGGCGATGCTCGATCTGTCGCTGCTTTTGACGCCGGCCGTGCGTGATGATGAACCCCGCCGTCGCAGTCTCGCGCGCAACGTGCGCCCCGGGGTGCTCTCGCTGGATGAGCAGATTCTGCGTGACTCGGGCGATGCGATCGTGACGTCGTTGGCGCATGACGGTGCATACCTGATTCGCAATCATCACCTCGCGGTGGGCGCGCGGGTGGCAGGCCGCATTGCGGAAGTACACGGGGATGCAGGACTGCCCCCCGGCACCATCACCACGCGATTCAAGGGCACCGCCGGCCAGAGTTTCGGCGCCTTCGCCATTCGTGGGATGCGCATGGATCTGGAGGGCGAGGCCAACGACTATGTCGGAAAGGGATTGAATGGCGCGGAGATCAGCATCCGCCCCTTTCGCAACGCCCGCTACGTCGGCGCCAGCCATCTCAACATGATCGTCGGCAATACGGTGCTGTATGGCGCGACGGATGGCTTGCTCCTGGCGGCAGGGCAGGCCGGGGACCGGTTCGCCGTGCGAAACTCTGGTGCCTGCGCGGTGGTCGAGGGAGTCGGCAATCACGCCTGCGAGTACATGACCGGTGGTGTGGTCGCGGTGCTCGGCCGCGCGGGCCGGAATTTTGGCGCCGGGATGTCCAACGGCGTGGCGTACGTGCTGGACGAAGCCGGTACCTTCGCCAGCCGCGTCAACCACGAGATGGTGCTGCTCTCGGAACTGTCCGCCGACGATCTGGCGCTGCTGGCGTGCCTTCTGAAGGTGCATCATGCCCGCACCGGGAGTGCGCGTGCTCGGGCAATTCTCGATGCGCCAGAGCGTGCGTTCGGCGAGTGGCGCAAGGTGAAGCCGCGTGGTGCGTCGGAGCCGGTTGCACTGATCCGGCACGTCTGGATGCAGCGGTTGCAGGAGATGATCGACGCCGAGGGTGCCGGTCAGCCTTCCAGCGTCGCACTCGGTGCGCGCGTGACGGAGTGATAATCGGCGGCGTGGGACCCGCGTCAGGAGCGGTGGCGTGGATCAGGCGGCCCGTACGTGTGCCGCCGGTGCACCGTTCTCGATCAGTCGTCGGTCAGTGGCGTGGCGATCTGGGTGAGGAGATCGAGCCGGTAGTGCTTGCCACTGATGTACGCTTCGGGATTTCGTGTGCCGTCGAAATGCACGATCAGATTGCGGAACAGCTGTTTCGGTTTCGTGCGATCGCCATAGATGAGGTGCCGTGTCACGAACACGACGCCGGCGCTCGGGTAGCGTGCGCGGGCGCCATTCGAGACGGTCACGCCACTGTACACGATCACCATGTCCTCCTTCGTCTCGAACCGGTTGCCGATTCGCCTGGTTCGGAAGCTCGTATCAGCGCCGTTGAGCATGCGGGCACGCTTTCCATCGCTGACATTGGAAAAGAGCTGGGTGCCGCGTCCGGTGGCGCTGACGGGATGCCCGGACTTGTCAGTGCCGCGCAGTGTGTAAGCCTCCCGGATCAAAACGGTGTCAGTGGCGGCGTCGTCAAAGGTTGCCTGCACGCGGCCGGCAGTATCTCGAAGGGAGAAGCTCATCACGCTGCTGATGCTGTCGTCGCCCCGGGATGAGCGACACGCGCGCCTGGCCAGGTTCGCATCGTAGGTGCAGTCAAGCGGCTGGTACCGGGCCCGGCGCACGCGCGGCAGGCGGAGCTTGCTTTCCAGGCCGAGTACCTCGTTGAGCCCATTCTCCACCAGGTCGACGCGAACCTGCCCCTTGGTGACGTCGACCGTCATGTCCGGTTCCACGGCGCTGGCGACCATCAGCGCGATGGCATCGCCGTTCGCCACCCCTCCAGCCAGGCAGACCGCTGCGACGACCGCGCTGATTCGTCCAAAGCGAATGTGGGGCATCGTCTCGCGTCTCGGGCAGGGCTCGTGGTGGCGGCCGCCACAGTGGCGGTGCGGTGACGGGCATTCGTCCGATGACGCAGGACGGATCCCCGCGTCACGGTCGCGGTCGCTAGGCGAGAACGTGCCGCGCGAAGGTTTCCCGGTCGGTGTTGCCGCCGCACACGACGATGCCGACCCGTTGCCCCTCGAGGCGCGCCCGCAGCGGGTACATCAGCGCGGCCAGCGAGGCGGCGCCGGCGGGCTCGGTGACCAGCTTCGCCGACCGAAACAGCAGCCGCATCCCGTCACGAATCTGCTCGTCCGTGACCAGCACCACTTCGTCTGCACAGAGTCGATTGAGCGCATAGGAGTACGGCTCGCACCGCGGCGCGCCGAGGGAGTCGGCAATCGTGCGCACGGTGTCGATGGCCTGTGGTGAACCGGCGGCGAAGCTGCGCGCCATGGTGTCGGCGCCCTCGGGTTCGACCACGAACACTTTCGTCGCGGGACTCATCAGCTTGACCGCGCAGGCCACGCCGCCAGTCAGCCCTCCCCCCCCGGCCGCCACAATCACGGCGTCGAGCTCGGCGCCAGCGGCACGAACCTGGTCGATGAACTCCATCCCGACGGTTGCCGTACCAAGCGCGGTCTTGGGCCCTTCATACGGGTGCACGAAGGTCCGACCCTCCGCGGCCTCGATTTCGCGGACCCGCGCGAACGCGGCGTGCACATTCTCGACCAGTTCGACCTCGACGCCCAGTTCGCGGCAGACCTGCACACGGAACGGATTCGCCGTCTTTGGCATCACGACCTTGGCCGTCGTGCCGAGCTGGCGCGCGCAGTAGCCGAGTGAAATGGCGTGGTTCCCTGCCGAGACGCCAGTCACCCCGCGTGCGAGTTGACCGGCATCGAGATCGAGCATCACGGTCAGCGCACCGCGCGGTTTGAAGCTTCCCGTCCGCTGAAAGAGCTCCTCCTTCAGCCAGACGTGCGTGGCTGCGCCGACGGCGAGCATCAACGCATCGTCCTCGACGCGACGGACTGACGTCGTGACGATGCGATCACCAAGCCGAAGGCGGTTGGCTCTGATGGCGTCGAGAGTTGGCGGCGCAAACGTCGTGTCGGTCATGGTGCGTGGTATCTGTGGTGGTTGTGGGCCTGGCATGGGAAGCACCCGGCTACGTCGCGAACCCTTCTGGCATGCGTGCGTCCTTCGCATCGCAGCCAAGGCGGGCGATGTCCTGGGCGCGATCCGGATGTGAGCCGTGCAGCGCGTCCCGCAGACCGCCCTCGTACATGCGATCCGTGAAACCGGGCGCCATGGTGCATCCGAAGAGCGCGTATCTCCCGCCGCGGATCAGATGCCCGGCCTGCCAGACGCCTGCGGGCACGACGAACTGCACCAGCTCACCGTTGAGCGGATCACTGCCCATGCGGAGCTCGTCGGATGTGCCATCAGGAAACAGCAACACCAGCCGGAGTGGGTCGCCGGCGTAGAAGTGCCACACCTCGTCGACGGGCAGCCGGTGGAAGAGCGAGTGACTTGGGGGGTCGTCGCAGTACATGGCGATGATGGCCGTGCCGACTGGGCCACCATCTGGTGCCTCACCGGCTGAGCGGTAGGTGCTCGCGAAGAGCGTCCCTTCGCTCGGCAACGGGCTGAGGTCGAAATGCTCGATCAGCGCTTCAACTTCCGGGTCCATCTGTCTCCTCGTGAGCTGAGGCCGAACGGAAGGCAACTCGTAGGCACGCACTGGCTGCCGTCGCGGCAGTGCCGCTCATCGCTGCCCCATGGCGGAAGCTACTCGCCGTCGCACCGCAGGGCCCCGTGGCCGAGATCGTGACTCCCGCCGTACTGAACCGTCCTCAACACGGATCCGCTCTTGCCGTTGCCAAAGCGGCTGGTACCACGGGGGGCAGTCGCGAATGGGCGATGGCCGGCCCGGGGAGCCGGCAGTTCTGCACGCATTGCCAGGTCAATCGTGTGCGTGTCAGGGCGAGCGCATTCCGTCGGTCGTCGCCATCTCCTCTCACATGGACCGCTCGATTTCACACCAACGAGTTTCGGACAGCCGGTGGTGCATGGCGGCGAATCTCCTCGTCGTCGCTGCCGTCGCGGCGGCGATCGGTGTGCTGATGATTCCGGGCGACCGGTTCGAGCCAATTTACGCGCATTCCTCCGTCCCCTTCGCCCTGCTGCCGTTCGTTGCAGCCCTGCGGGCCGTGTTTGCGGGGCGCGATGATGGCTCACGCGCTGGCTGGCTCTGGGTCGCCATCGGCATCACGGGTTGTTTCTGCAATGAAGTGATCTGGTATATCGTATGGCTGCAGGGCAGCGCCGTCGGTTTTCTGCCGGTCGATCTGGTGAACCTGCTGTTTGCGCCGCTGGTGCTGGTCGGTGTGCTGCAGCAGTCCGGTTTCGTTGCCAGCCGGGTCGAGCGTCAGCGACAGTATCTGGATGCCGCGATCGTCGCGCTTGGCGCGGCGGCGGCGGTGCATGCGACCATGACCCTGTTCGGCGGCGGTGTCCGTGAGGTGAACACCGTGCGCGACGGCGTTTTCGTCATCGCTCCCCTACTGGACCTTCTGACGCTGGGTGGTATCGGGCTGCTCTGGGTCCGTCGTGGGTCGGGGGGTGTGCCGACATGGACGGGAGCGATCGGGGTCGCGCTGCTGTTCGCGCTGGTGGCGGATGTCTGGCATGCGGTCCCCGCGAGCGTCGGTCAGCCATCGCCGTGGTTCATCGCCGTCGCCTGGTATGGAAGCTGGGCCGCGCTCGGCGTCGCCGCAACGCGCGCGGTCCGGACGCAATCGCTGCCATACCGGATCGGACGGATCTCGCGACTGCCGTACATCGTCGCCGTCGTCTGCTACGCTGCGCTCGCCATCGCGGTGGCACTCGATGACCGGGACACCATCGTCTCGACCACCATCGGTGCGGGGCTGGTCACGTTGTTGGTGCTGCTGCGCCAGCTCGCCGCGGTGCGCGATGTGACGGCGATGGAAGCGGAACGCGCGCAGTCGACAGCTGACCAGCGCCTGGCCGCGCTTGTCCGTCATGGAAGCGACATGCTGACCATCGTCAGCGCTGAAATGACGGTGCAATACGCCAGCCCGTCGCACCGCCAGATTTTCGGCGTCGAGCCACACCTGCTGGTCGGGCGCAATATTCTGCGGGATATTCATCGCGATGACCGTGCGCGTGCCGAGGCCAGTCTCGCGCGGCTGCTCGAGACGACCTCGCTGCGCGAATCGCTGGTGATCCGTCTGCGCGATTTCGAGGGGCGGTGGCGCTGGGTGGAGACGGTGATCACCAACCTGCTCGCGGAACCGGCGATTGGCGGACTGGTGATCAACAGTCGTGATATCTCGGACCGCAAGGAACTGGAAGATCAGCTGGTCGCGCTGGCGCTGCGCGACCCCCTGACGGGCCTTGGCAATCGCCGCCTGTTCGTCGATCGGGTGGCCCATGCGCTCGAGCGGCAGCGTCGCGTGCCCGAGAGTGTCGCCGTGTTGCTGCTGGACCTCGATCATTTCAAGTTCGTGAACGACACCCTCGGTCACGCCAAAGGCGACGCGCTGCTGATGGCAGTGGCGGATCGATTGCAGATTGTCGTTCGGACCGGCGACACCGTCGCGCGCCTGGGCGGCGACGAGTTCGCCGTCCTGCTCGAGGCGATGACGGCGGCCGACGAAGCGGATGCGACCGCCGGACGGATCCTGCAGGCACTGGATCGCCCGTTCATGCTGGACGACCGTGAGCTCTTCGTGCGCGCGAGCATCGGGATCGCCTGGGCGTCGGACGGGCAAAGCGTGGATGACCTGGTGACCGACGCCGACGTGGCGATGTACGCCGCGAAGAGCGCGGGCCGCAGCCGGATCGAGCGCTTCTCCAGTGCCATGCGTGACAGCGTTACCGAGCGGCATGACGTCGAAGTGGCGTTGCGCGGTGCGCTCGAGCGTGATGAGCTCGAGCTCGTCTATCAGCCGCTGGTTGACCTGGAGACTGGCGAAATCGCAGGCGCGGAGGCCCTGATCCGCTGGAGTCACCGCGAAAAGGGATTGTTGCTTCCGTCGCGCTTCATCCCGATCGCGGAGGAGTCTGAGCTCATCGTCCTGATTGGTCGGATGGTGCTGGGCCGGGCCGCCCTCGACGCGGCGCGCTTCCGCGAGGCGTCGGGTGGCATCGCGGAGCTGCGCGTGGCTGTGAACCTGTCGGCGCGGCACCTGCTGTCCGCGGATCTGATCGCCGACGTCGAATCGGCATTGACCCGCGCTGGCGTGAGCGGGCACGCGCTGACGGTGGAACTGACGGAGTCGGTCTTTGCCACGCACGAAAGTGTGATCGTCGCGCGCCTGCAGGCGTTGCGGGGACTCGGGATGCAGATCGCCCTCGATGATTTCGGCACCGGCCACTCATCACTCGCGTATCTGCGCCGCTATCCGATCGACGTCTTGAAGGTCGACCAGAGTTTCGTGTCGTGGGTCAATGAAGACGGCTCGGCCGACGGCGTCGCCAAGGCGATCGTCTCGATCGGGCAGAGCCTTTCCATGCCGACGGTGGCGGAAGGGGTGGAAACGCCGGCACAGCTCGACCAGTTGCGCGCGCTCGGATGTTCATACGGGCAGGGCTATCTCTTCTCGAAGCCGCTGACCGCCGATGCGTTCGTGGAGCTGCTGAGTCTCTGGGATCCACGGACGTTCGCGGCTGACGCGTTGCTCTCGATCCGGGGCTGATCGACCCGTCCCGGGTGGCTGTCAGATGGGGCGGACCGGGCCGTGACCGGCGTAGACGGTCGTGGCACCCCGCGCCCTGAGCAGGTCCCAGCTTGCAGCGACGACCTCGGTGTCCTCCTCGGTGGCGAACATCGGGTGCGTCAGATCACCGGTGAACACAGCGCCATCATCGAGCAGCAGTGACACGCTGTCGGGCGAATGGCCGGGTGTGTGCAGCACTTCGCCAGCGAGTCCGATGCCAGCGAACAGTGCACGGCTGGCAGCCAGCGTGATCACGACGTTGTCGTGCAGCGTGATGTCGGTGAAATGATCGGTCGGCTTGATATGATCCTTCAGGCGCGGAATCCACTCCTGTTGCAGGTCGATCACCAGCAGCGGCACGCCTGCGTGCTTGAAATCCTGGGCCAGCCCGGCGTGATCGATGTGATAGTGGGTGGCCAGACCATAGCGAAGCTCGCGCAGAGGCACGCCCGCCCGGTCCAGATTGGCCCGCATCACGCTCATCGTGCCTGGCCAGCCGAGATCCACCAGCAGTCGTGACGTTCCCGCGCTCACGACCCAGAAGTTCGTCGAGCGATAGCCGACATTGACGATCGTGGTTCGTGCCGCCGCAGCCATGTGTGAAGCATACGGGGCGGGGCGGCGGTGCCGCCAGCGTCGCCACCTTGCGGTGCCCGGTGCGCGTGATACGATCCGGCACCTGACGCGCTGCTCGCCTCCAGACACCGGCTCCGTCCATGTCCGACTGCTTCCGCCCTGCTCCCAACGCTGTTTCCCGACGCGACGCCGTTCAGCGAGTTGCCGCTGGCCTGCTGGCGGTGCCCGCAGTACTGCGCGGTCGATACCAACTGTCGCGATTCGACAGGACGGAGTACTCGGCCCGCGCAATCCGGCTGGTCCAGGATACCGTGGTCGTCGATCTGCTGAACCAGTTCCGTTTTGCCGATTTCGCTGAGTCACCACCGAAAAGCACGCTCTGGCTGACGAAGTCGCGCTCGATGACGGCTGCGGATTTCGACGTCTACCGGACGTCGGGGTACAGCGTGATCGCACTTGGGCACAGTCCGTCCGACTACGCCACCGGGATCCGGTTTTTCGCGGATTGGAACGGATTCGTCGCCGAGTATCCGGAGTGGTTCATGCGGATCGACGACGCGACCGACTTCGCCGCTGTGAAACAGGCGCGGAGGATCGGGATCATGATCACGTTCCAGAACTCCGATCATTTCCGAACGGTTGATGACGTCGACACCTTCTTCACGCTGGGGCAACGCCTGTCACAGCTCACATACAACTACCAGAATCGCATCGGCTCGGGGTTCCTCGAGACGAAAGACGGTGGGCTGACCGTCTTCGGCGGCGAAATCGTGGCCCGGATGAACCGCGTCGGCATGGCCGTGGACGTGTCGCATTGCGGGGATCGCACGACGCTTGACGCGCTCGACGTCTCAACGCGTCCGGTCGTGTTCTCGCACGCCAGCTGTCGCACACTCGTGCCCGGCGGGCTGCGGTGCAAGACCGATGAGATGATCCAGAAGATGGCGAAGAGCGGCGGGGTGATGGGCATTCCCTTTCTGCGGATGATGGTCCGCCCCGTCGAGCCGGTGACGGTTGAACACGTGCTCGACCATTTCGATCATGTCGTGAAACTGGTGGGCATCGATCACGTCGCGGTCGGCAGTGACATGGATGTGATCGGGAACCCGAACCCCGTCAACGGTGCTACGATGAGCGTGCCACCGACGCCGAACTTCGACCGCTATCAGATGCACTTTGATGCCAAGGGCGAGCGGATGCTGACGGTGGCCGGCCTCGATCATCCGAAGCGGATGTTCGATGTGGCCGAGGGGTTGATCCGGCGCAAGTACAGTGACGCGAACATTTCGGCGATCCTCGGCGGAAATGCGGCGCGCGTGTTGTCGACGATCTGGAAAGGGTGATGCCGACAGCGGATGTCGAGGAACGCGCATACCGACGCGTGACGCTGCGCCTGATCCCGTTCCTGTTTCTCTGTTACGTCGTCGCCTACCTCGACCGGGTGAATGTCGGGTTCGCGAAACTGCAGATGTTGCAGGACCTGCAGATGAGCGAGACCGCGTACGGACTCGGCGCTGGGATCTTCTTCATCGGCTACTTCCTGTTCGAGGTGCCGAGCAATCTGATCCTGCATCGCACCGGTGCGCGCGTCTGGATCTCGCGCATCATGATCACCTGGGGCCTGCTCTCGGCCGCGACGATGTTCGTCACCAGCGTGGGCGCGTTCTACGGCGTTCGCTTTCTGCTCGGCATTGCGGAAGCCGGATTTTTTCCGGGCATCATCTTGTACCTGACCCAATGGTATCCCGCATCACGCCGGGCGCGAATTCTGGCGCTGTTCATGACGGCGGTGGCCATCTCGGGGGTGATCGGCGGCCCGGTCTCAGGCTGGATCCTCACGTCGATGGCGGGCGTCAACGGGTGGGCCGGGTGGCAGTGGCTGTTCCTGCTGGAGGGGCTGCCTTCGCTGCTGATGGGTGTCGCGGTGTACTTCTATCTGGACGATTCGATCGCGGATGCGCGCTGGCTGCCCGCCGACGAGCGCACACTCCTGGTGGCGAACCTGCAGGCCGAGGCGGGCGCTGCGGAGTACGCCAGCGTGTTCGACACGCTGCGCAGTCCGCGGGTGGTGCTGCTGGCCGCGTTGTACTTCTGCATCGTGATGGGACTCTATGGCATTGCCTTCTGGCTGCCACAGCTGATCCGCACGATGGGCGTGGAGGATGCAGAACGCATCGGCCTCCTGAGCGCCATACCGTATGGGGTCGCTGCGGTGGCGATGGTGCTGGTCGGGAAGAGTTCCGACGCGGCCGGCGACCGTCGATGGCATCTGGTGGGCGGCGCACTGGCTGGAGTAGTAGGCCTGTCGGTCGCCGGGATGTTCAGCACGACACTGTCCATCGGGCTGTTGGCCATGACGCTTGCAACGGTTGGTGTCTTGTCCGCCGCACCGCTCTTCTGGACGCTGCCGACGGCGTTCCTGCGCGGGGCGGCAGCGGCTGCCGGAATTGCCGCGATCAACTCGGTGGGCAATCTGGCGGGCTTTCTCAGCCCGTATCTGATCGGCCTGGCGCGTGACATGACCGGGCAGGCGACGGTCGGGCTCTATGCGATCGCCATGTTCATGCTGCTCGGAGCCGTGCTGGCCATTCCGGCAACTCGCGCGAGATAGCGCTGGCGTGAATTGGGCCGGTGCGTTCGCTGACAGTGCGCAGCCAGATCCTCGGCGTAGTCCATGTCAGTGCCCATCAGGCGCAGATGATTGACCGGCGAGCGTCGCCTTGCGCTCCGCGGTGTAATGCCACCACGGCGTTGACTCCGCGCCTTCCATGAAGCGCACGACAGCGATGAACACGTCGATGACGCAGGGGTCGTGGCGCTGTCCGGTGATCTCGCAGAGGCGGCGGTGCAGTTCGTAGGGATCGCGCCCGATGAGAGCGGCTGGAGCGGTGATGCCGAGCAAACGCAGGTCACCGGCGGTGGCTTTGCCGACATTCGGCAGTTGCTCGAGTTTCGTGTATGTGGTGCGATCGACAGCCATCGGTGTCCCCAGCGTTTGCCTGAGCTGTGCGTTGCAGCCATCGCGATCACGCGTGAGCGTAGCTGTGGCGCAAACTAATCGTCGCGCGATCCTGCGCGTCGGTGTATCGTCGTGGCCTGCGGCGTCGCTGGCCTGACGCCGATCCCAGACCTCATGCCGAGTGCCCGACATGCGCGCAGCGCTGCTTCTCCTTGCTCTCAGCGCACCGCTGATCGGGCAGACGTCACGACCCACCCTCATCGAACCGGCCCTCTCGCCGGACGGCCAGGAGATCGTGTTCTCCTCGGGCGGCGATCTGTGGACGGTGCCGGCCACCGGCGGCGATGCCCGGTTGCTGGTGTCGCATCCCGCCACCGAGACGCGACCCCTCTGGTCGCCCGATGGCGCGCGCCTCGCCTTCATCAGCACCCGCACCGGCAACGGCGACATCTACGTCCTCACGCTGGCCACTGGCGCGCTGCGGCGGATCACCTTCGACGACGCGCCCGATCAACTGAATGCATGGTCGCGGGATGGTCAGTATCTCTGGTTTCATTCCAGCAGTCGCGATATCGCCGGGATGAACGATGTGTATCGCGTGGCCAGCAGTGGCGGCACGCCGATGATCGTCGCCGGCGATCGCTACGCCAGCAAGTACTGGCCGGCGCCCTCGCGCGATGGACGGACGCTTGCGATCACGGCGCGCGGCACCACATCCGCCCAGTGGTGGCGTCGCGGTCACTCGCACCTCGACGAGAGTGAACTCTGGCTCGTCTCGCTCGCTGGCGAGTCACCGGTGTACACCGCCGTCAGCCGCGGCGGCGACGGCAAGGACCAGTGGCCGATGTGGAGCGCCGATGAGAAGTCACTGTACTATCTACGCGACACCGCAGGCGTCGAAAACCTCTGGAGTCGTCCGATCGCGGGCGGTGTGCCTCGCCGGCTGACCGACTTTCGCGATGGTCGCGTCCTCTGGCCGAACATCGCTGCTGACGCCAGCGCGATTGTCTTCGAACGCAATTTCGCCATCTGGCGCTACGACATCGCCTCCGGACGATCCCGCGTGGTGCCCATCGCGCTGCGCGGTTCACCGGCGGTGTCCGACCTGGACCGCGTTACCGTCACGGCCGGCGCTGGTCAGCTGGCGCTCTCTCCCGACGGCAAGAAAGTGGTGTTCTCCGCGCGCGGTGACATCTGGGTGACCGGAGCGAAGGAGGGTGGCGAGGCCGTCCGACTCTCGTCGAACCCCGGCCCGGATGCGCAGCCGCTCTGGCTCGCGGATAGTCGTCGGATTGTCTACAGCAGTAAACGTGGCGACACGTGGCAGTTGATTCGGGCCGACGTGATCTCACGCGACGAGGTCGCGCTCACGCGCGGTGGCGTCGATGTTTCACCGGTGCTGTCACGTGATGGCCGTCGGATTGCGTATCACCACGACGGCAACAGCATCCACGTGGTGGACATCGACGGCGCGAACGATCGTCTGGTCGCCAGTGGCCACTTCGGGCGGCCACCGTTCGCCGGTGGTCGCGAGATCGCCTGGTCGCCGGACAACGCCTGGCTCGCGTATCTGAGTACCGAAGCGAAGGGATTCACCAACGTGTATGTGGTCCCGAGCACGGGCGGCGAACGCCGCGCCGTGAGCTTCCTGGCGAATGCGTTCGCCGGCTCAGTGATCTGGAGCAGCGAAGGGGAGTTCCTGCTCTACGACACGAGTCAACGCACCGAACAGTCGTCCCTGGTGCGGATCGACCTGGTGCCGCGCACACCGCGCTTTCGCGAAGACCAGTTCCGCGACCTGTTTCAGACGCCGACGGTGCGTGACTCTGCCACACGGGCAACGCCCGCGCGTGACAGCGCCGTGCGCGACACGACACGCAGTCGTGCGGCGGCGCCGCGCAAGACGGAGATCGTCTGGGACGGTTTGCGTCAGCGCGCCAGTGTCGTCGTCACCGGCTTCTCGCTGGGCGATCTGTCGCCCGATGGCAAGACCGTCATGCTCGTCGGCCAGTTCGCCGGGCCCGCGAGCCTCTACACGTATTCGATCGATCCACTCGTCGCCGAAGCGCCTGTCCCGCGTCAGCTGACGACCAGCACGGGTGGCAAGGGGAGCGTCCAGTATGCGGCGGACGGCAAGGAGGTCTGGTTTGTGGAGGCGGGGCGGATCGCCGCGGTGACGGTTGAGTCGCGCGCAGCGCGCACGCTGGCCTTCCGTGCCGAGCTGGAAGTCGATCCCTCCGTCGAACGGCTTGCTGCATTCGAGGAAGGGTGGTCGTATCAGCGCGATGGCTTCTATGACCCTCGAATGCATGGCGCGGACTGGGCGGCCGTCCGCGCGCAGCTGGCGCCGCAGATCGCCGGTGCGCGCACTGGCGATGAGTTCCGGCGACTGATGAATCTGATGGTCGGTGAGTTGAATGCGTCGCACTCCGGCGCGAGCGGCGCACCCGCACAGCCACCGTTTACCGGCCGCATCGGAGCCAGGTTCAACCGGCGTGACTACGATGCCACCGGTCGTCTGGTCCTGGGTGAGATCATCGCACTCTCGCCACTCGCGACCGCCACCGACGCCCGGATCGGCGACGCGATCGTGGCCGTCAACGGCATTCGACTCACTCGCGCCACCAATCTCGACTCGCTTCTCGCGTATACCACCGACAAGCGTGTCACTCTGCGTCTTGCGAACACCGCTGGTGCCGAGCGCGATGTGGCGCTGCGACCGGCCAGCGCCGGTGCCGAGAAGGGACTGCTCTACCGGCAGTGGGTGGAGGAGCGCCGCGCCTACGTTGCCAAGGCAAGCAATGGTCGCCTCGGCTACGTCCATCTCTTCGACATGGGGCAGGGGTCGCTTGACCAGCTGTTCGTCGATCTGGACGCGGAGAACCAGGGGAAGGATGGCATCGTGGTCGACGTGCGCAACAACAACGGAGGGTTCGTCAATGCCTACGCGCTCGATGTGTTTGCGCGGCGTCCGTACATGACGATGACGGTGCGTGACCAGCCCAGTGCTCCGGCGCGGTTGCAGCTCGGTCAGCGCTCCTTTGATCGCCCCGCGGTGCTGGTCACCAATCAGCATTCACTCTCCGACGCCGAAGACTTCACGGAAGGATGGCGCGCGCTGAAGCTGGGCACAGTGGTTGGCGAGCCGACCGCTGGCTGGATCATCTACACGTCCGGTGCACAGCTGGTGGATGGCACGGCGCTGCGCATGCCGTTCATCCGCGTGCAGGGGGCTGATGGCAAGGACATGGAGCTCGTGCCACGACCGGTGGACCGGCTCGTCGTGCGCCCGGTGGGTGAGGCGTACACGGGCCGGGATTCGCAGCTTGACGCGGCTGTGGCAGACTTGCTCGGACGATTGCGGTGACGCCAATCGATCGCTTCCTCGCCGTAAAGAATCCGACGGTCGGCCCGTGAACGGCGTGCTCCGGCTCGGCATCCTCGGTACCGCACGTATCGCGCGGAACTTCGTGGCGGGGCTCACCGGCTCGACGCGTGTCACCGCGGTGGCGATCGCAAGTCGGGACACCGAACGCGCCAGTCATTTTTCGCGTGAATGTGGTGTTCCGATCGCGTTCGGCAGTTACGACGCGATGCTGGAGTCCACAGCGATCGACGCAGTCTACAACCCGCTGCCCAACGGCATGCACGCCGAATGGTCCATGCGCGCCATGGAGTGCGGGAAGCACGTGTTGTGCGAGAAACCGCTGGCTGCATCACACGCTGAGGCGGTCAGCATGTTCGCGGCCGCGCGACGCTGCGATGTTCATCTGGTTGAAGCGTATCCGTACCGGTCGCAGCCTCAGACGTTGATGATGCAGCGATTGATTCGCGAGGGGGCGATCGGCCGGGTGAGGACCATCCACGCGTCATTCGGCTTCACCCTGACCGATCGCGGCAACATCCGATTCGATCCCGCGCTGGCTGGCGGCGCCCTGATGGATCTTGGCAGCTATCCGCTGAGTCTGATTCGGATGTTGTCCGGCGGTGCGCCTGTCGCGTTGCACGCCCAGGGGGTGTGGGATCCGCTCGGCGTGGATCGGGCGGCGATCGTGTCACTTTCCTTTGCCGATGGCATGCTCGCGCAGGCTGCATGCAGTTTCGAGACGGTAATTCACCGGCAGGCTCTGATCGCTGGCGATCACGGTGTGATCGAAACCACCTATGCGAATCACACCACGGAGATCGCTCCGGTGATCCGAATCCGACGGGGGCCGGATCGTCTGGCACCGATCGAGAGCATCGAGGTGCCTGGCGTCAATGGCTTTCGGGCGGAAGCGGAGTCGTTTGCGGATCTCGTACAGGGTGGTGCGTGGAACGGGATTCCGGAGCACGAGTCGCTGGATGTTGCCTCGATGCTCGACGCGGCGCGCGCGCAGGTGTCAGCCGCCGCACAGTGAGGCACGCGTAGCTGCCGCGCACGCGCCTCCCTCGCTGCGCCGGTACTTGAGCATGAGTGCCCCTTGGTGTGTGCCGCGCGGTACGTGACTCACGGCGCGACGCGTCGCGTGGTGTATGCCACACCGTCCGGCGTCTGCCCCGCCTCCAGCTCCCGCAGCACGGTGCGGGTGGCGATATCGATCACCGCGACCTTGCCGGTGGCGCTGAACGAGAGAAACGCGGTCCGTCCATCCGGCGCGAACGTGATCCCCTGCGGCGCCTTGCCGGTCAGCGAAAGACGCGCCAGTTCCTTCTGCGTGCCGCGAGCGATGAATCGCAATGCCTCGCCACGCAGGTCGGGAAGCAGAACGAGTGACGTATCGGGCGAGTACAGCACGCGATACGGCCAGCCAAGTCCCGTCGCCACTGTTGAAACCGTTCCCGTCCCCGCATCGACCTCGCTCACGGTGCCGGTGGCGTTGCTGCCAACCCACACCTGCCGGGCGTCGGGCGTCACGTTGATCGCCTCCGGCTGCGCCGGCACCGCGATAGTGCGCAACGCGACACCGGTCGTCAGATCGAGCTCCGAGACGGTGTTGCTGCCGATGTTGCCCGTCCACGCGCGGCGGCCATCGCCGGTCACGGCGACCATATGCGAACCGTTCTGCGTGGTCGGTATCTCGCGAACAATCGCGCCGGAACGAATGTTGACGATCAGAACCACACGATTCGTCTCGGACGTCACCACGGCCAGCGTGTCACCCGGCAGCAACGCGATGCCGTGTGGCCGGCGGTACTCGCCGAGTGAAATCGTGCGCGCAATGCGGCGGCCTGGCACATCGATGACCGTCAATGAGCTGCCCGGGACCTGCGCGCCATAGTCGGTCACGATGGCGATACTGCCGTCGCGCGCGATCACGATTTCGTGGGGGCCATTTCCGGTTGGCAGTGTTGCCAGCACAGCGCCGCTCTCCGCGTCGACAATCGTTGCGGTGGACGGCGTCTTGTTGGTGACGACGAGAGTGCCAGTGATGCGAACGGGCTGCGCCTGAAGGCAGGCGCTGCTGATCACAAAGGCAAACAGGACGAGTACGCGGTGTGACATGGGAGACTCTGGTGGGAACGGTCCGGGGGGCGTAGCTGTGGTGAGAGCGATGCGGTGTCCGGTGGTGTTGAGCTGCCTCGCAGTGGCAGGCGGCAGAAGCTCACGGCGGCATCAACAGGCCGTGCAGTCGCAGCGCATCGCGCAGAATGCGCACAGCCTTCGGCCCCATGCCATGCATCCGCAGAAGCTCGGATTCCGTGACCGTTGCCACGCGCTCGAGCGACGTCAGCCCAGCCGCGGCGAGTGCACGCAGCGCCGGGGCGCCGAGCCCCCGAGGGAAGGCCTCGCGCATCGCGGTCGTTTGCGCGGCAAGGTCCGTCTGGTCTGCTGAATCAGACGTCGTCGGAACATGAGTCATGATTCCGGGGACTTGAACTGCACGATGTTGCCCTCCGGGTCCCACCCGTCGAGCACGACGTGGCCTCGAAAGCGCCAGGCGGCGCTGTCCGGCTTGAGGAAGCCGCCGGTCTTCTCGACCGCGTCACGCACCGCGGCCAGACTCGCCACGATGAACGTGGGCTTGAACGGCGTCTCGTCCCGCGGCTGCGGCGGCTTCGCGATTGTGATCCCGGAGGCGTACTTCCGCGGGATGCTATGCACCACGACCTCGTGCCCGCGACCCTGGAGCAGATCGTGCGAAGACGCCGATTCCCGCACCTCCAGTTCAAGCGTCGCCTGATAAAACGCGGAGACCTTCTTCTTGTTCTTGGCGAAGACCACCAGGCCCTGCTGCCGTACTTCGTGACTCGTCATGAGCGCAGAATCACCTGCGGGCTCCGGTCGGCGAGTGAACTCCATGATCCAGTTCGTTTCCCAGGTGTTGCCACCGTCCGGCGAAAACGCCTGCTCCCATCGCGGCGCATCCGGAGTGGGTATCGACCAGCGGAAGCGCACCATGATCGGATTGCCGTCGAGTGTGTCGTTGGCGAGGAACGTGCCGATGCCGTTTTCGAATCGACCGACCACCGGCACATCGAGTGATCCTGGGTGGCGCGCGTCGAGCCACCAGATCGACCATGTCTGTGTCGTCGGATCGAAGGAGCGGAGGGTGGCTGCCCGATACGTGCCTCCCGGCAGCTCGAGCAGGTTGTCATCGACGTTACCGCAGCCACCAAGGAGTTGCTGCACTGAGGTGCGCCCCGGGAAGTGCTCCCACGCGGTGCACCCGGTCAGGCGCTCCTTCAGGCGCTGATGGTGCACATCCCAGTCACCAACGAAGAAGTCGAAGTCGGTTGGGCTGCCGGGTTCCGATGAAAGAAACATCAGCAGTTCTTCAGGTGTGTGTGGGACGACATGCGTCGGCCTGGCCGCAGTCGCGCTGCAATGGAGGCACAACGACGGAGGACCCCTCGCCTTCCGGCGCTGCGCGCGAGCAAACCGAATATGGAAATTATGGTGCGGCCGGCTGTCGCGGCATCCCGGCCCGCGGCCCGCGAATACTCGCCCACCACCGCGCCTGTGCGGCGGTCTGCGCCGTGCAGGCGGAGCAGACCGTGCGCGACAGTGGTGCGGATGCCAGCTTTCCGCCGTGACCACTGCACCCTCAGGCGCGCTCACGCACCTGCTGCTCGAATCGCTTGCCTATTTCGCGGCCGCCCGGTGGTACTGGCGTGCCGAGGTGGCCCAGCCGCAGCCACCTCCGCGGGATCGCTTCCTTCTGCTCGCCTGCGCGGTCTTTGGCGCCGCATTTGGCAGCAAGGGGCTGCACGTCCTCGAGCAGCTGCCGGCACTGCGGAGTGGTGGAGACCTGGCGCTCTGGCTCGGTGGCAAGTCTGTACTCGGTGGCTTTCTGGGTGGCACTCTTGCCGTCGAACTCGGGAAGCGCGCCATCGGCTGGCGGACCGCGACCGGCGACGCCTGGGTCGCGCCGATCGTCATTGGCCTCGTCATCGGTCGTCTCGGATGTCAGCTCTCAGGCCTGTGGGACCAGACGTACGGCAATCCCACCAGCCTGCCGTGGGGCTGGGACTACGGTGACGGCATCTCCCGGCACCCCGTCGCGGCGTACGAGATCCTCGGCGTGTTGCTCCTCTTCGTGGCGATCCGGGACCGCTGGCGCGACCGTGCCGGCGCCCGCTACGCAGCGCTGCTGTTCGGCTACTGCGCGCTCCGACTCGGCCTGGAGTGGCTCAAGCCGCCGTTCGGACCGGTGGCGGCGGGGACGCTCCCAGTGGCACTCTACGGTGGACTGAGCGCTATTCAGTGGGCCGCGCTGCTTGGACTTGCATGGTTCGGCGCATTGCTCAGACGTCGCATCACCGTGTCCGCTCCTGGCGTGCCACCGCTTCCCACTACCTGAGACGCGATGCCGAAAACCCGGCCCTATCTCTACTACGATCACGTCGTCTCGCTTTGCGACGAATGCCTTCGACGTATCGAAGGGAAACTCGTGATCCGCGACAACGTGGTGTGGATGTACAAGTGGTGCCCGGCGCATGGACAGACGAAAGTTCTGGTTGCGTCTGACGCCGCGTTCTGGCGCATGGGTCGCGAGGTGTACATCAAGCCGCCCGAGATGCCGGAGCGATTCAACACCGAGATGGCCTGGGGCTGTCCATACGATTGCGGGCTCTGCCCCGACCACATGCAGCACTCGTGTCTGACGATCCTCGAGATCACGGATCATTGCAACCTGTCGTGCCCCGTGTGTTACGCCGCCAGCGGGCCGCACCGCACCGAACGACGCGATCTCGCCACGATCGAGTTCATGCTGGATGCGATCGTGGCGAACGAAGGTGAACCCGATGTGGTGCAGATCTCGGGCGGCGAGCCGACGACGCATCCGGACTTCTTCGCCATCCTCGATGCCGCAAAGCGCCGCCCGATCAAGCACCTGATGCTGAATACCAACGGCATCCGGATCGCGACCGAGCCGGGGTTTGCCGAGCGTCTGGCGACGTACGCGCCGGGATTCGAAGTGTATCTGCAGTTCGATTCGCTCGAGCGCGAGGCATTGATGACGCTGCGCGGGGCTGATCTCCGCCGGATCCGCGAGGATGCCGTTGCCGCCCTCGATCGGGTCGGGCTCTCGACGACGCTGGTGATGACGGTGGCGGCGGGGGTGAACGATCATCAGATCGGCGATGTGATTGCGTGGGCCACG
The DNA here is from genome assembly GCA_031423355.1 of Gemmatimonadaceae bacterium. Classification (GTDB taxonomy): domain Bacteria; phylum Gemmatimonadota; class Gemmatimonadetes; order Gemmatimonadales; family Gemmatimonadaceae; genus JACMLX01. Next base: position 6,636 of record JANPFJ010000285.1, on the reverse strand, counting down.
CAGCACTCGTGTGTGCGTGGCGTCACGCTGCAGCCGATTCAGTTCGCAGGCCGCATCGATGGCGTCGAACAGAAGGCCGCACGGCTGACGCTGACCGATGTGCGCCAGCGCCTGCTCGACCAGTGTCCGATCTTTCAGCCGGACGATGTGATCCCGGTGCCGTGCAACCCGGATGCGCTGGCGATGGGCTACGCCCTGCGTACCGCCGACGGCATCACACCACTGACGCGATTCATCGGCCCCGACGTGCTGCTGGCCGGCGAACGGAACACGATCGTGTTCGAGCAGGACCCGGCGCTCAAGGATCAGGTGTTCCGGCTCTTCGCGACCAATCACTCACCCGAAGCGCAGGCGAAGCACCTCGCCTCGCTGCTCTGCTGCCTGCCGGGCATCGATGCGCCGCCGAGTGTCGGCTACGACAGCGTCTTTCGGGTGTTGATCATGGCGTTCATGGACGCGACCGCGTTCGATGTGCGCGCGATGAAAAAGAGCTGTGTCCACATCGTGCAGCCGGATGGTCGTATCATTCCGTTCGAGTCGTTCAACCTGTTGTATCGTGACGATCGCCGCACGCTGCTCGAGGAGCGTCGCGCCGAGGTGGAGCAACTCTTCCAGATCCAGCGGAGTGTGGTGTGAAACGAGTGCTGATCGGTGTGGCGCTGCTCGTCGGAGGGCTGCTCGGCCTCTTCATGACGGGCTGTGGTGGCTATTTCACGGTGTGGGGACTGGGGATCGGCGGCGGAAGCGGCGGCATGCAGGGGTTTCTCGCGGTCTCAATTCCGTCGCTGATTGTCGGCGTCCTGCTCCTGCGATTCATCGCTCGCCGCGTCTCCGCGTCACAGAACCCCGCGCCGCCACCAGCGTGAGCGATCTCTTCGCGCCGTTCCTCGCGACTCGTGGCGTCGTGGTGCTCGATGGCGCGCTGGCCACCGAACTGGAACGCCGCGGCGCCGATCTCCGTGACCCGCTCTGGTCCGGGCGCACGCTGATCGAGCGCCCGGATCTCGTTCGGGCAGTACACGATGCGTACTTTGCGGCTGGTGCCGATGTGGCTATCACCGCCACGTATCAGGCAACCTTCGAGGCGCTTGCACGCCGCGGGATCGACGCCGCCGGCGCCACGGCGCTGCTGCAGCGCGCGGTCTCGATCGCGATCGACTCGCGCGATGCGTTCTGGGACGATCCCGGGAATCATCGCGATCGCGCGCGCCCGCTGGTTGCGGCGTCAGTGGGCCCGTATGGCGCGTATCTGAACGATGGATCCGAGTATCGCGGCGAGTACACTCTCGATGAGGATGCGTTGGCGGCCTGGCACCAGCCTCGCTTCGACGTGCTCGCGCGCAGTGGAGCCGATCTGCTGGCGTGCGAAACCATTCCCTGCGCGTCGGAAGCGCGCGCGCTGCTGCGGTGTCTCGAGCGGCACCCCGCGACACGGGCCTGGATCAGTTTTTCGGCGCGTGATCAGTCGAGGATCTCGAGTGGCGAACCGTTTGCGCCGATTGCTGCCGAGGTTGGCGCGCACGCACAGGTCGTCGCCGTCGGCATCAACTGTACGGCGCCGCAGCACGTTGCATCGCTGGTGCGAGCTGTGCGAGCCGTCACCGCGGCACGGATCGTCGTCTATCCCAACTCGGGCGAGACGTGGGATGCGGTCGGGAAATGCTGGATCGACGCACCGAGCGGCGAATCACTGGTCGAGGGCGCGCGTGCCTGGTACGAGGCAGGCGCCACGCTCATCGGGGGCTGCTGTCGCACGACGCCCGATGACATCGGCGCCGTGGCTGAGTGGGCCCGAACGGTGCAGCATGTCGTACCTGCGGTTCCGCACGATACGGATGCAGGACGGTGACAACGCATCGGAGCAGACACCAATGAGCGACGAGACACATCGGCGGGCCGCAGTGGACCCTCGCTTCGAACGTGCATGAGGGAAGAGGATCATTCGCAGCAGGCAGGCGAAGAGGCGAAATGGAGTCGACGCGAGTTGCTGCGTCGCGGCGCGCTGGCGGCGGTACCGCTGCTGCCTGCCGGGCACCTTGACGCCGTCGCCGCATCACGCGCCCGCGCTCCGGGTCGCGACTTCGTGATCGAAGCGTCGTGGGCGCTCGTCCACCGCAATGGCGCGGCGGTCCTGGTGCCCGACGTGTCGGTCCGGGTGCGAGACAACGACATCGTCGCGGTGGTCGAAGGCCGTATCGCGGGCAATGTGCCTCGCGTCGATGCGCGCGGGCAGCTGCTGTTGCCCGGGCTCATCTCGGGTCACACCCATACCGCGTCCGGGAGCCCGACGCGAGGCATCATCGAGGGGGGCCGGTCGTACCAACGGCCACTCGAGCTGCTCGAGGCGCTGCCGGATGACGATCTCGATGCCATCACCGCCTACAACATGGCGGAGTTGTTGCGGTCGGGGTGCACCACGCATGTCGAGATGAGTCTCAGTCTGAAGCAGGCGCAGAGTTACGTGCGCGTGGCGCGGCGGTGGCACGTCCGCGGGTTTCCAGGTGGCATGGTGCCCGGCACGGCGCGGTTGTTTCCGATCTGGCGCCGGACAGGCGATCAGCCGTTGTTCGACAGTGTGCGCGATACGTTGGTGGAGATCGAGGCGAATCTGCGATTCGCGCTGGCGAACAACGGGGCCGAGGACGGGCTGATCCGGCCGATGATGACGCCGCACGCCACTGACACGCACACGCCGGACACGATGCGCGCCGTCGTCGCGGCGGCGAAGACCCTTGGGAACGGCATCCACACCCATCTGGCACAGGGGGCGGGCGAGGCTCGCACCACGGCTCGGCTCTGGCAGCGATCACCTGCGGCGTGGCTCGAGGATCTCGGGGCATTCGACGGTCCGTTTTTCGGCGCACACATGACCGGAGCAAGCGCCGAGGACTGGGCCGTGATGAAGCGGCGCGGTGGAGTGTACGCGCATTGCCCGTCGGGCGGCGGGGCGGGGGCGTCGAGTGGATCGCAACCGTATCCGGAGGCGCTGACGGCCGGAGTGTTGACGAACGTTGGCATCGACACGCACTCGAACGACTACGTCGAGAACATGAAGCTGGCGGTGATCTGTGGCCGGGCGCGCGCGCGGCTGCTCAACACATCGACCGGAACGTCACTTCGGCTGCCGACGATTCGGGACGCGATTGATGGGGCGACCGTGGTTGCGGCGGATGGCCTGCGCCGCCCCGACCTGGGGCGCCTCGCGGTCGGGGCGAAGGCCGATCTGTGCAGCATTGATGTAAGCGGGTTCCTGATGGGCAGCGGTCTGCCCGGTCCCGAGCCGCTCCAGAACCTGCTGTATGCGCACGGCCTCGCCGTTCGCCACGTGGTGACGCAGGGCTATTTCCAGCTGTTCAATGGCGAGCTGGCGGTGGACGACGCGGCGAAGGTACGCGACGGCGGCGCGCGCGTGGTTCGCGGGATCTGGGATCAGTTACGCGCGGAGCGGTGGTTCGGCGCGTAGTGCACGCGGGGACGTACATGCCACGGCGTTCACATGGTCGCGGCCGTGGTCGTGGAAGCTTGTGCCGCGACCGCCGCCTGGATGGCGGCGATGTCGCTCCCGGCGAATGCGACGACCCCGAGCCCGAGCCCCTTCAGCTTGTTGTGCCAGCGGATCTCGCCCGTGCGCGGGTCGAGGCAGAACAGTTCTCCGCCGGCGCCCGCGATGACGTTGCCGTCCGCGACCTGGAGCGTGACGTAGGCCGCAGACTTCAGCTTGGTCCGCCAGATCTCGGCGCCGGTGGTGGGGTGCAGGCAGACGATGTGGCCACCGATGCCGATGTAGAGCGGTTCGGGCTTGGACCGGGCGCGGGCCATGGCGTGGGCTTTCCTGGCGCGGAGCGCCGGTGCGGACGTGAACGGGCGGACATTGGCCCGAGTATGCGCGCGAGGTGCGCCTGACACCAGACGCACGGCGCGCCGTACATGAAATCTCAGGCCGGCTTTTGCGCCTTGCTTGAGGGGTGCACGATCGGGGCGTCTGAGCGGTGGATTCGAACCTTGGGCCGTGCTTCTGTCTCTCCTTCGTGCACGCGCGTCGGCAATCGGTTCTCGACCCTTCAGGAGGTCAAGGCATGAAATCTGATATAACAAGGCAATTCTGTCGCCGAGCGTAACGCTCGGGTGACGAGGGCGCTCAAGTCTTGCATTCGGGTGCCGATGTTAGTAAAGTATAGCAAGTAATGATGTTGCTGGCCTGTACTTGTTATAACTATCTGAGGTATCATCTTCTCAAGGAGAATCCACATGCGCACCAGCCCACTCTTCGCAGCCCTCGCGGCCGCTTCGACCCTCACCCTTGCTGCCCAGCCACTCGCCGCGCAGCAGACGGCCCTCAATACCAGGACCGTGGTCGCCAAGCCTACCAGCCTCACCGCCGCGAATCCGGTTCGCATTCTCGCTGTCTATGACGTCCTCGGCACCCCGACCAACTCGGCCTTCCCGCGTCAGATCACCGTCGCGGATTCGGCCGGCGCGCTCCTCGCCACGGTCGACATGGCCGGCGAGAACAGCACGGTTCCAATGACGGTCACGGTGATCGATGCCAACCTCGTCCTCCAGGGCGAAACCTCGTCCGGCCTGCTGACGCTCGTGCTCGACAACCAGAACGCCGGCGGTACAGCCAAGCTGGCCAACGGAACCTGGACCCTCGGCCGTAGTCAGGGCACCCTGCGGGGCCGGACTCAGCGTTAACCAGCTGTTATGTTCGGAGTTCTCCTTTCACCGAACAGTTCGATGGCCGCCTCGAGCGCTCGCCCTGCGCCAAGCAAGCACCACGAAGTTTTCGTCACGCTTCTGAACGAAATTCAGAGCGGCCGATGGAAGGAGGGCGAGCGCCTGCCAAGTGAAGCGTTGCTGACTGAACGCTTCGGGCACAGCAGGATTACGGTCGGTCGCGCGCTGCGCGACCTGCAGGCGGCCGGTGTGATCAGTCGCAGAGCCGGTTCGGGGAGCTTCGTCAGTCGCTCCAGGACCGGCTCGGCGCGTTCGTTCGGTCTGCTGATTGCGGATCTTGGCGAGACCGACATCTACGAGTCGATCTGTCGCGGCATGATGGCCTCGCCGCTGGCGCACGAACATGCGCTGGTGTGGGGGAGTGCCCCGGTCGACGGCGTCGCGGCCGGCGTCGAACGGCGCGGTGAACGCGCCTGGCAACTGTGCAAGCAGTACATCGAGCGACATGTCGATGGCGTCTTCTTCGCGCCAGTCGGCATGTCACCTGCCCCCGGCGACATCAATCACCAGATCATCCGCGCGCTGGATAACGCCAACATTCCGGTCGTGCTGCTGGACCGCCCCGTGACGCCGTATCCCGATCCCGGTCGCCACGATCTGGTCGGCATCGACAACCGACGTGCCGGATACGTGATGACCGAGCATCTGCTGCAGCGCGGAGCAGAGCGGGTGATCTTCGTGCGCCAGCCGGAGAGCGCGCCGACGGTCGACGCGCGCGAGTCGGGATACCGACGCGCCATGCGGACGCGATCGGAGGCGGTCGACGGGGTGCGGCTCGACCCGGGCGACGCCGAGGCCGTGAAGGAGATGCTGCGCACCCACACGCCGGACGCGATCGTCTGCGCCAATGATCGGACGGCGGGACGACTGATGCACACGCTGCTTCGCCTCGGTGTGCGTGTCCCACAGGATCTGCGGCTGGTTGGCATCGACGATGTCGACTACGCCACGCTGCTTCCGGTGCCGCTCACGACGTACCGGCAGCCGACGCTCGCGATCGGTGAAGTGGCGATGTCGATGATGCTCACCCGGGTCACGTCGCGCGAACTCCCCGCGCACGACATCCGGCTCCGCTGCGAGCTGGTCATTCGTGAGTCCTGCGGCAACCCGGTCTAGGGTCGCCGCCGGGCCGGAAGGGCCGCGTCGCAATCGCCGCGCGCTTACGTCTGCGCGGCACCCGCGGCATCCTCAGGCAAGCGGCCGAACTCAGTCGCTGTCGCCGGAGTGCTTCATCACGCTGCCAATCTTCGGCAGCACCGACACGATCCGTCCAAGGATGAGGATCGTGAACGCCACCGAGACCAGCCCCTGCGCCACGCTGACGAAACGCGCCCAGCCCACGGGCCGGATATCCCCGTAGCCGATCGTCAGCTGCGTCACGATGCTGAAGTACATGTCGTCCAGCCACCCCGTGGATCCGACGAGTGCACCAGGCATCGTTGCGTATACGATGCCAAAGCAGAGGAGCAACTCGAGGTAGTTGAGGAAGCTCAGCACGAGGGTGCGAACGGCGGACGAGATCACCAGGCGTTCATGCGTGCGCAGCTGATCGAACACACTCATGTTCACGGACGTCTGGAAGATGTCGAGGATCCGGATCACCATCAGCATTCGGGGAATCCACAGTGGCACCGGTACCGCCTCGGCGGCGACCGCAAGCATGCCGCCTTCGATCACGAACCAGGCCAGCATGTACGCCTCGACGCGCCGGGAGCGGCGGACGATCGACCCCGTCGGATCCTGCCGAAAACTCTCCGAATTGACGTGGTCAACCCGCCCCTGCCGCACCAGCCGGCTGGGCGAGAGCTGGTGCAGTACCCAGAACAACCGCTCGAAGAACCAGGTGATGAGCGAGTACTCGCGGAGTTGCTGACCAAGCAGGCGACGCTGTGTGATGGA
>JANPFJ010000284.1:0-10654 GCA_031423355.1 Gemmatimonadaceae bacterium | reverse complement strand
CTGCCCGAGTCGGCGCCCCCCGCGTCGCCTCCCAAGATTCCACCACAGGACTGACGGTAACCCGCATGCGTCAGTGTGTGCTCGTCGCTGGGGCTTTCGAGAGTCCGGAGCCGTTGGTCGCTGCGCTGCTGCGCCTGGGCTTCGCTTCGCCTACGCGTGTGGACTCGCTCGCGGCTGCGCTGCGGGCGATGCAGAAGCAGCCAATGGAACTGCTGATGCTGCCGATCCGCGTGGCGGAGGGAAGCGAGAAGCTCGCGCTCGAGGCCGTGATGCGCGATACGCCCTCTCTGGCCATCATCGGCACGGCCGCGGAGGCGAGCGCAGATGTCGTGCTGAATGCCATGCGTGCCGGCATCTCGGAATTCCTGACGTCGAAGGCGAGCGTCGAGGAATTCAGCGGCGCCATTGCGCGTCTCGAACGCCGCTGGGCACTGGCGCCGGTGCGGGGCGAAATCACCGCCGTCTTTGCCCCGAAGGGTGGTCAGGGCTGCACCACCGTGGCGGTGAATCTGGCGCATGCGATTGCCCGGACACGCGGCAAGCGAGCGGTGATCGTCGATCTGGTGATCGGGCTTGGCGACGTTGCCCTGCAGCTCAATCTCCGCCCCGAATACGATATCGGTGAACTCGCGCAGAAGATGGATCGCATCGACCGGGACCTGATCCAATCGGTCGCCGCCGCGGGGCCGGATGGGCTCTCGGTGCTGGCCTCGACGGACCGGCTCGATCTGGCGCCGATCCTGACCGGTGACCTGATCACATCGTTGCTCAATCACTGCCGACACACGTACGAACACACGATTGTCGATTGCGAGCACGCCTTTGACCCGCGGACGGTCGCGACGCTGGATGCGTCGGACCGGATCCTGCTGGTTGCGCAGTTGCAGGTTTCGTCCCTGGTCGTGGCCAAGCGCAGCCTGAATGTCTTCCGCGAACTGGGGTACGACGACGACAAGATTCACCTCGTGATCAATCGTGAGGGATCGACGAAGGTCATCGATATCGCCGAGGCGCAGAAAGTGCTCGGGCGCACGATCGACGGTCGGATCCCGAATGATTTCCAGAATGCGAGTGAGGCGCAGGCACAGGGCGTACCGTTCCTGAGCCATGCTGGGGGATCTGCCCTTGCCAGGTCGTACGACGCGCTGGCGGCTCGACTTCTGGCGCCGCCGGCGTCGGGTTCCAATGCCACGGGTGCGACCAACGATTCCGTCGCATCGAATGGCACCTCGCGACGCAGCCGACTCTTCGGTCTGCTCAGGAGATAGTACCACATGGCTCCATCACTCCGCGATCGCCTGCTGGGACGCACGTCGCCGCCGCCCGATGAGGCACCGGCGCCCGACACGCATGCCAATGGAAATGGACAGCCGCCCGGTGAGGGTGGCCCGTCGGTGGATCTGCTGGCCGGGCTGCGCTCGATTCCCGAGGCCGTGGTCGTCCAATCGGAAAGCGCGACCGTTGACAAGCTGAAACGGGAGCTGCACACCCGCCTGATCGAACGGCTCGATCTTTCGGCGCTGGAGAAGATTCGCGACGAGGCGGCCCTGGTCCAGCAGATCCGGGCGGCGGTGCTCGAGTTCCTGCGCTCCGAGCAGGCGCCGATGAGCGCGGCCGAGCGCGACAGCGTGGTCGAGCAGATCGTCTGGGAAGTCACCGGGCTTGGTCCGCTCGAACCGCTGATGCGCGACGAGACCATCAGCGATATCCTCGTCAACGGCCCGAAGTCTGTCTATGTGGAGCGGAAGGGCAAGCTGTCGCGCACCAGCGTGGTCTTCCGCGACAATGCGCATCTGATGGCGATCATCGATCGCATCGTGAGCAAGGTCGGGCGACGGGTGGACGAGTCGTCACCGATGGTCGACGCGCGCCTCGCCGACGGGTCGCGTGTCAACGCGATCATTCCCCCGCTGGCGCTCGATGGCCCCGTGATCTCGATCCGTCGCTTCGGCGCGACGATCGGTCCGGACAAGTTGGTGGAGTATGGCGCGATGACGCCGGAGATGCTGCGCTTTCTGGCGGCCTGCGTCGTGTCCCGCCTCAACATCATCATCTCCGGCGGCACCGGATCTGGCAAGACCACGATGCTGAACGCCCTGTCGGCCTTCATCCCGTCGCACGAGCGCATCGTGACGATCGAGGATGCCGCCGAGCTGCGCCTCCAGCAGTCACACGTGGTGCGGCTCGAAACGCGTCCGCCGAACACGGAAGGCCGCGGCGAGGTGCTGGCACGCGATCTGGTGAAAAACGCGCTGCGGATGCGGCCGGACCGTATCATCATCGGCGAGGTGCGCTCAGGCGAGGCACTGGACATGCTGCAGGCGATGAATACCGGTCACGAGGGATCGCTGACCACGATTCACGCCAACACGCCACGCGACGCGCTGTCCCGTATCGAGACGATGGTGTTGTTCGCCGGTACCAACCTGCCCACGCGCGCAATCCGCGAGCAGATCGCGTCGGCGCTGCACCTGGTGGTGCAGGTCTCGCGCATGAGCGATGGGTCACGCCGGGTGACCAGCATTACGGAGATCACGAACATGGAAGAGCAGATTGTGACCGCGCAGGAAATCTTCCGCTATCGCCGGCGTGGTGTGGATGCCGAGGGGCGCGTGCATGGTGAGTTCGAGGCGACGGGTGTCCGCCCGCTGTTCGCGGACATGATCAGTACGCGCGGCATCGAACTGTCGTCGGATCTCTTCCGGGTCAGGTGAGGCCTCCGTGGATACGAATGCTCTGATCCTCGTCGGCGTTTTCGTGGCCGTGCTCGCGTTGGTGGTCGGCGGCTTCGTCTTCGTGAATCGCCGCCGGCTGGCCTCGGCCGACACGGTGCGCGTTCGCCTCGGCGGAGTGCCAGTCGATGGCGGTGGCTTGCTGCGGTCAGCGTCGCCGACGACGATCCTGCGTGATTCTCGGGTGTCGGATATCCCGGCCCTTGATCAGTTGCTGACCGGCCGCGGCATGGCGTTCTGGCTCGAGCGGCAGATTGCGCAGGCCGGCTCCCGGCAGCGCCCGGGAGAAGTGGCGCTGTTCGTGGTGCTGAGTGGCCTGATCGGGCTGACGCTGGGTCAGTGGTATGGGGGCGCGTTCTTCTCGACGATCGGACTGCTCATCGGCTTGCCGGTGCCGCTGCTGGTGCTCGAGCAGCGGAAGAAACTGCGCAAGCGGCGCTTCACCGAGCAGTTGCCGGAGGCGCTCGACCTGCTGATCAACGCGCTGAAGGCCGGCTACTCGCTCCAGGCGGGCATTGAATTCGCGGGCAAGGAGACGATGGCACCGTTAGGGCCGGAGTTGTTGCGCTTCCACGATGAAGCGCGGCTCGGCATCGAGGTGCGCACCGGGTTGCTCGCGTTGCAGGAGCGGATCGGGACGGATGATGCGCGCATGTTCGTGACCGCGCTGCTGCTTCAGCGCGAGACCGGTGGCAACCTGACGGAGTTGCTTGGCAACATCGCCACGCTGGTGCGGACGCGACTCGCGTTCCGGGGCAACGTCGAGACGCTGACGGCGGAACCGAAGCTTTCAGCGTACGTGCTCTGCGCCCTGCCGTTCCTGGTGTTTTTCGCGATCTCGATCATGAGCCCTGGCTATACCGCACCGCTGACGACCACCGAGCTTGGGCGCGGCATGCTGGTTTATGCCGGCGTGTCGATGCTGCTGGGGTACATCATCATGATGCGCATCGCTGACGCGGAGATGTGATGATAGACGCCATCCGTGCATTTGACTGGAGTGAGGTGCCGCTGTCGCTGGTCTTCCTGATCCTGACGGCAATCGTGGCGATCGCGACCGCGGTCTTCGTGACGCTGGCGGAGAGCAGCCGCAGGAAGGTGGTGTCGCGGATCGGTCCCGACACGACCGAAGAGAACGAACGGATGGTCGCCCGGCTGCTGCTCAATCCCGATGAGGACCGCGTGTCGCGCCTGGCGTCCTGGCTGTCGGAGCGGTTGCCGACGGAGACACTGTCAGGAGAAAAGTCGGCGGAACGATTGATTCACGCCGGCCTCGATGGGGCGGCCGCGCCCGTGTTGTTCGGGGCCATCCGCGTGGCGTCGCTGGCGTTGTTGCCAATTCTCGCCGTCACGCTGGGGCCGCGTGACGACGTCGTCCTGTATATGTCACTGGTCGGGATCTCGGTGGTGTTCGGTCTGTTCGGGCCGCCGGCGCTCCTCGATCGGCTGGCCACGCAGCGCTCCGACAAGATTCGCCGCGCGGTCCCGGATGCCCTCGATCTGCTCGTCGTGTGCGTGGAGGCCGGTGTCAGCCTCGATGCCGCGATGATCCGCACCTCCCGCGACCTCTTCTCGTCGCATCAGGAACTCTCGATGGAGATGGCGCAGGTGGTGCGACGCGTCAACGCCGGCATGCCGCGCGAGCAGGCCCTGCAGAGCCTGTACCGCCGTACCGGTGTCGAAGAGCTGCGTACCCTCGTCTCGAGCATGGTGCAATGCGAGCGCCTCGGCACGTCGATAGCGCGGGTGTTGCGCGTCAACGCGGAATCGCTTCGGCTCAAGCGGCGCCAGCGTGCAGAACAACGGGCCGCCAAGGCCGCCCTGAAGATGGTGATTCCGCTGGCGTTCCTGATCCTTCCGGCGCTGATGGTGGTGGTGCTGGGACCGGCGGTGATCGCGTTCGTGAAGGAGTTCAAGTAGCCGATCAGCCGTCATGCTGAGCGACGGCAGATCGGCGCAGCGGAGAATGCGGTCAGTGTGCGTGGGGTTTCGTGGTGTGGATGCTGTGCTCGCGTTGGTGCGAGTCCACGTATGTGTCAGCGTCGGTGCTGACGGAGGGGAGGCGTCATGGGCCGGGAGAGAGCGTTGAATCGGTCGCGGCGTGGTGCGACACTGGTGCTGGTCGCAATCCTCGTCGTGGTATTGGGATGCATGGCGGCGCTCGGCGTCGACTTCGCGCGCGCATATGCCGGCGCGAATGAACTCCAGACCGGGGCCGACGCGTCGGCACTGGCTGGCGCCAAGCAGCTGCAGAACAATCCGGCCTTCACCGGCGCGCAGCTGTCGGAGGCAGGGGTCGTAGCTGGCACAAACAACGCATTTGGCAGCGGAATCACACTGGCAAGCGGCGATGTTCATGTCGGCTTCTTTGACCCGGTCGCGGGCACGTTCAGTGGCGGTGGCGGCGTGACGAACGCGGTTCGCACTGGCGCACAGCGCCAGACGGCGCTGCGGCTCGGCGGCCTGTTCACTCTCTCGTCACTCACGCCGCGCCGCCTCGGCACGGCATGGATCGGCAATCAGTCCACGCGCGACTGCATCAAGCCATGGGGGATCGATTTCTCATACATCAATTCGCTGCTCGGCGGTGGACTGACCATTGGCTCGGAGGCTGGTGTCAATCAGCTCGAGACGTTGGTAAGCACGCTGGCTGGCCAGCAACAGATGACCGTCGTGGTTGGCCCGAACATCAACAACCCCTTTGGAACGCCCAACGTTGCACCGAACAGCTATAGCGCCCTGACTGGCGCGAACGCGTCACGGAAGGAGTACCAGAACGCGATCATCGGCCAGAACTGCGACGGCACCGCCGACTACGAGGTTGGCACCGGCGAAAGCGTCATCAGTCAGCAGCCGGGGCAGGGCAACGGCGACATCCCGAGGACCACTGCCAACGCGATCGAGCTCGCATTGCCCGGGAACCAGGTGCCGAACGGCGCGATTGCGACCTGCGCGCCACAAGCGGGTGGCAACGGCAACGGCGGCGGCAATGGTCCTGTCAGCGCCGCCTGTTTTGCGCCTGGAAACACGCAGACCGCCGGCGTCGATATCACCGTCGCGGCGGTGTCACCGAACGGGGTGAACACCGTGACACTGAATACTCTGCTGGGATTCCGCCTGATGTGTGTCTTCCGCGGGGGGCAACAGCCGGGGAGCGGGAACCCGAATGAAACCTGTCCCTGGCTGGCCGCGATGGGCCGTCCGGCGACGAACTATGTGATGGGCACGTTGGTTGGATATCCGATTGTCACGTCGGCGATCGGCGGTGCCGGCAACGGGCTGGGCAATACGATCGGGACGGCGCAGAAGATCATCCTTGTCCAGTAGATGGGTCTGGAGGGCGCATGCAGCTTCTGCCTGCATCTTTGGTATCGCAGTGCGAGATCGAATCAGTTTGCGGGAATCGCCCGCTTTGAAAGTGTGCCGTTCGCTTCAAGCAGAGTGTTCCTGGGTGACGAGAGTTGGTGCGACAGCGCGGGATGCCGGTGTGCCCGGCGGGAGCGGGTGAGATGCGAATCTCAAGGACGCGATTCGAGGAACGGCGCGGCGCCACACTGGTGCTGGTCGCGCTGTTGATCGTGGCGTTGGGTTGCTTTGCGGCGCTCGGCGTGGACTTCGCGCGTGCATATGCGGGTGCCAACGAACTGCAGACGGGTGCGGACGCGTCCGCGCTCGCCGGCGCCAAGCAGCTACAGCGGAATCCCACCTTCGTTGGCACGCAACTGACGCAGGCCACGGCGGTAGCGGGGACGAACAACGCCTTCGGGTCGGCGATCACGCTGGCGAATGGCGATGTCGAGGTCGGGTTCTTCGACCCCGCGACGGGAAATTTCTCTGCTGGCGGTGGCGTGACGAACGCGGTTCGCGCCGCAGCGCAACGCCAGGCCCCGCTCCGCCTCGGCGGCTTGTTCAACATCAGCTCACTTACGCCGCGGCGTCGCGGCGTGGCATGGATCGGCAATCAGGCGTCGCGCGATTGCATCAAGCCGTGGGGCATAGAACTCACGTACATCAATACGCTGCTCGGCGGAGGCTTGACGATCACGTCGCAGGCCGGCGTGAATGCGCTCGCGGTGCGCGTGAGTACGACACAGGGCCAGCGCGACATGTCGGTGTTGCTCTCCCCCAACGTGAGCAACCCGCGTGCTGGTGCGCGGCAGGCTCCTAACACATTCAGTGCGCTGACTGGCGCCAATTCGTCGCGCAAGGAGTACCAGAACGCCCTCATCGGGCTGAATTGCGAAGGCACCGCCGACTATGACGTCAGCACCAATGACAACACGATTGCGACGCAGCCAGGGCAGGGGCAGGGCGATATTCCTCGGACGACCGCCGATGCGGTGCAGCTGACGTTGAATGGGAACGGGAACAACGGCGGTGCGCTGACCTGCCGGGTGCAGCTCACACCCGGAGGCAACAACGGCCCCCGTGATGCGACCTGCTTCGATCCCGTCACCAATACTCCCGGCGTTGACATCACCGTCTCGGCAGTGACGGTAACGGGAGTGAACAGCGCGACACTGAATGTCCTGCTGGGATTCCGCCTGATGTGCGTGTTCCGGGGCGGTGGTCAGCCAGGTAGTGGCAACCCGAATGAGACCTGCCCGTACATGCCGACAGGTTCGGCGTTCAACGACAGCTATCTTCAGGGAACAATCGTCGGCTACCCGGTGCCGACTGCGGCTGTTCTCGGACCAGGCAACGCTCTTGGCAACACGATCGGCACGGCGCAGCGACTCATCCTGGTGCAGTAGCGCTGTGTTGAGAACCTTGATGTGCCATCGCGTTTCGCGCGCGTCGCTTCTCACTCTCGGAGCCCTGTGCGCTTCGGCGTTGGCGCTTGCGGCGCAGACACCCGAGGCCTCCGTGCCGGCGCGGTGTCGCGGTGCTGCACCGTATCCATTCGATGGCCGGCGACCGGCAGATGTCGTGGTTCGCTTGATGGCAGAAGGTGAATTCCCCGACGAGGACGCTGCGGCGGCACGAGCATTGGTCGCGTTGATTCGCGAGATGCTGCAAGAACGCGCGCCAGTGTCAGCACTGACGCGTATCGAAGTGCGGGGAAAGGTCGCAGCCTCTCTGGTGGCGATGCGCGATATGCGCAACATGATGATTGGCGGTCGGCTGCTGGCTGGTGTCGTCCAGCGGAAAGGCGACACCGTCACCGTCCAGTGGACGGTGTTCACGTCGGGCTCGCCTGCGCGTCCGCCGGCGCCCGTCCGCGCTTCGGCGCGTATCGATGACATCTCGCGGATTGCGCTGGAGATCGCGAAAGCAGCGTTGACAGCGGGAGCGATGAACGCGGAGTTGGGCAGTCCGCCTCCCGGCCTCGGGAGTGTGGAGGCCGGGGAGGTCTACACCATCGGACTGGCAGAGGCGCTCAGTTCCACCCCTGCGGCGCTCAGTCGGGCGCGGACGGCGCTCACGCGCGCCACCGAGCTGGCGCCAACGCCGGCGAATGTCTGGCGATGGCGCTCCCGGGTCGAGCAGTTGCTCGTGGAATGGAATCGTGATCCAAGCCTCACCGCCCTGAGCCGACTTCAGTCCACATTCGTCAGCACGGCAAGCCAGGCGGCGACGCTCGCCCCGCGCAGTTCGTCCGCGCAGTTGATTCTGGCCGATGCGCACCTTGCCGCCGGGTCCCGATCGCTCGGCGAGGCGGCGCTCAGCGCGGCGATACAACTCGACGGGTCGAGCCCTGGCGTCTTGCGTCGGCGGGCGTCACTGAGTCGCATCGATGGCGATGACACTCGTGCGTTGCAACTCCTGCGTGACGCCGTGCAGCTGTCGCCGCGCGATGGGCCACTTCTCGTGGAACTGGCAATGCTTGCACGAACACGAGGTGACGCTCCCTTGGCGTGTGCCGCGCTGAATGCAGCGGTGACGGTCGATGATGAGCTGGCCGCCGCGTACGCGCTCCGCGCCCTGGTGCGGGCGGAGAATGGTGAGCGTCGATTTGGGTGGATTGATGCAGAGGTTGCGACGCGGCTCGGCCATCCCGAGTGGGGTGAGCGCGTGGCGGCAGTCCTCGATGTGCGGTACGGCGATCGGGCGCAAGCGCCCATTCGCCTGGCCCCGCTCGGCGGCGTGACCGCCCGGCCCACGAATTACCTCGATGCACTCCTGCTGGCGCAGGCGGCCGTGGCGATCTCGCCACGCGGTGAGTTTTCGGAGAGCCTTTTGCTCTCCTGGCCCTGCGCGTCGCTCCGGCGAAGTGCGTTGCTCCGTGACCTGAGCGCAATCGGTAATGGCTCCGCTCCCACGTGTGCTGGCGCCGAGCGACCGGCGCTCACGCCGCGTCCACGCGCGACGAGAGCTACGGCCGTGAAAACCGCCGTCCGGGACGCTGTCGGAGCGAACCCGCGTCGGTAGGCATGCAGGGCGGTATACCGTGCTGAAAACGATGGTACGGGGTGGTGTCTGGCGTCTTCTCGCAGGCCATGATCGCCCGCCGAAGGCATGACCGAGGATCAGATACCGAAGAGCGCGACGAGAATCGCGAGTGCCGCAGTGGACAGGCCGCCGATCCCGAGCACGATCAGGGCGATCCCGGCATTGGTCGGCGTCGCGCTGAGGCGCGGACTTGCGGCGACAACGAGCAGGGGAAGCACGGGTGTGAGATAGCGACCCTGGAAGCCGCTGATGACCGGCGCACGGACGGAGCACCACTGGAGGTAGAGCAGTGTGATGGCGCCGAAAAAACAGGCAAGAAAGACTCCGAACGAAATCGCGCGTGCGGGCCGGCCGTAGGTCACGCCGTCTGCCGTCTGGTCCAGCAGGATCGTTGCGACGAAGGCTGTGCCAATCATCGCATACGCCCACTCGGGAAAATGCAGATTGCCGTGAGAAAACTCACCGAACAGTCCGCGTGCTGCGGTGGAGAGGAATGGGGTTTCGAACAGCGTGTGATGGAGCACGCGGAGATATCCGCCTGGGTCATGCAGGATGAATGCAAGTTGCCGGTCCGGCGCCGGCTGGCCGGCGAGCGTCGTATGCTGAATCCCGGTAAACAGGTACTGCTTGACGGTGAGCATCCATCCAAGACCGCCAATCACGGCGGGAAGCACGCAGGCGGCGAGCGCGGCCGCTCTGTGTCGCCCGGAGCTGAACCGGTCGCGTGGGATGGCAAGGGTCAGCAGTGCGAGTGGGATGTACGCGCCCTTGCAGCATGCGATCCCAATCGCGGTGAGTGCCAGCGCACCCGTTTCCCTGCCGGTCATTGGCGTCTTCCGAACAATCGCTCGCACTGCGAGTGCGATGAACAGCAGGGCGATGCCGTCGGTGACTGCGTCGGCGTTGAGCGTACTGTGCGATGTGACGGCGGTTGGCAGGAGGGCGATCGCTGCCATCGCGTACTGCTGCGCTGGCATGACGCGGATCGCAAGCCAGACCAGGAGAATGCCCACCAGCATTCCGGCAATCCGTGCGACGTAAAGCAGGACGAGTGGCCGAGCCCCAAGTTCCGCGGCAACGCGAAATGCGATCGATTGTGCGAGATAATTCAGGGGATGGTGCACCGTGAAGATATTGACTCGCAACGTATCGGTGCGATCTGCGGAGAGCGAGATGGCCGCAAGACGCTGATACTCCAGGCGCGAATACCCGTCGGGGTGCGTGGCGAAATACAGCGTGTAGGCGCGCTGCCTGAACTCCACGATTCCCGCGGGGACCGGAGTCTTTCTGCTCAGGAGATGGGCGTACGCGATCTCCGCCGTGCGATGGTAATGATGCTGTTCGTCGCCACCGCCGAACGGCGGAATGAGCAACGAGAAGCCGATGCTGAACGGTATCGCCAGCAGGAGGAAGAGGTGATCGGCACGAGACAGGAGTTTGCGCATGGCGGGGACGGAGGACTGCGGACCGGGAGGTCGCCGCGAGGCGCTAGGTATCCCGCACGGGTTTCTGCGCCACGACCACGAGGT